>JBGUVL010000049.1:0-30905 GCA_045134375.1 Breznakia sp. | reverse complement strand
TATATTTCATTGACAACCTACTTTAAAAGTTGTATAAAATAATAGTAATAAAGCGAAGAAAAGGATACGAACTTTTATTCTTGATGTAGAGAGGGAAGTGGTTGGTGAAAACTTCTTGAATAGGATATTGGTTTACTCCCTTGGAGCTGTCCCCGAAAGGGTGTACCGTGGAACATGCGTTAAATGTAAGAGGTGTATGAAAAATACATAAAATAAGGTGGTACCACGTAAGTCTCAGCGTCCTTTGGCGTTGAGACTTTTTTATATAAAATAGGAGGGAAAACTTATGGTAGATTTTAAAAATGATGAAGCATTGCATACGTTAAATCATTCCTGTGCTCATGTTATGGCGCAAGCGGTGAAACATTTATATCCTCATGCAAAATTTTGGGTTGGACCGGTAGTAAGTGAAGGGTTCTATTACGATATTGATTTAGGAGATGATGTCATTCGTGATGAGGATTTGCCTAAAATTGAAAAAGAGATGAAGAAGATCTGTAAAGATGGAAAACGTATCGTACGTGAAGAGATTTCTAAAGCAGAAGCTATGGAACTATTCCATGAAGATGAATACAAGCTAGATTTAATTTCGAATTTGGAAGATGGTACGATTACTTGTTATCGTCAAGGTGATTTTACCGATTTGTGTCGTGGTCCACACGTGGAAACGGTAAAAATGTGCAAAAACTTTAAGTTATTAAAGCATTCTGGTGCTTATTGGAAAGGGGATAAGGACAATAAGGTATTGCAACGTATCTATGGTTGTTGTTTCCCAACGGCGGAAGCATTAGAAGAACATTTAAACTTATTAGAAGAAGCTAAGAAACGCGATCACAAAAAATTAGGAAAAGAATTAGAATTATTCATGATGAGTGAATATGCCCCAGGGATGCCTTTCTTCTTGCCAAAAGGGATGTTATTAAGAAACACATTAGAAAACTTTTGGTACGAAGAACATGCAAAGGAAGGCTATCAGTTTGTAAAAACACCAATTATGATGAGTAAAGAATTATGGGAAACCAGTGGACACTGGCAAAACTATAAAGAAAATATGTATATTTCTATGGTGGATGATCGTGAATTTGCAATCAAACCAATGAACTGTCCAGGTAGTATGCTAGTTTATAAGAATGCTTTACATTCTTATAAAGATCTTCCTATTCGTATGGGCGAGTTGGGACAAGTACATCGCCATGAAGCAAGTGGTGCGTTAAATGGGTTATTTAGAGTTCGTACCTTTACGCAGGATGATGCTCATATCTTCATGAGAGCCGATCAAATTGAGAGTGAAGTAGTCACTTTAATGAAATTTATTGATCGTGTTTATACGATGTTAGGATTACGTTATGATGTTGAGTTAAGTACACGCCCAGAAAAGAAATATATTGGTGATTTAGAAACTTGGAACAAGAGTGAAGAAGCGTTAGCAAACGCATGTAAAGCTGCTGGAAAAGACTATAAGATCAATCCAGGAGATGGCGCATTCTATGGACCAAAGTTAGATTTCCATATCAAGGATTCTCTGGGAAGAGTATGGCAGTGTGGTACGATTCAGTTGGATATGAATTTACCGGAACGTTTCGATCTAACTTATGTTGATAAAAATGGAGAAAAAGTTAGACCAGTGATGCTGCATCGTGTTATTTTTGGATCGGTGGAACGCTTCATTGGTATCTTGATTGAACATTTTGGAGGAGCATTCCCAACTTGGTTGGCTCCGGTTCAGGTCAATATTATTCCAGTTAAGAATGAATACCACTTAGAATACAGTAGAGAAGTATTTAAGTTATTACAAGATCATGGTATCCGTGTAGAAATGGACGATCGTGATGAAAAATTAGGCTATCGTATGCGTGAATCACAAATCAAAAAAGCACCATTTACTTTGGTTCTTGGAAATCAGGAAAGAGATGATCGCACCATTAGTTTCCGTAGACATGGTTCTCAAAAGACAACCACAATGTCACAGGAAGAATTCTTATCCTTCATTCAGAAAGAAATTAAGGATAAAACCTATTATGTCAATGAAAAATAGTTTCTGTTTTTCATTGGCATAGAAATGAAATGAGATAAAAAAGCTAACAATAGGAAAAAAAGGGAGAATGTATCGATATTCTCTTTTTTTTCATGTTATAATTGATAAGAGTGGCAACGAGGTGATTTTGATGAAAAAAATACTTACTATCTTCATTTGTATTACATTGTTTGCAGGTTTTATCATTGGTGTTAGTTCCAATGGGAATCGCAGAGTTGTTTACGATGACTTTGTGGTAGGAGCGTCGTTGCCAGAAGATCATGTTTTCACTACCACAGATCAAGAGGGGAATGTCGTTGAACTTGATGTGGAAGCAATGGAAGAAAAAGTGAAAGAAGAAAAGCAGGAACAAGAAAGAATTGTCTCATCATCGCAAGGGGGGATTGGTGGAACAACCAATATCGTGAATGGTGTGGTCAATTTTAAAACCAAAACCAGTGCGGAATACAATACACTTTATAGTGAGGATGAAAGTGGCAGAAGTGGCTACCTCAATGGCTATTATGCTAGTGATGGAGCTTTTTTAGGATATAACAGTGAAGGAACTAAGGTAAAGTTCATGCAGTCGGGTGTCGTTGGCTGGGTGGATGCGAATGAAGTTGAAATTCTTGATTATGATGATGAAAATGTAGTCAAATCCATCAACTATTATCATGTTAAAAATGGAAAGTTGTATCATTATGGAACCACTGATATCAAAAGTCCTTATTATTCGATGTGCAATTTGATTGGTTATAAGCAGTCTTATATGAGTGAGAATGCAATTTACTATAGTTATGATGGTCACTATTTTTATCAAACGTATGCCCAAATGATAGAGGATTATAAAAATGATTGCAGAACGCATTCGATTAATCCTAATCAACCTTATTACAATTACTATCAATATTTATCGCATCGTTCTACAACGAATCTAACGGCGGAAATGCTGGATGCCTTTGTTGCCTCCAAAGTGGGATCGACGGATTCGAAAATGAGCGCAATGGGTCAATATTTTATTCAATATCAAAATGAGTATGGCTCCAATGCGTTGTTGATGTTCGGGGTTGCCGCAAACGAAAGTCTTTGGGGAACAAGTAGTATTGCACAAGAAAAAAATAACCTGTTTGGTCATGCGGCATATGATTCTAGTGCTGGGGATAGTGCGAATGGTTATGTCAGTCCACAAATGAGTATCTATTCCCATGCTCGTTATTTTATTTCTGAGGGCTATTTGGACCCACTTGATTATACTGGTCGATATTATGGATCGCATTTGGGAGATAAAGCAAGTGGAATTAATGTGAAGTATGCTTCGGATCCTTATTGGGGAGAAAAAGCAGCTGAAATTTGTTGGCTGGTCTATGATGCCAATTCTTCAACTAACGATAGAAATAAATATACCATAGGTATGAAAGAAGAAAATTATTCTTTAAATATTAGACAAGAAGCAACGAGTTCTTCTAATTCATTGTATTGTAGTGGAACGGCAAGACATTATCCATTCCTCATTTTAAAAGAAGTCAATGGAGAAAATGTTTCTGGTAATACAAAATGGTATCAAATACAAAGTGATCCTACGTTAAAGAGTGATCGTAGTGCCATTACACAGGATAATGGAGTCTATGATTTTAATAAGTTTTATGCGTATGTAAGTGCAGCCTATATTTCCATTGTGCAGGAAGCGGATCATCAGAATCCTTCGACAACTTATTTAAAGGGGGATGTGAATGGTGATGGCTATATAAGTTCTAAAGATTACAATGCGATCAAAAATCATATTACAGGAAGTAAGCCGCTGAGTGGGGATACCTTAAGAAGAGCGGATGTAAATGAAGATGGTTATATTAGTTCCAAGGATTATAATGCGATCAAAAATCACATTACGGGGAATAAAAAGTTATTTTAAAGGAAAGGAATGGGGAGAATAATGAAGAAATTAAAACGTTTATCAATAGTATTAGTATTATGTTTGTTTGGGACATTGTGTTTCCAGATGGTATTGCATGCAGCTGGATTTTCCATTGGTGCTTCGACGAGTCGCGTTGCACCAGGAGGAAGTTTTACAGTCAATGTTAGTGTACCAAATGCTTCTGGAATGTTTTATGCTAGTGGAAGCAATGCAACGGTAAGTCCAAGTGCACAATATTGTGATGATGCTTGTTCTTTTTCCGTTACAGCAGGAAGTACGGGAACGGCTTCCGTAACGGTACGAACAGGAACACCGGGACAATCCGATGAAGTAACTTCTAAAATTGATGATTCGCCGATTACTGGAAGTCAAACGGTAAGTGTATCCGTAGTTGCGCCAAGTTCAAATCAACCATCAAGTGGCGGAAGCGGTAACCATTCTGGAGGAGGAAGTAGCTCAGGTGGGTCTGCTAACACAAGTACAGTAGTGGAAGAAGAACCAACAGTGAATTTATCATTGGCTTCTCTATCGGTATCAGAAGGAACGCTGAGTCCAGCTTTTTCTCCAGAGGTAACAACTTATCAAATGACGTTGCCAAGAGGAACCAAAAAAATCAGTGTTAGTGCAACAACAGAAGGTACTGGAAAAAGTGTGGAAGGAAGTGGGGAACATAAGCTTTCGGCGGGAAATAACGAAATCAAGATCGTTGTTAAAGCCGTCGAAGGAAATGATTCAAAAACCTATACAATCAATGCCTATGTAGAAGAAGAACCAACGATATTTTTAAATGGTGCAGGAAATAAAAATATGGGAGTTCTTTCTTTGCATGGTGCTCCTGTACTAGAGGGATTTGAAGATTATAAATTTAAAATTGACGGTAAAGAAGTAACGGGAAGAAAAAATACATTAACAGGACTTGTTGTTCTCTATATGAGTGATGGAGAAGATAGTGAACATTACTATATTTACGATGAAAAGAAAAAAGAAATCACTTCGATTTATATTCCCATTGCGTTATTAGGAAATCAATATGCGATAGTTACAATTCCAGAGGATAGTAAAACAATGGCTGGCCTGACATTGAAAGAAGTGGAAGTTGATGGAAAGAAAATGGAAGGTTGGACGTTTAAAGACAAAACGTTTAAAAATTATGTCTTAGTGTATTTAATGAATGAAAAAGGCGAAACGCACCTGTATCAATACGAAAAAAGTGAAAATGTATTACAATTATATTCTGGAGCAGCTGCCGCTACGCAAGAACAATACGATCAAAACGTAAAGGAATTAAATCTTTATCGTATGATTTCTTTTGTGTTGATTCCAACAACAATCGTATTATTTGGATCAGCGATTTCCTTGGCTGTGATGCTGAAGAAAAAGAAAGTTTAGTTTTTGTATACAGGGGGAAAGGATATGCAAAAAAGAAGAATTCAATTAATGATAACCATTAGCGTGGTTATCATTAGCTTATTTTCATTTTCTTATGTCAATGCAGATACGTATCGCGATTGGACCATGATTAATGGGGTAAAGTATTTCTACAATAGTTTGGGAGAACAAATTGGAACAGCAAATGCGAAACGTGTCATTGATGTCAGCCAGTGGCAAAATACCATTGATTGGTATACGGTAAAACATGGGAATAGAGATGCTTTTTCTATTGATGGCGCGATACTTCGATTGGGTTTTGGAAGTGATTATGAAGATACTCAATTAGCAAATAATTTAGCAGGCGTAAGAGCCAATGACATTCCTTATGGTGTTTATTTATATAGCTATGCAGATGATGAAGCAGGAGCATTAGCAGAAGCGCAATTTGTTGAGAGAATGATTGTAAAACATAATTTGAATGATATGGATTATCCTATCTACTATGATTTAGAAAATTTTAATGCTTATCATAATGGAACAAGAATGGTATATGCACCAAATTCTGTTGCACAATACGAAAAGATTATTTCTACTTTTATTCATTATTTAAATTCCAAAGGGTACTATAATGTTCAAGTTTATAGTTATACGAATCGAATTCAAAATTACATGAATTCGGCATCGATATTACCTTATTTAGGATGGATTGCAGAGTACAACCACCGCTGTAATTTTGATAATACTTATTACAATGGATTATTTGGTTGGCAATATAGCTCTAGTGAGCAAGTCAATGGAATTTCTGGGAACGTTGATGTTAGTTGTTTTTATAATAAAGGTAATGTAGCCACACAGATTCCATCCGAAGTAAAAACGATTTTAACCGGAAAGAAATTGACGTATCGTGATAACTATATCTTTGGTTTCTCCTTGAGTAATGCCGATTATAATCGTGAAATTGTGAATTCGTTGAGCAATGAATGGTATGATATTAGTATTTGTGACCCAAATGGCAACCCTATGGATTTATCGGTAAGTGGACTTATGAAGATGAATTATCAATTGAAGTTTACTAAGAAAGAATCAATTCAAGCTACGTTGGAAGACTATCAGTTCATTATCTATAATCTAGGAGATGTCAATGGCGATGGTTACATCAGTTCTAAAGATTACAATGCGATCAAAAATCACATTACAAAAACAAAGACATTGTCAGGAACTAATTTAGTTGTTGGTGATGTCAATGGCGATGGTTACATTAGTTCCAAAGATTACAATGCGATCAAAAATCATATTACGGGAACGAGAAAGTTATTCGATTATTAGTAAGCAAAAGCGAGAAGGCTAGAAAGTAAACTATGAAAGGATGGTTCCAATTAGATAAAAAAGTTTTATAACGGATAGATCGATGATTGATTCATTTTCATGATGTATCGGTTTTGATCGTTTTGGAACTTACTTTCATGCTCTTTAAAGGAGATATTTCAACAATTTCTAGAAAAGATACTCAAAATAGCGTTGAAAAAAGGCAGGAATCCTGCCTTTTGTTTTATTTCCGATTGTAAATTAAATACCTTGTGCAATCATTGCGTCCGCTACTTTTAAGAAACCTGCAATATTGGCACCAGCCACTAAATTTCCTTCCACACCATATTCTTTTGCGGTTGTAGAAACATTTTTATAGATGGTTTCCATAATCTCTTTTAATTTAGCGTCTACTTCCTCAAATGTCCAAGATAAACGGATGGAATTCTGAGTCATTTCTAAACCAGAAGTAGCAACACCACCAGCATTGCTTGCTTTACCAGGAGCATACATGATATTGTTTGACTGGAACACGTGAATTGCTTCTGGCGTACATGGCATGTTAGCACCTTCAGCCACGGCAATTACGCCATTGGCAACTAAGGCTTTTGCGCTTGCTTCATCTAATTCATTCTGCGTTGCACATGGTAATGCGATGTCGCATTTTGTGGTCCAGATGTTAGCGCATCCTTCTGTGTAAGTAGCACCTTCTACTTCGTTTGCATATTCGACAATTCTTGCACGACGAACTTCTTTAATGTCTTTCATAACATCTAAGTTAATTCCGTTTGGATCATAAACAAATCCTTTCGAATCGGACATTGCAACAACTTTTGCTCCCAATTGCGTTGCTTTTTGGCAAGCGTAGATTGCTACATTTCCAGAACCAGAAATGACAACGGTTTTTCCTTTAAATGAATTATTGTGGTCGTTTAACATTGCTTCTGTAAAATAACATAATCCATAGCCAGTTGCTTCAGTACGAGCTAAACTTCCACCCCAAGTTAATCCTTTTCCAGTTAAAACACCGCTAAATTCATTGCGGATTTTTTTGTATTGTCCAAACAGGTAGCCAATTTCACGTCCACCAACACCAATGTCACCAGCAGGAACATCTGTAAATTGACCAATGTGTTTGCATAACTCTGTCATGAAGCTTTGGCAGAAACGCATGATTTCACCATCGGATTTTCCTTTTGGATCAAAGTCGCTTCCTCCTTTTCCACCACCCATTGGTAATGTAGTTAATGAATTTTTGAAAATCTGTTCAAATCCTAAGAATTTAATGATGGAAATATTAACGGAAGGATGGAAACGAAGACCACCTTTATAAGGACCGATTGCACTGTTGAACTGGACACGGAAACCACGGTTTACCTGAACCTTACCATTATCATCTACCCAAGGAACACGGAAAATGATTTGACGTTCTGGTTCCACAATTCTTTCAAATACACCAGATTCCAATAATTCCGGACGTTTTTCTGCAACGATTTCCAAGGAATCTAATACTTCTTCCACCGCTTGCAGAAATTCTTTGTCGTTAGGGTTTCTAGCAATTACGGCTTCTTTGACGTAATCTAATTTTTTCATACAATAAATCTCCTTACTAAACTATTAAGACAATTAAGTCTTTACTATTATATTCCTTTTTTTATTCGATGAAAATATCTTTTTTTAATTTTCATAAATTTTCATAATTTTTCTTGAAAATAATCCTGTAATTGCTATCATTCTACAAAGCTTATCTGTTATAACTGAGGGGAGGTGAGTTATGAGATTAAGTGATGGATATGTCAATCATCGCTATGTGATCGATCGCATTCATTTGGATCAAAAAAACAAGATTAAATTGGAACGTTTAAAGTTAAAAGAAGGGAGTATTGTAACCATTATTGCGAAACACAAACATTACCCTTTCCTTGTTTCAATGGATGGTAATCATATTGCCTTTTCCATTCAAGCAGCGATGCAGATAGAGGTGATTCCATGTGAGTAATCTAGTATTTGTAGGAAATCCTAATGCAGGGAAATCGACCTGGATCAATTTTTTGAGCAATGCCTCCATGAAAGTTGCTAATTATGCTGGGGTGAGTGTAGAAGAACAAAGTGTTTCTATGATTTATCAAAATAAGAAATTAGAATTGATCGATTTGCCAGGGATTTATGATCTTGAAGTAGTAAATGGGGAAGAATGTTATGCGAAACAATATCTACATCATCATACGATTGATCTTTTGGTTAATATCATTGATGTTAGAGATTTAAAGCGTGGGTTGCATTTAACAGCACAATTGAAACGATTAAAAATTCCCATGGTTGTGGTTCTTAATTTTATCGATGAAAATGTTAATCGGGAAGAAATGAAAAAACTAAGTAAGCTAATCAAAACACCTATTCTTTATAGTGGATTACAAAATCGCGAACAAATTTTGGAGACCTTTTTCGAAGTGATGGATTCGCCAGCCTATGAGGAATTTGATGAAAAAGCTCTCTATTTTCTTAAAGTGGAAGGGGCAGAAAAAAACTATACTTTGGATCGTTGGTTACTACATCCCATCTTTGGCATTCCATTCTTATTTTTGCTTTTGACGACATCGATTGCGATTTTATACTACATTAGTACACCGTTTAGTGATGCCATCGTATTTCTATGTACTACGGTGGCGGATCATCTGTTGTTTCCTATCTTTCATCAAATCACATTACCAATGGTAGTATCCATCTTTGATTCTTTGTGGTTTGCTTTTGTAAGTATATTCAGTTTTCTTCCTTTTTTATTTGCGGTATTTTTTCTATTAGCTGCATTAGAGGAAAGTGGATATATTGCACGGATTGCTTATCTGCTCGATGGTTTTATGAAACTATTCCGGTTAAGTGGAAAAAGTGTTATTCCATTGTTAATTGGCTTTAGTTGTAATGTTGCTGCCATCCTGTCTTGTCGTACCATTCCTAATGAAAAGGAAAGAAAAGTCACGGCACTGATGGTTCCATTTGTGTCTTGCAGCGCAAAATTGCCAGTGTTTCTATTGTTTCTTCATGTCTTTTTTCCTAAGGCACAAGTGATTGCGCTATTGTTATTGTATGGTGTTTCCATACTAGTTTCGCTATTCATTGGTGCTTGTATGGCGAAACATCACGAAGAAGAAGTATTTGTGTTGGAATTGCCTTCTTATGCGATTCCTCGTTTTTCCTTATTGTTTCATAAAGCGACGCAAGAATGTCGCCATTTTATCCGAAAGGTAAGTAAAGTGATGTTTCTTTCGGCATTGATTTTAGCTTTTTTAATGCCAATATTAAACCATGATATTTTTTTGTCGCTATTTTCTCCCCTTGGATTTGCGGAAAGTGAAATCGCTGTCCAATCCTTGCCTTTTGGGTTATTAAGCAAAGAAAATCTTTTGGTGTATTATGCCCAACGAAGTGGAGATCAAGCGTTGCAGCAATGGATTGCGACACTGTGGCAAAATCCACATGCAACATTAAAAGCACTTTGCTATTTACTTTACTTAGCAATGAGTGTTCCTTGTATTATGACATTATCTGCCTTAAAGAGTGAGTATGGTTGGAAATTACTTATGCTTAGTCTGGCAATCATGATGATTACTCCTTATTTGCTGAGTCTGCTTGCTTACCAGCTGTTGCTATTTTTTTCTATGATAGGATAATTTATGATTGCTTCTTCGTTGGGTGAAATTGGGTATCCAACACGACTAGTTTTTCATTGATAGTAAAATAGCGCAATTCATAATAGTTCACTTTTGGTTTGTCATAAAGAAAAAAGCGATAAAGGGTATAAAGATCATTGACACTTAAATCGGTGTTTACATAATCCCGATAATGTGTAATCAATGACATTTTAAAATGACTTTTTATCATTTTTGCACAAGAAATCAAAGAAGATAATGTCGTATAATCATAGCTATCGCTAGGAAGCGATAGTGCCTGAATGATGGCATTCATGTCAATGCTGACATAATGATCAATTTTCACATGAAGACGATCTTCAAGCGTATCACATAATATGTTGTAGGAATCCTTAAAGTCAATACTGGATAGGGTTGCTTTTTCTCCATGAAGGGCATTGATTTTGGTATAGAGATTCCCCTCAATGGTTTTTACTTTTACTTGTTGATCTTTCATTTCAACCAAATAGAATTGAGAAGCATTGGGAATTTGCACCAAAAGATTCATAGAAACATTTTCCTTGGCTTGCATGGTTATGTTCATCGTAGTGATAAGCACTCCTAAGATAATTACTAGTATTCCAATTTTTTTCATCATCAACATCCTTTCTTTCTATTTCTAGTGTGAGAGAATGAATCATAATGATACGCATAATATTGCATTTTTTCACATTCTTCTTTACACTAGATTATATGAAGAAAAAAATATGGAAGAATCGAAAAAAGGTAATAGGAATCATCATAGTATTTATATTAGGGGCAGTTTGTATATGGTTACTAGTGTTTTTGTTTTTTCATGATGCTCCGGCTGCTTCGATCACTTCCATAGGATATAGTGATTATCTAGGAACTTGGGAGGATCATCGTGTGATTACTCATGCCTTAGGAGGAGTCGAAGGAAAAACGTATACGAACTCGATCGATGCTTTACAAAAAAATTATGCCGAAGGGAAACGCATCTTTGAAGCGGATTTTAATTTAACAAGGGATGGAAAGGTAATCTTGACCCATGATTTTCAAGAAACGGAAAATAATTTAATTGATTTTGAGGAGGGTTATATTCCAACCTATGAAGAATTTATGAGCAATCGCATTGATTATAAATTTCATCCAACGGATGGGATGATGTTACTTACTTTTATGAAGGAACATCCGGATATGTATTTGGTTAGTGATATCAAATACAATGAGGAACAACCCATGGTAATGGTTCTTTCAAAAATTGTTGAAGAAGCCAAAGCGATGGATGCTATGGAAGTGTTGGATCGCTTCATTGTGCAGTTTTATTATGAAGAGAACTATGAGGAATGCAAAAACATTTATCCTTTCCGTCACTACATTTATTCGCTATATGTGGAGAAAAAGAAAACACCGGAAGATTTTATGGCTGCTGCTTTGTTCTGTAAAGAGCATGATGTGGATGCGGTTTTGATCAAAAGTAGTTGGGTCAAAGAGGATACCACATTACAGCCGTTTCATGATCAAGGAATCAAAGTCTATGTTTACACGCTTAATACCATTCGCATCATCAATGAAAAGAAAGATCTAGGTGTCTATGGGATAGTTTCGGATTATGCGAATGAGAACGATTTGTTTTTAAGGGAGCGAGCTATTGTGGAAAAGAAATTGACGTTTCCTATTGACTTAGTTCCCCAAAAATAGTAATATATACAAGCAAGAAAAGTAAGTAGAAAGCAGAAGACCACTTCTCACCTGCTGTCCCAAGGACAAAGGTAAACGCTACATCGATTAGGATGAAAGAGTGTACGAGTGGGCGTCTGTCGCTCACTTTTTATTTGCTTATAGAATGTGGAGGTGTCTATTATCAGAAAAGTAGTTCCAAACAATGTCAACGATGACTTAGTAAACGAAAAGATTCGTTTTCGAGAAGTACTCGTCATTGATGCTGATGGAAAGCAGTTAGGTGTTATGTCGCGTGATCAAGCATTGCAAAGAGCTTATGATCAGGAACTTGATTTATTGTGTGTTGCGCCAAAGGGTCAGCCGCCAGTATGTAAGATTCTTGATTATGGAAAACACCGCTTTGCGATGCAGAAAAAGAAAAAAGAAGATAAGCGTAAGCAGCATGTAGTCGAAGTAAAAGGATTACGTCTGCCACCAAATATCGATAAACACGACTTTGACACAAAGCTGAATCATGCCAGAAAATGGATTGAAGGTGGCATGAAAGTGAAGGTGGATATGCGTTTTAGAGGACGTTTAATCACCAGAGTTGATGTTGGTAAAGTTGTCATGAACGACTTTGTAGATCAGATTGCCGATATCGCAGTAGTAGAAAAGAAACCATCGTTAGAAGGAAATACTCTGTCTTGCGTACTGGCACCAAAGAAAAACAAGTAATTAGGAGGACGTATATATGCCAAAGATGAAATCACACAGAGGACTTGCAAAACGTGTTAAGAAAACAGGTTCTGGAAAATTAAAAAGAAGTCATGCCTACACTTCTCACCGTTTCCACGGGAAAACAAAAAAACAGAGAAGACATTTAGCAAAATCAGCATTAGTAAACAACACAGATTACAAGCGTATCAAGCTAATGCTTCAGAAGTAATAGGAGGAGATTAGAATGCCAAGAGTAAAAGGTGGAACTGTAACACGCGCTAGAAGAAAGAAAGTTATTAAATTAGCGAAAGGATATTTTGGAAGTAAGCACACTTTGTATCGTACTGCAAACGAACAGGTAATGCATTCATTAAAATATGCTTATCGAGACAGAAAACAGTTAAAACGCGAAATGCGTAAATTATGGATCGCACGTATCAATGCAGCTGCAAGAATGAATGATTTAAGTTATTCTAAATTAATGTGCGGATTAAAATGGGCTAATATCTCTATTAACAGAAAAATGTTAAGTGAAATGGCTATCCATGATGAAAAAGGATTTGCAGCAATTTGTGATGCTGCAAAGGCTGCATTAGCAAATGGACCTGTTGTAGCAGAAACTACTACATCTGCAGTAGATGGAACGGATTATGCATCTTTAAAGGTTGCTGAATTACGTGAAATTGCAAAAGAAAAAGGAGTAAATGGTTACTCCACAATGAAGAAAGCAGAATTAGTAGACGCATTAAGCAAATAATTTAAAAAAGGGAAAGAATTTCGAATAAGAATTCTTTCTTTTTTTGTATTTCATTACTTTTTCTATACGAGGGAGATCACGGTTGTATTTTTGATTTTCGCGTTGGATATTTCAAGTCAGAAATACAGATAATGTCAATTTTGGCTTGATCGTAAGGAAGAGTGCAGTTCATTATCTTATATAGCGAAGGAATCTTCTCAAGCGATGCTTGCTTTTTTCACAATGAATCTCTTTCTCGTTTTATGAGTCATTATTACATTTTTTTCCTTTCATCACAAAAGAGGATGTATCACTACATCCTCTTTTTTTTAAATTAATTTTGCAATTTCATATCCTCTGGTAATCGCATCTTTAATATTACCAACTTTTTCTGCATCACCAATGAGGTGGTAGTGGGTGTTTGCTGCTTTTAGCATTTCTTCCATTGTTGGATCAATGCGATATCCTGCAGCAAACACAAGTGTATCGGCATCATCAATGCAGTATTCTTGTCCTTTTTTCGTGTAATAGATAGCATTCTCTTCACAACGTTCTACCTTAGCAGAACAGATCATTTCAATTCCTTTTTGCATCATTCGTTGAACGAGCATACTTCTTCCTGGACCCGTTTCTTTCATCATGACACCTTTATCCATTTCTAAAATGGTAACTTCTCGATTTCTTGGGAACAAATCGTTCACTAATGGGGCTAAGTAGTCAGCAGTTTCACATCCAACCGATCCCCCGCCGATGATTACAACTTTTCTTCCTGGGAATGCTTTTCCTGCTAAGATATCATCGGCAGTCATCCATTGTTTAAAGTTGGTAAAGGCATTGATGACAATTGGTTTGGCACCATTGGCTGCAATGATTTCATAACCGTGGAATTCCTTTTCTAACATTTCTTTGGTTACGGTGCAGTTTTTACGCACTTCTACACCGGAAATTGCTAGTTTTCGTATCATATATTTGATTACTTGTGTTAAATCCTGCTTTGCGATCGGGACCGCGGCAATTCTTAACATTCCACCTAATTCATCATTCGCCTCACACAATACGACATGGTGTCCCCGTTTTCTTGCGACATAAGCAGCTTCCATACCGGCAGGACCACCTCCAATAACTAGAACATTCTTTTTTACTTCAGCTTCTGAAATAGTATCTTCGTTTTCTTCTGCCAAAGAAGGGTTGATGGTGCAAGCGACCCTTTTTCCAAACATGATTCCATTTAAGCAACGTAAGCAACCAATGCAAGGACGAATATCTTCTTCTTTTCCTTCTTTTGCCTTATTTACAAAATCCGGATCGCATAAGTTGGCACGTCCCATCATGCAGATATCGGTTTTGCCATTAGCGATCAATTCTTCTGCTATCCAGGCTTCCGTAATTCTACCTACGGTTGCGACAGGAATGGAAACATGTTTTTTGATTTCTTCTGCGGTATGAGCGTGTGCTCCTAATTTTGTTCCTGGTGCAGGAATAGAACTTCCTCGTTTAATGGTATTTCCACCCGAAATATGAAGAAAATCAACACCTGCTTTTTCCATTTGCTTCGCAATATAGATAGCATCATTTAAATTATTTCCCCCATCACTATATTCATCTCCGGATAAACGTACGGAGATAATGAAGTCATTTCCACACATTTCACGAACTTTATGAATCACTTCTAAAGGTAATTTCAAACGTCCATTGATGTCACCACCATATTCATCACTTCGTTTATTGTATAATGGGGAAAGGAATCCTCCTAACAATCCATGAGCGTGACAGGATTGAATCTCTACTCCATCCACACCTGCTTTTTTTACACGAAGTGCGGCATCTCCAAATTCTTGGATAATGATCTTTAATTCTTCTTTACTGACGGCTCTAGGAGCTTCTTTTGCATAGTAAGGACCAACATTGCTTGGTGCAATCAATCGTGGTGTTCCAGGAAGTGGAAACGCCATAAAAGCGGGGTGGAATAACTGCGCCAGCAGTTTTGCCCCATGTTCATGTACCCCATCTGCCAATTCTTTCCATCCGGGAATAAACGAATCATCGCTTAATTTCATATCACCAGGAAGGTAGGTATAGGTAGGTTGTGTCATAGTGGCTTCGGTGATGATCAAACCAGCACCACCTTTGGCACGAGCGGCATAATGAGCGACCAATTCCTTTGTCACATATCCATCATGGGAAAGGTTGGTACACATTGGGGGAATAAAAATACGGTTTCTTACCATTGTTTGCCCGATTTGAATCGGAGCAAACAAATTTGGATATTTTGTTGTCATAAATCATTTCTCCTTGTTCTTTCTACTATCATTTTATCACGAACGAAGCGATAAAGTATCCCTGTTATCCGTTATTATTTACTTTTTTTCATTGTAAGAAAATAATACCATTATCGTTTCAATGTTGACATCGTTTTCGCATTTTTTTTATCCATTTGTTGGAAAACAAAGAATCCTATCGTTTGTTGTTTTGATTTCGCAAGGAATGGGGAAAAAGCACTTTATTCTTGAAATCAAAAGTAAAATTTACTATAATTACTAATGTTAGAACGCGTTGATCAGGAGTAGTAACAGAAATCACTTTTTGATAGGGAGATGCATTCACCGACTGTAAGATGCATTGAAAAAGCTTTTGTGAATTCACCTGTGAGCGAGAGTTAATCCTCTCCCGTTTCATACGGTTATCATGATAATTGAGTGTGTCGCAAGATGAAATAGGATGGTACCGCGTAGATTTACGTTCCTATGCTTGTGCTTTTTTTTTTGCGAAAGCAGTGAATAGAAAGGATAGAACTATGAGTAAATTAGATGAATTGAGAGAAGAAGGTCTAAAGAAAATCAGTGAAGCAAAAGACAGTAAAATTTTGTCGGAACTGCGTGTTCATTATTTAGGAAAAAAAGGACCAATTCAAGAAGTCATGAAAATGATGAAAGATCTTGCTAAAGAGGAGCGTCCTAAATTTGGTGCTCAGGTCAACGAAATTAAAACTTTGTTGGCAAATGCGATTGAGGCAAAAAAGCAGGAATTGGAAGAGAAGGAACTGTTGGACCGTTTAGAAGCAGAAAAAATTGATATTACATTGGATGGTTATCAACCAAACTTAGGGAATGTTCACCCATTGAATTTGGTAATTCAAGAAATTGAAGATTTGTTTCTTGGGCTAGGGTACAGTATTGAGGAAGGGCCTGAAGTGGAACTTGATCTGTATAATTTTGAAAGAGCGAATATTCCAAAGGATCATCCTGCAAGAGATATGCAAGATACCTTCTATATTGATGCGGAACGATTATTGAGAACGCATACGACAGCGATTCAAATGCGTGTATTGGAAAAGGATGCGCCAAAACTTCCAGTGAAGGTTATCTGTCCAGGAAAGGTGTATCGTAGAGATGATGATGATGCAACGCATTCGCATCAGTTTACCCAAATTGAAGGTCTCGTTGTTGGTGAAAATATTCGTTTGAGTGATTTGAAAGGTACATTAGAATATTTGGCGAAGAAGATGTTTGGAGAAAAACGTACCATTCGTTTCCGTCCAAGTTATTTCCAATTTACAGAGCCAAGTGTTGAGGTGGATGTTTCCTGCCATATGTGTGGAGGAAAAGGATGTCCAACTTGTAAAGGGACTGGTTGGATCGAAATCCTAGGTGCTGGAATGGTACATCCAAATGTATTAGAAATGGCAGGATATGATTCCAAAAAATGCACTGGATTTGCATTTGGTATTGGAGCAGAACGTGTGGCAATGCTGAAATATGGAATTGATGATATTCGTCATTTCTATACGAATGACATTCGTTTCATTAAAACGTTCAAGCGTTTTGAGTAGTAGGAGGAAAGTGCATGTTAATTAGTAAAAAATGGCTCAGTCAATATATGGATTTAAGCGACATTACGATGGAAGAAGTCGCCGATCGAATTACTTGTGCTGGATTGGAAGTAGAGGGGATCGAATACGGTTCTACCGCTACCAATTTAGTGATTGGAGAAGTTGTGGAATGCATTCCTCATCCGGATTCCGATCATTTGCATGTTTGTCAAGTCAACGATGGAGAAGGGATTCGTCAAATCGTTTGTGGAGCACCAAACGTTCGTAGTGGGTTAAAAGTAATCGTAGCCTTGCCGGGAGCAAAATTACCGGGAGGAGAAATTAAAAACGGCGTGATTCGTGGTCAAGAAAGTAATGGAATGCTTTGTTCCTTGCTGGAATTAGGAGTCGATGCGAAATCATTAACCGATTACCAAAAAGCAGGAATTGAAGAATTATCCGAAGATGCAGAAGTAGGAAACAAAGATGTCCTTGGTTATTTAGGATTGGATGATATCACATTGGATGTGGGTTTAACACCAAATCGTAACGATTGTTTAGCTGCCTTTGCGATGGCAAAAGAAACCGGTGCTATTTTAAATAAGAAAGTAACCTTGCCTGCCTATGAAGGATATGCGGACGGGGGATTACCAACGTCGTTAAAAGTATCTTCAAAAAGTGATAAATGCCCATTGTATTTAGGGAAAATCATTCGTGAAGTAACCATAAAAGAAAGTCCAAAATGGATGAAAGAACTGCTTTTGTCAGCCAATATTAAAAGCATCAATAATGTCGTTGATATTTCCAATCTTGTTATGTTAGAAACGGGGCAACCATTGCATTTCTTTGATTTGGGAAAATTAGAAAAAGAAGAAATTATTGTTCGTGATGACTTGAATTGTGAATACACTGCTTTAGATGAAGTCACTTATTCAATTGAACCAGGGGATATCATGATTACGGTGAATGAAAAGCCAGTTGCGATTGGTGGTATCATGGGTGGTGATGATTCTAAAATTGATGAAAACACCAAAGGAATTTTAATTGAAGCAGCCGAATTTAATTCCGTTAGTATTCGTAATTCTGCAAGAAAATTTAACTTAAATACGGATGCAAGCATTCGCAATAGCAAAAACATTGAACCGAATGCTCCTTATGCTGCAATGGATCGCGCGGTGCAGTTGTTAATTGAATATGCCGATGCGAAAGGAATTGAAGAAACCGCATCCAGCTGCCCAAAACACATAGAAAAAGTAGAATTTGATGTTAGTTTGACACGCATCAATGCGCTTCTGGGAACAACATTTAGCAAAGAAGCTGTGATGGATGTGTTATCTCGTTTGGATCTATCTCCAGTGAACGATAATGATACGATTCATGTTACCATTCCAAGCTACCGTCAGGATTTGCGAATTGAAGCTGATATAGCGGAAGAAGTAATTCGTATGATTGGATTTGATGATTTACCTAGCACGATGCCAGTGATGCCATCAACCGTGGGGGCTTTGACTTCTCGCCAAAAATTACGCAGAAAGTTGCGCGAAATTATGGTGGAACAAGGATACTATGAAGCAGAAACTTATACTTTAGTATCCGAAGATAAATTAAAGGATGCCATCATGCCATTGGATTCTCATGTGGCATTGGCAAGTCCTATGAGTGAGGATCGAAAGCTAGTTCGTACGAGTATTCTTCCAAGTCTTTTAGAATCCGCTTCCTATAATGCGGCAAGATCCATCAAGGATATTCCATTGTTTGAAATTAGCAATGTTTATTCTGTTGATAAAGTAGAAGAAAGAATGGCTGTTGTATTAAGTGGTTCTTTACAGAAATGCCGTTGGCAAAAGTTTGATGTTAAAGCGGATTTCTATACAATGAAAGGATTGGTACAGGCTATCTTATCCCAATTAGGATATGCAGAAACACGAATCTCATGGAAGAAAAATGATCAAGATCAAAACCACTTCCATCCTTACCAAAGTGCATCGATCTTCCTTGGAAAAGACGAATTAGGAATTGTCGGTAAAATTCATCCATTAATGGCAAAAGAATATGGCGTTAATGATGATTTGGTGATGTGTGAATTAAATTTAGAAGTTATCATGAACAACAAGGCGGGAAAAATCAAGTTTGATCCAATTAGTAAGTATCCACAGGTAAGTCGTGATTTAGCTTTTGTGGTAAAAGATGAAATTGCGGTTCAAGATATTCTAAAAGCCATTAAAAAACATGGAAAAGGAATCGTTCAGAATGTAGAAGTATTCGATGTTTATCGAGGAGAACATGTTGCCAAAGGATATAAATCCATTGCCCTTTCTATTCTGTTCCAATCGGCGGATCATACTTTGAAAGAAGACGAAATCAATACGGTATTTAATGCTATTTTATCAACATTAGAAAACGATGTTGATGCGCAATTACGAGCATAGAAAAGTGAAAATGATCGAAAAAGAAAGCTTTCTCTTTTCCATCATTTTCCTAGCTTCTTGTTAGTAAGGTCATGATAAAAAAGGAGGATATCATGTTAAAAGAAAATACGAAAGCACCCGATTTTACGCTAATGGATGCTATGGGAAAGGAGCATTCTTTATCCGATTATCGTGGCAAAAAAGTTGTTGTTTATTTCTATCCAAAAGATAATACTCCTGGATGTAGTAAGCAGGCTTGTGCGTTTAAAGCTGCTTTTGATGCATTTCATGAAATGGATACCGTAGTGATTGGAATTAGTAAGGATTCGATGAAGTCGCATCAAAATTTTATTCAAAAATACGAATTGCCATTTCTTTTGTTGAGCGATCCAGAATTAAAGGCAATTAATGCTTATGATGTTTGGCAGTTAAAGAAAATGTGCGGACGAGAATATATGGGAGTGGTTCGCTCTACCTATGTCATTGATGAAAAAGGTATGATTATTAAAGTTTATCCAAAAGCAAGCCCGGATAAAAATGCTCAGCAAATTTTAGAATTTTTAAAAGGATAATAAGTAAAAAGCCCTATTTCAGTAATGGAAAATAGGACTTTTTTATTTATTGCATTTCGGTTCGAATTACAAAACCAATAGGTTTTATTATTTGCTTTTCTTATCGCTTTGCATTTCTGCGCTTTTGCATTTCTGCAATGGCCTCTTTTGAGTTTAAAATGACAGGAATGACAATGGGATTACGATGGGTTTTTCCATAAAGGAACGGTTCTAATGAACCACGAATCGTATTTTTAATTTCGCCAAAAGTAGTTTTTCCTTTCATCTTTTCTTTCAATGCATTATAGACAACTTGTTCCGCTTCTTTTAGCAGCAATTGGGAATCCTTAATGAATACAAATCCGCGGGATACGATCACTGGTTTTGTCAGGATCTTATTTTCTCTAGAATCAATGGCGACAATCACTGATACCAAACCATTGTCACCAAGGATTTGTCGATCTTTTAAGACCGCAGTAGAAACACCAGAAATATCATTGCCATCCACGAAAATGGCATCGGCTTGCACACGTTCATTGGAAAGGAAGACTTCCTCATTGCGAAGGATCAAGACATCTCCATTAGCTAAAGTAAAAATATTCTCTTCCGGAATACCGGTTTCCACACCATAGCTTCCATGTTGCTTTAGCATTTTGAATTCGCCATGGATTGGCATAAAGTATTTCGGTTTCATCAATTGTAGCATCAGTTTTTGTTCCTCTTGGGAAGCATGCCCTGTAGTATGAAGGTTGTTCAGGATGGAGTTGGTTAAAACATTCGCTCCATGCCGATATAATTTGTTGATGACTTGATTTACACTATCGTTATTGCCGGGAATCGGATTCGAGGAAAATACAATAGTATCATTTGGCATTAGTTTTATAAAACGATGGGTGCCAGCCGCAATACGAGAGAGGGCTGCCAATGGTTCTCCTTGCGAACCGGTACAAACGATACATGTTTTTTCAGCAGGGAAGTGACTGAGTTCCTCTGGCTGTAAAAAATTACTATCACTGATGTTGATCTTACCTTGCTTTCTTCCTACTTCTACTACATTTTCCATGCTTCGTCCAAAGATAGCAACTTTTCTACCGCAGCTAACCGCCGCGTCTAATATCTGAGCAACACGGTAAACGTTGGAAGCAAAGGTTGCTACAATGAGCCTACCTTCGGTTTTGCGGAAGACTTCATGAATTTGACGAGCTACTTTTTTTTCGGAAATCGAAAAGCCTTCCACAGAGGAATTGGTCGAGTCACTGAGTAAAAGCGTTACTCCAATTTGTCCGATATAAGCCATTTTTTGATATTCGGAATTCGTTCCTACCGGAGTTAAATCAAATTTGAAATCACCGGTATGAACAATACGTCCGTTTTCGGTATTGATGATGACTCCCAAAGAATCAGGAATGGAATGCGTCGTGTCAAAAAAACCGCATATAAAATGTTTGGTTCGCACGGTAGAATCACTGTCAATAGGAATTAACTTAGTTGCATTTAGCAATTTTTTTTCTTCTAGCTTTTTGGTCAATAATGCCATGGCAAACTGGGATGCATAAATGGCATCAATTTTAACCGATTTTAATAAAAAGGGAATTCCCCCAATATGGTCTTCATGACCATGGGTAATGATTAATACTTTCTTTTTATGATCATTTTTCACTAGGTGCGAGTAGTCTGGGATTACATAATCCACTCCAAGTAAATGTTCGTCCGGGAAACGCACACCAGAATCGACAATTAGAATCTCATTGTCTTGTTCAATACAATACATGTTTTTTCCGACTTCACCTAGTCCTCCTAAAGCGTAGACTAAAGTATCTGTCTTTTTAATGTTGACTTTATTATGATTGTTATTTCTTTTATTGTCTTTTGTTACGTTTCTCGGTGTTTTCTTATTTTCATTTTTCTGTGTAACCATTAAACTCTCCTTTCCAAAACACCAACTTTTCATTATTATAGCATATTTCAATTCGTTTTACTAAGGAAACAAAAAATAATCACTGGATAGTGATTATTCGATGACGATCGCATCAGGAATTTCCTGAAATGGATTTTCTTTGTTGATATGATCATAGTAAAGAACACCATTAAAGTGATCCATTTCATGTTGAAGTACGATTGCCTCATAGCCTCTTGCTCGAATACGAATCGACTCATTTCGAATCATATCATAACCTTCTACTGTGATACGAGCACTTCTTGGCACATAGCCTTCGTGTAACGCATCAACAGAAAGACAGCCTTCTCCCATTTTTAAGTATGCCTTTTGTACGGATTGGGAAACAATTTTTGGATTTACAAGGGCATATTCTATTGTTTCCTCTTCTTCGTGGATGACAATGGCTAGCATTTTTTTTAAAACGCCACATTGTACTGCCGCAATTCCAACGGCTGGTCGCAGATGATATTTTTCTGCTAATTCTTCATCCGTCGAATCTCTGACATATTCCAGCATTGCGCTAAGCAAATCGCGGTCTTCTTTTTTTAAAGGCAGGGGAACTGCTTTTGAACGCTCACGAATTAAAGGGTTATCATCACGGATGATCTCATTCATAGTAATTCTCATTTCTTTCACCAAATTTCTTTCTTTTATATTCTATAAAAAAAAAAGCAAGAATGGAAGTAATTCGCGTAAATTTATTCCCAATCCATGGGAAATAGGTTAAAATAGAATCCTAGGAGTGATGGAAATGTCAAAAATGAAAAAATTCAGTTTGCGAATGCCAAAGAATTATGATCGTGGGATTCACCTATGCATCATTCTATTGTTGGTGTTTGGTTCCATTATGATTGCTAGTACCAGTGTTGGCGATGTCAGCAGTGAGGATCGTAATGTTGTCATTAAAACCATTGTCAAACAAGTAATCTTTGTTTTTAGCAGTTATTGCATCATGACATTTATCGCTCGCAATTTTGTTAAATTATTGTCCCGTGAAGTACGCCTGAAGGAGGATCCAAAGGAAAATCGAAAAGCGAAAAATGTCTGTCGTGCACTTTTTCGATTAATTGGATTTGCAATCATTGGTATGCTGGTGTTTACCGTTTTATTTGGAAGCCGTGTCAATGGTAGTAAAGCATGGATCAATTTAGGTTTTATGTCATTACAGCCAAGTGAATTTGCGAAAACGTATATGATCGTATTACTTGGATTGGTTGTTAATGATTATGGGCATCGAAAATTAAAATTTTTTCAATTTATGAGTGAGCCATTGGCATTCTTTGTCATCTGTGCGTTTATTATTATTTTACAGCCTGATCTTGGTACTTTATTGGTATTTACTGGAATTACCATGTTTTGTGTGTTGATTCCTAGTAATCCATGTATGGCTAGCGTAAAAAAAATGATTGTTATATTGATTGTAGTAGCGCTAATGGGATTGCTTTTTATTTCAACGGAATTTGGAATGTCGATTTTAGAAAAGTTTGATTTAGGATATAAATTTCATCGTTTTACAAGTGCGGCAGATCCTTTTAAAGATATCTATAATACTGGTTATAACTTAGTCTATTCCTTATATGCGATTGCAAATGGTGGAATTACTGGTCTTGGATTAGGAAATTCTGAACAAAAGTTTGGTTACTTGCCAGAAGCAGGAACGGATTTTATTTTTTCGGTTACCATGGAGGAAACGGGAATTTTTGGTTTACTTTTAATCAGTGGTTGCTATCTTTATATATTATATAAATTATTTTCTTATGCAATGAAAACGAGAAGTGAAGGTTATAAGATAATATTAGTAGGATGTGCTGTCTATCTATGCTTGCATTTTATTTTTAATGTCGGTGGTGTTAGCGCCTTAATTCCATTAACCGGGGTACCGCTGCTGTTTATTTCATCTGGAGGGAGTTCTTTGCTTTCCATCATGTGTTTAATGGGAGTATGCCAATCTGTGATTGCGCTTACGAAAGGGCAAATGGCAACCATTCATGATAAAAAAAGAATCCCTGGGGTTTAGGGATTCTTTAAGAAAGGGAAGAGGAGAAACAAAGATTTGCAACACGATTATTGCGTTGCATTACTATCTTTCCCACTTTATAAAATGTTATTCAAAAAAAGGAGAACAATATGAGAATTACAGCAGGAACTTATCGTTCTAGAAAATTAGCGACCCTTTCTGGTGATGCAACAAGGCCAACGCAAGATAAAATCAAAGAAGCCGTTTTTTCTTCCATTGGACCCTATTTTGATGGTGGGGAAGCATTGGATTTGTTTGGCGGCAGTGGCAGTATTGCACTGGAGGCATTGTCTCGTGGTATGGACCATGTTTGTATTGCGGATCATAGTAATGATGCGATCAAAATTATAAAGGAGAATGTAAAGATATTAAAGCTCAACGAGCAATGTGATATTTTTAAAGGGGATTACCAAAGTGCTTTAGAAAAATGGCAAAATCATCAATTTACTTTTATTTATATTGATCCTCCTTATGCTTTAAAAGTGATTGATGAAATTATTGCCTACATTGATGAACATGATATGTTAGCACCATTTGGCCATTTGGTGATTGAAAGTTCGAAGGAAGATTGTTTTTCGCAAAATTATCTACATTTCTATAAACGAAAAGAAAAAACGTACCGTGTTTGTCGAATTACCTATTATACAAGGGGGAAAGAATATGAAAATAGCAATTTATCCAGGTAGCTTTGATCCCATTACAAAAGGACATCTTGATATCATAGAGCGATCTGCTAAAATATTTGATCAAGTGATTGTTGTGATTATGCGCAATGAAAGAAAGAAATATCTATTTAGTGAAAAAGAACGTCTAGCGATGATTCAGGAAGCTTGCCAACATTTAGATAATGTCATTTGTGATGCGGGGGAAGGATTAAGTGTTCGTTATGCGAAAAGCAAGGGGGCCTGTGCGATGATTCGTGGCATTCGTGCCGTGCAGGATTATGAATATGAATTACAAACAGCGACCGCTAATATGTTGCTGGATCCTGAGATTGAAACTTGCTTTTTTATGGCAAAACCAGAGTATTCTTTTTTAAGCAGTAGCACAGTAAAAGAGATTGCTTCTTATCAGGGGGATGTGGATCGTTTTGTGGATCCCTATGTGGAGAAAAAATTAAAAGAGAAATTCGCACAATAATGAATAAGTTATCCCTAACGGTAAACACTACTGTTATGGAGGTAAGATATGAAAAAAGCAGCAATGGCATTTCTGAGTTTATGCATGTTGTTCTCTTTAGGTGCTTGTTCGTTTCGAAAAGAGAATGGTATGACAGAAAACAATGCAACCGCAGACAAAGGGAATAACACAGAAAATCAAAAGGATGATGGCAGTATTAGTGATGTGATGGATTATTTTAAAAGCAATAACATTTCCTACCGTGACGATAAAGACATCACGAAATTTGATTGGGCAGCAAAGGAGGGAAAATCCTTTGTTTATGATGGTAATACATTTTATCTTTATAAGGTAGATACGACCGATAAAGATGTTGCAGCGATGTTAGAAAAAGTGCAGACAAGCAATGCCATCAGTGCCACACAAAATGGAACGACAAAGGAATATGGAGCCATGAATAACGGTAGTTATCTTTTGATTTATGACAAAGATGCTGCGGTCGATAAAATGCAAGAAATTTTTTCAAAATACAAGTATGAGACTAAGAAAGATGCAAAATAGCATCTTTTTTTTCTTCCATTAAAAATTAACAAAATATTAACAAAACCATTACCAAAATTCTATATAATAAACATGATAATTTAATAAAAAATATATATTATGGAGGATTTATGGGTATTGAGAGTATTCTGGGGCTGCTAGGCGGTCTGGCATTATTCCTTTATGGAATGCATATGATGAGTGATGGACTGGAAGTAGCTGCTGGTGATAAAATGCAAGCAATATTGGAAAAACTAACATCCAATCGGTTCATTGCTATTTTGGTAGGAGCAGGAATTACTGCTGCGATTCAGTCATCTTCTGCTACAACGGTCATGGTAGTCGGTTTTGTCAATTCCGGTTTGATGAAATTAGAAAAAGCGGTTTGGGTCATCATGGGGGCGAATATTGGAACCACGATTACGGGACAGTTGATTGCCCTTGATATTTCTGCAATTGCTCCCGTTATTGCGATCATTGGCGTTATTTTTGCGACATTTTTTAACAATGAAAGAATCCAAAGCATCGGTATGGTCATTGGTGGATTAGGAATCTTGTTTATCGGTATGGGAATGATGTCAGATTCCATGTCACCGCTTAGAGAATCCGAAGCCTTTGTTTCCATTATGACAAATTTCTCAAATCCTGTATTAGGAATTTTGGCAGGGGCAGTATTTACTGCCATCATTCAATCTTCCAGTGCCTCCATTGGTATTTTACAGGCATTAGCTGCTAGTGGAGTTATTCCTTTACAAAGTGCCGTGTACGTATTATTTGGACAGAATATTGGAACCTGTATCACTTCTTTAATAGCATCATTAGGAGCGAATCGAAATGCAAAACGTGCTACTTTGGTACACTTACTTTTTAATGTCATTGGTACAGTGATTTTTGTCAGTGTTTGTATGATCATACCATTTACGGATTTTATCGCATCCATAACACCATCCAACCCAATGGCACAATTGGCAAATATTCATACTATTTTCAATGTGACAACGACCTTGTTATTAATTCCTTTTGGTGCAAAATTAGCCGAAATTACTCATGTTTTATTACCATTAAAAGAAGATGAATTAGAAGAAACAGCAGAATTGACATTATTAGGGGATCAAACCTTTGGTTCTGGTATCGTTGCGTTAAGTTCGTTAAAGAATGAAGTGATTAAAATGTTTGTTTTAACAAAAAAATCATTATTGTTGACCTATGATGTGTTTGTAACTGGTAAGAAACTAGATATGGAAAAAATTGAACGAAATGAAAAGAAAATCAATCGTATCAATTATGAAATCAATAAATTTATGGGGAATGTAACAACACTGGGAATGAATGAAGTAGAAAGTGGAAAGTGCAATATTCTTTTCAAATTATCGGTGGATATTGAACGTATTGGGGATCATGTGGAAAATTTAGCGGAATATGCAAAAATGTTGAATATGAAGGAAATCAATTTTGATGCGAATACCAAAAATGAGTTAGATGCTCTTTATCGTAATATTCGTTATGTACAAAATCTATTATTAGAAGAAGATATTTTTAGTAAGGATGAGTTATTCCAGGTGATTGAGGAAAAGGAAGAAGAGGTAGATCAATTCACTTTGCAATATCGTCATAATGAGATCAAACGATTACAAAATAAAGAATCCGATGCGAATACGGGAGTTATTTATTCCGAAATGTTAACGGATTTAGAGCGAATCTCAGATTATTTGATGAATGTTGCAGAAGGATGCAAAGAATATGAATTGTCCTTTAAAGTAGTCGAATAGCAATGGAAAAGAAGAAATCGTTCATAAAATAATCCCAATGAAAGATAATAAAACAGAAAATATTTGAAATGATTCGATTTCTATTTTCAAAAAGAAATGGTAAGGATCCTCGTATTATGATAAGGAATCAAAAAAATGGATGTCTTCAATACCGAATTGGAAGACATCCATTTTGATTTTGTAATATCATCAATTTAACAGGTCAAAGATGAGGCATCCTTATTTATTGCATTCTTTTATTTTAATCTTCACTCAGCTGACGATAGATTTCATTAATCTTATACCAGGTGTTTTCCCCAACAATGCCATCGGGTGTCAATCCGATGAGATTTTGGAAGGAAATGACAGCGGTTCTTGTTGCTGGTCCAAAGATTCCATCGGCAGCAATGTCAGGAATGGCAGGATAATAGGTGGATAGAAATTGTAGCCTTTGCTGGATCAATCGAACATCCTCACCACGTGTACCTACGGTTAAAATATAGCCAGGGAATGGTGGTAATCCTAAAGAAGGAGCATCTCCTTTTTCAATTTCACTAGCCATTGTAAATAAAGCACTCCAGGTATTTGGACCCACAATACCATCGGCTCTTTCACCAACGATTTCTTGGAAAATTCGAACCGCATTAGCGGTATCCATTCCATAGAATCCATCTACGATCAAAATGGGAATGGAAGAATAGATCATTCCAACGGTATTTAATGCCTGCTGAATTAGTTCTACATCATTTCCGCTACTACCAGTTCGGATAGGAGCTCCTGGATAATCAGGAATGTTGTTGAAGTCATTAAGATTATCCACATAAGTCAAATAAACTTCATAAATACGATTCCATGTGAATTCTCCTACGATACCATCGCGTGTTAGACCATATTTTCGTTGAAAGGAAAGTACACTTTGATAGGTAGCATTACCAAAATTGGAATCAATCGTTCCTGCTTCTTTGATATCGTTATCGTAGGTCGCAATAACATTTAAATAGTATTGAAGTAATTGAACATCAAGTCCACGACTACCTTGTCGAAGTGGTGTTCCGGGATAGGCACCATTATAGATATCATCACGGTCACCAATGGAAACCAGTTCCGCTAATTTTCGAACTGCCACATAAACATAGGAAATTTTATACCATGTCGCTTTCCCTACGATACCATCAGCAGTTAATGAAAATTGTCGCTGGAATACTTTTACCGCTGCTTCGGTCTGAGAACCAAAGATTCCATCGATAGGATAGATTGGAGTAATGTTTGGATAATTGACTGCAATTGCATTTAGTTCTTTCTGTAATTCTGTGACGTCTAATCCACTCGATCCTAAACGTAATGGGATCCCAGGATAGGATTGTTTGATATCCTGAATATGATTGGTAGTAACAATATGGATATTGTCACCATAATAATAACGTAAAATTTGCATATGGTTGTAACCACTAAGGGCGAGGGATTGCGAACCCCATTGTTTCAAACCTGGGCAACTAACGGTTTTTCCATCACAATATTCAGCATAAAAAGGTTCCGAGAAATTATCTTTCTGAATATATTCATTAAAGATATCATCGACAATAGCACTGATATTATCAAAGATGTTTCGATTTTTTACAAATGCTTGATCGTAGGCAGTAGAGTTAGTGATATCAAAATTATATCCTTTGCTTGGATACCATTCCGTATAGATACGATTTAGTGTCAGTGATATCTGACAGTAGATATTAGCCCGCAGTGCTTCTTCTTCCCAGGTAGGATAGATTTCACTGGAGGCTACATTTTTAATATAATAAATAAAGTCTACATTTAGATTTTCTGCGGAGCTGCTAGGACGTCCAAGATGAACCGTAATTCTTCGCGGTATCGTAACTTGATTTAGGATTCGAGTTACTGGTGGATATAGTTGTTCACTGTGGGAGCCACTATCGGTTAAAAGTTGGTGATCAGGGATATAATCGGCACTTCGATTCACCGTTCGAGCCTCTAGTATTTCGCTTGGAACAAGATTTAATGGCAAGTTGGAGTATTCACAGGCAAAAATTTGTACACCAACAATTTCCATTGTTTCATAGCCGTTACATCTTACTTCCACATTGTAAATCGAATATGGACGATCTCGATTGTTGGGATCTAAAGATAAAGCAATTGTAGGGGCTTCTAAAGGAATATAGGGGGTAACACCCATGGTATCGCTTAAAAAAAATGATTCATTTACGATTTCCTTATCTTTGTCCTGATAGATTCTTATCACGGCTTCTTCCACTGGTTTGGCATCCTGAGCACTCATGAGCTGTAGTCTCAAATAGCCATTTGGCATAAATGCACCTCCTATTCTACCATATGTAAAAATTCTATTTCAGGGAAGTCGCTTTGCCTAGTATCGATAGGATAGGGCAAATGGAAAAACTGTGATATAATGGAAAAGAAAGGTGGAATGTGAATGCCCAATATTATTACGCATACGATATTTGCACAAGAAGTAGAAAAAGAAATGAATCATTCCTATTATAGACATTTGATTCAGCAGCATAAAGAAGAGTACTATATTGGAACCAATGGTCCAGATTTTTTATTTTTTTATGGTTTCTATCCATTTTGGAAAAAGCAAGAGGAAACAATTCCTAGAATCGGAACAAAATTTCACCATGGACAGGTAAACCAATTTTATGCGTGTGCAATTCAACAATATTTATTGCAGAAACCAGGTGTTGTGAAGGATGCAATGGGTTCCTATTTGATTGGTCATTACTTGCATTGGCAGTTGGACTCTATCATGCATCCCTATGTTGTGTATAAAACTGGCTTTAAGGATCCTATGAGCAAATATTATCATCACCGTATGGAATCCATGATGGATACCATCGTATTAAAAAGAATGCGAAATACCACAATAAAACAGTATCGCACCTTTGAAATTTGTCAATGTTCCCCCAACAGTGTCGAAGCAATCAGCAATATTTATGTTCCTTGTACCGAAGTATGTTTTCAAAAAAAGATCGATTCCCATGTTATTGAAAAAGCACTCAAAGATTGGCAATGGGCACAACGAATGTTATATGATCCATCCAGTTTGAAATATTATTCCATCAAATTGTATGAGTGGTTTGTTCATAAACCATGGTTATTTAGTGGAAATATCGTTCGTGCGAAAGAAGATACGACATACGATGTGATGAATGATGCCCATGATGCATGGCAACATCCTTGCACAGGATCAGTAGCAAGGGAAAGTGTGATGGATTTATTAGAACGAGCAAAAAAAGAAGCCCGAATCGGACTTCCGTTATTATTTGATGCGATGTCAGGAAAGGGAGAGAAAGCATTACTTGCATTTATTGGGGATAAAACTTATGCGAATGGCATTAGTGATTCTTTACCTCGTCAGTATAAAAAGGTGATTTATGA
>JBGUVL010000048.1:0-11355 GCA_045134375.1 Breznakia sp. | reverse complement strand
ACGCTCTATCCAGTTGAGCTATGGGCGCATTGATTAACGCTTTAAGATTTACCTTTTTCAGCGCTTTTTAATAATACCAAAAGATTTATTTATTTGCAAGTACTTTTTGAAAAAATTTATATTTTTTATGCATCAAATGCAAAACCCAACCATTGGATATTTAGATTATACAATATTATTTTACTTTGCTCAACCTTCCATTGATAAATTCTAATTACATATGTGCTTACCTATCGTGTTGATTCACAAGCACATTACGCTATGCCATCGGTTTTTTATTTTTTTCTTTCTGATAGTAATTCACTTCGCAACGTTTATTTTTTATTTTTGTACGATGCATCCTATCAATAATATGATCCGCATAGTAACGATCCACACTGACAATACTATAATGAGCACGTACATCAATTTTTCCTAATTTTTCTTGATTCATTTCGCAACAACCAATAATTGCATTAGCAATATCACGTCTGCTGATATTTTTATTACGTCCAACAGAAAAACGAAGTTCTACTTCTTCTTTTTTTAAAGATCTTTTTTTCAAAGATGGAATGTTTCCTCCAAAAGCGGCAGCTACCAAAGCACTTACCAATGTTTCTGCACACAATCCCTCCTTGATCAACTCATTCGCAAATTGTAAATGTTCTTGCTGAATACCATCTTTTGCGTAATTCATGATTTCTGCTTTTAGTTTTTCTCTTCTCATCTTCATCACTTCTGCTGCTTCAGGAAGAGCGTTCACCACTACTTTTACTTTCATATATTTCTGCAATCCATAGAACGACTGCTTTTGCTTTTTTCCACAAAGTAATGTCACTGCTTTTCCTTTTTTCCCTGCGCGACCTGTACGCCCGATTCGATGAATATAAATTTCTTTTTCCTGTGGCAAATCATAATTGATGACCAAATCAATATCATTCACATCAATCCCTCGAGCTGCCACATCACTAGCTACAAGCACTGCTTTTTCTGACTGTTTGAACTGTCGCATTATGCGCGTTCTTTTTTCCTGACGAATATCCCCATGTAACCCTTCCGCCATGATTCCGGAGCATTTTAATGAATCCACCAACGCATCGACTTTTGCTTTGGTATTACAAAAGACAATGCACAATTTGCTAGGAAAATAATCCAATAATAATTTCACTGCTTCATTTTTCTTATCCCGTTTTACCTCATACGCATATTGTTCAACACTATCCACCGTTTTTGTACTGCTTTTGATCTCCACTTCATGATAATCTTTTAAATACTTGGCAGCCAGCACACGAATTTCCTTTGGCATTGTGGCAGAAAAAAGAAGCGTTTGATGTTCTTCTTTCAGTTGCGATAGAATTCTCTCAACATCCTCAACGAATCCCATATTCAGCATTTCATCCGCCTCATCTAGTACGATCGCATCACAATCGTTAAGTATCATAGATTTTCTACGGCTATGATCTAGGATCCTACCTGGCGTACCAACAACAATATCCCATCCTTGCTTCAATTTTTTAATTTGCGTATCAATGGGTTCTCCTCCATATACACAGATCGTTTTAATGGCTAAATACTTGGTATATTTCTTTATCTCTTCTTCTACCTGAAGTGCAAGCTCCCTAGTTGGACATACAATGAGCAAGCGTTGATGCAGACCAAGATTCAACATTTCAATCATTGGTAATGCAAATGCTGCTGTTTTCCCGGTACCAGTATTCGATCTGGCAATCATATCATATCCACGACGAACCAACGGAATAGCACTGATTTGAATTGGGGTTGGTTTCTCATAGCCCAAATCTGTCACTGCTTGCAACAGTTTATGATCTTTGATAAATTGGATAAAATTACTCATACGTCCTCAACTTTCTATATTCAAACAATAGTGAGAGTATAGCACAATCCGAAAAAAAAACAAATATCTTAATTTTTAATTCATTCCTCTTTGTTCGACAAATTATTTTATATCAACAATGATAGTATAGGGATGGGCCAAAGAAAAGCCCAGCGTCATTTATAAGCCCCTTATCTTATAAATGAATCGCACTTTATTCTATCCCCTATACTTAAGGAAAAGCATCTGTTATTCGCAGATGCTTTTCCTTATTCTCATCTCACACATTTTCACATGTTTCTAATATAATTATCCTTACCTATTTTCATATACTATCCTTGCAAGGTTGATAATGAATCTTGCGTATGAATATAACCCCTATTATATTTCATACATTTCTATCCCCTTATAAAACAAATGAAAAAGAGTGCTTCCCTGGCACTCTTTTTCATTTGTTTATCTTTCATCATCAGTATAAAAAAATGGAATCCGTCAATAATAGATTCCAATTTTTTATTTTTGTTGTTTTTTTCCATTCGCTGAGGAATTTGTTTTATCAATTAGAAGATACAACTTTTGATAATGAAATACACGATCAAAAATGAAATCAAACAAAAGATTACTAAGATATAATGCTACTGCTGTCAATAACAATTCCAACACATAGGATCCTAATGGATAAAGCGCAAATATGCCATAAAGCAAAATATAGCCAACGGCAATCAAGATCATTGTTTCTAACATATGGATAGCAAAACTTTTGGATACAATGTATTCGTTTTGACAATGTGGACATTTTACATTGGCACGTAACTGATACATTCCATATTCCATTTCTTTTCCACAACGTGGACATTTAAATCGATGTTTCAACATATTAATCCACCAATAAGTATCCGCAAAGAATATAAAGCATATTGATATAGAAGGCTCCTACGCCGAAAAAAGCAAACACTTCTGCTACCGTAGCAAACGTAAATAAATTCAACTGCATAAACAATAAGAAAATGATAACAAGCACTGCAATGACCTTTTTCCATACCGATTTACTGCGATGTTTAACATTTAATGAAGCACCAAACACACACAAAGCAATGACAACGATAATCTTATAAAGAGTATCGGATAACACCCCGCTTAGATAAATCGAAATTAGCTTTGTTATCAACGCACTGATAAAAATGATGAGCAAAGGCACTCCTAACTTTCTAAAATCACTCATCATTATTCCTCTTCCAGAACAATAGAAGTCATAACATCCCCATTACGCATATTACGAACCGCACCTAGATTATCAATTACCTGTCCAAATACCGTATGAACACCGTCCAAATGAGGCTGTGCTTCATGACAAATAAAAAATTGACAACATCCTGTATCTTTTCCTCGATGCGCCATAGAAATGGCACCCGGAACATGAGTATGCGGATTATTTTTTGTTTCACATGGAATCGTATAACCCAAATCACCTGTTCCCGTCCCATAAGGACATCCTCCTTGCGAAACAAATCCAGGAATCACACGATGGAATATCTTTCCATTATAGTATCCTTCTTTCACTAGCTTCACAAAATTGCCAACCGTAATAGGCGCTTCTTCTTCGTATAGTTCAAATGGGATCTCTGCCCCGTTTTCCATTGTAATTTTACCTTTTATCATAATTTATCCTTCCTTTCAATATCTAGCATTATATCACATTTATTTCAATATTCTCACAATTCCTTTACTGTTTAAAAATTGGATGCGCTTTTTTTCAAATATTTCATTTCCAAATATACCATCCAAATGCAGATTAGCAAACACTTGTGTTTGTCCACTTCGCAAATTACTTAATACAATACGACAATCATAAAAAGATAATGCGCATTCTTTAACTAAAGCACTTTGCATTTTTTCCAATCCATGTACTCCCATATTTAAAAATCTTTTTGTTTTGACGATTTGCAAATTTGCTTTTCGTGCATAGTTTTCGTTGATCCAACTGACTTTTGCCCCACTATCAATACCAAAAACAGCAGCCATATTATGATCATCATACGCAATCACGACAGGGAAAATCGATGACATTAGATTACAATAAGTGAAATATTCTTTGCTAACAATTTTAGAAAAATAGCCATTTTGACAATCCATTTCAAAATCAAAACAAGAAAGAATGTCCCAACCAATCAATCCATCAAAATCCATAATGGCATCTTTCATAAAATGCAAGGTAAAATCCTGTTTGTTCAGCACAACGAAAGTGTGATATTTCACTTCAATGCTTCCCAAAAACAATTGATTCACTTTAACACTATTTAACTTTTTTATTACTCCCCCTGCGCTTTTCACTGCAATCGCATCCTGTTTTTGAGCATCTTGCAAAGCGGATGAAGAAGATAAGATAGCACTAATTTGTGCTCCCGTATCGATGATAAAACGATACGTTTTATCATGAATCGTAATCGGAACGAAATATAATCCAAAAGCATTTCGTTCTAGCTTGATCGTAAAGGTGTCCGTATGAAACTGCATATTCCGATTGTTTTCCATAACTTCCTTGGAGAAATGCATTTCTTCTGCTGCCTTAGCTACTTTTTCATAGATGTCCTGTATTTTTTGGGTATGATATACTTTAATTTCTTCGCGTTTTTCATAACGACAACGATGAAGCTTTAACGTTAAATTCATCATCGAATCACCTACCTTGTACGAGCATTTAATTTTTTTTATTATATCATGTTATAATAGAAAAAACGGAGGTTTTTATGAAAACAAATCAAGATAAATTAGTTATGTTCTCCTTGCAAGGAAAAATTCATCATCCCACCCATAGCACTGCTTTTCGCGTTGGATATGATGGCAAAGGGCGAATCCTTCCTAGTACAGGAGGAATTACCTATAATTTTCAAATTGGGGATTGCTGTATGGGAATCGTGGGTGACCATATTGAACCAGGTGTCAGTATTAAAAATAGTGACAACAGAGAAAATGAAGCTTTGAACCTATTTAGTTGCATCGGAAATGAAGCAAAGGTGATTAGTGGAGATGCGAAAGGTAGAACCGGTATCGTGACTGGTACACATGGTGGTGTCGATCATGTCTTCCTCTATTTTGACCAAGAAACCTTGGAACTGTTAAATGTCAATGATACCATTGCCATCAAAGGATATGGTACCGGTCTTGCAATCGAAGCATATCCAACCATCAAGATCATGAATCTTGATCCTTCCCTTTTGAAAAAACTAGCTTTGAAAGAGGTAGGACGACAACTTCATGTCGGAGTATCTCATATCATTCCTGCCTATTTAATGGGTTCTGGTATAGGAGTCGCTGAAATTCACAGTGGTGATTATGACATCATGACACAAGATAAAGAAACCATCACTGAACTTGGATTGGATCAATTGCGCTTCGGTGATCTTGTAGCAATCCGTGATCACTGTGCTCATAATGGTCCTCATTACAAAAAAGGTAGTACGGTAATCGGTGTTATCGTTCATTCGGATTCCTACTCTTCTGGACATGGCCCAGGAGTTGCGGTCATCATGAGTTGTGAAGATGACGCATTAGTGCCTTTCCTACAAGCAGATGCAAACTTACAAACTTACTTTTAAATAAAAAAAGACGTTCGCTTCCATTTTAACGAAAGCAATCGTCTTTTTTTATTTACGCTAGAAAAAACTAACGGTTTCCTTTTCTTGTTGATGGCTTTTTCTTTTCGTAACGATAAGGATGATAATTACTGTTAGGATTCTTTTTTGGTCGAATCAAACATTTCGCTCCTGTTCCAATTAAATCTCGACGATTTGCTTTCACTAATGCTTCATAGACCAAATCATAATTTTTGGGATTGCGATACTGCATTAAAGCACGCTGCATCGCCTTTTCATGCGCACTTTTCGGAACATAGACTTCCTGATAATCGCGAGGATCCATTCCCGTATAATACATTGCAGTTGATAATGTGCCCGGTGTTGGATAAAAATCTTGAACTTGTTGAGGTTGATGGTGAATATCGCGTAGATATTCGGCTAGCTCAATGGCTGCATTTAAATCACTACCTGGATGAGAACTCATAAGATAAGGAACCAAATATTGGTTTTTATGATACTCGTCATTCAAACGATAGTACTTCTCTACAAATTTTTGATATAGCTCTTTGTGTGGTTTTCCCATTTTATCTAGTACTTGATTATTAATATGCTCTGGGGCTACTTTTAACTGCCCACTGATATGATGCTGCACCAATTCACGGAAGAAAGTATCATCGCGATCATACATCAAATAATCATAGCGAATTCCACTACGGACAAAGACTTTTTTCACTTTCGGTAACGCACGAAGCTTCTTTAACAATTCCAAATAATCCTTATGATCCGCAATTAGATTCTGACATGGTTTTGGCCACAAACATTGTTTTCCTTTACAAACACCATGTTCTAACTGCTTCTCACAGGCAGGCGCACGAAAGTTTGCAGTTGGTCCCCCCACATCATGAATGTATCCTTTAAAATCAGGATCATCAGTGATTTTTCTCGCTTCCTCAATCAAGCTTTCATGACTTCTCGTTTGAATGATACGTCCTTGATGGAAAGTCAAAGCACAAAAGTTGCATGCACCATAACAACCACGGTTGCTGATTAATGAAAATTTCACTTCATCAATGGCTGGAATATGCTGTTGATAGGAAGGATGATAACTTCTAGTATAAGGGAGTGCATAGGTATCATCAAATTCCTGTTGCGTCAATGGACGATTGGGGCGATTTTGCACCACATACCATCCGGAATATGGTTCGACTAGGGTTCGAGCAGTAAAATGATCCGTATTTTGATATTGTTCATGAAAACTTTCTGCATACTTTTTTTTGGAACGAACAACCTCTTCATAAGCCGGCAATACGATAGGATCATATGCCATAGAAAGATCTTTGGTTTTAAACACCGTTCCATCAAGATAAGTTAAATCTTGAATAGACAATCCACTATCCAATGCATCAGCGACTTCTATAATACTATTTTCCCCCATACCATAAAGCAACAAATCGGCATTCGCATCAATAATGATCGATTTTCTTACTTTATTATCCCAATAATCATAATGTGATAAACGACGTAAGCTAGCTTCAATTCCCCCAATGATAATGTTGGCATCGGGATAGGCTCTTCTTGCCATTTGCGAATAAACGATCACAGCACGATCCGGTCGCTTCCCCATTTCTCCACCCGGTGTATAATTATCTTTTTTTCTTCTTTTTTTCGCTACCGAATAATGATTCACCATCGAATCAATATTACCCGAGGAAATCAAAAATCCTAAACGTGGCTTACCGAAACGCATAAAATCATGAGTATCTCGCCAATTCGGCTGTGCTAAAAAGCAAACTTTGTACCCACGACTTTCTAAAGTACGCGTAATAATAGCCGCACCAAAAGAAGGATGGTCCACATAGGCATCGCCACTCACATAGACAAAATCCGGTTGTTCCCAACCACGTTCCAACATTTCTTCTTTGGTTACTGGTAAAAATAAATTTCTGTTTTCCATTTCATCCTTCCTCTCTTATTTTTTTATTATACAATAATTTTATCTTTTTCACATTGGTTCCTTTCGCTTTCGAAACATTTCCATTACCGTCAATAGAAACAAGGATGCAAATATTCCTCCCAACACATCACTAACATAATGGACACCAAGATAGATACGTGAAAAAAGAACCAAAACAATCATTAAAAGAAGACTCAAACGCATTCCTTTATGATTTCTTTTTCCTTCTTTTCGACAAAAAAATGATAGCAGACTTCCATAAAACATCACAGCGTTCATTGTATGTCCTGAAGGAAAACTATAGCCGCTTACTTCCATGATTCTCCAAATAGGTCGAGGACGATGAAAAAATCCTTTCATCCATCGATTCGCTAACAAAACAACAAAAATACGAAAAAACAAATGTTTTCCTTGCTTTGGATGAAATAAGGTAATGAAAAAAGAAAGAGCAAGCAAAATTATGGTTTCCCCTCCATGGGTTACCCATTTCATGAAACAAGTGAAAGTAGGATTTCTTAATTTTTCAATCCATTGATTCATTCCTTGATCAAACCAATCCATCCAATGAAATGAAACCAAACAAGAAATCAAAAAAAATAATATCCCAAAAATAAACAAACTTCTTTCTTGCTTCATAATATCACCACTATTAGGATACCACAGACCAAGAGAAACTGATATAATGATAAAAAAAGTGAGGGATTTATATGAATATCATTAACTGTAACGATTATGAGACTATGGCAAGACAAGGGGCAGAAATTCTGATAAAAACTATCAAAGATAATCCAAGAGCAGTCATTACATTAGCCACCGGTTCTTCTCCGAAAAGAATGTATGAATTATTCGTCGAAACCATCAATCACGAAAAAATTGATATTTCTGAAGTGACTTTCTTAAAACTGGACGAATGGTATGGTGTTGCTCCCGATGCCGATTGTACCTGTACGACATTTATTAAGGAAATCCTCTTAGATCAACTTTACATGCCACCGAAACAATACATTGAGTTTGTTTCCAATGCAGAGGATGTGAGCGAAGAATTAAAGAAAGTCGATGACTTTATTGCGAATCACACAATTGATGTGATGATCCTTGGATTAGGAATGAACGGTCATCTAGGGTTAAATGAACCATCCAACACATTACATTATCACTGCCATCAAACAAAGCTGAATGAAAAAACAAAAACACATAGCATGGCACAAGGTTATCCTTTAGAAAGTGGTCTTAGTATTGGTTTAGAAGGCATTTTCAAAGCAAAACAAGTATTAATGTTAGTCTGTGGAGAACGAAAAGAAGAAGCCTACAAAGCATTTTTAAGTCAAAACATTTCAACTTTGGTTCCTGCATCCTTACTGTGGCTTCACCACAACTGCACAACCTTAATTGATCGCAATCAATTTCCAAACGATTAAAAAAACTTGCAGCCGCAAGTTTTTTTATCCCATACTATGATATTCAATGGTATTATCTTTCCGGACGATTTCTTCATCGAAATCCTTATTTTCTACTTCTTTTTCCCCAACCAAGCACAGTTTCCTTGTTAATTCATATATCCGCTGCAAAAGCAAACCGATACCATAACATAAAATGGAATAGACAAAATACGAACTGCAATTTGCGACAAAATATTGAACGTTATCCATCATCGATTCCCCCATGTTCATGCCGACACTATCATAATAGCCGCATAAATACTGATATACATTGAAAATCATATAGGAACCATAGCACAAAAGTATCACAGATAGACCATAGAAAGAAATTGCTGCTTTCGAAAACCTAGAGAATTGGCTTTTTTTTATTTTCATTTTATTACCCACCTTTGCTAATCTTACCCTTTCCTTTTTGTGTATATAGTATATATGCCAAACATGGTGTCGATATGTTTGCTATGTGAAATTTCTGTGATAACAAAAAGCGATCTTTGCCTGCAAAAAAAAGCAAGACAACCTTCTTAGTTGCTTGCTATTTTCCCATCGTAGAGCGCATCTCTGTTCCCTTTTTAATAAAAACAGATTGCAAAAGAGGCGCACAGATTAGATAAAAGAAGAAATTTCCAAATGCATGAAGCGTATCAAATAATAATCCTGTCATATAATAGGTCCAAAAAACAATTGGCCCTCCAATTAAAAATTTTTCAAGCGACACAACAAAACCAAATACATATCCCATCAGAAATGCAAATATTGCCATAATCAAAAGAGGTGGTTGTTTTCCTAACTTTTGATAAGCTTCCTTCAACAATTGTGTAAGCAGACAAATAACTGTCCATGCCAAGATCTGAAAAAAAGTCCATATTCCCATTCCAAGAAACAGGTTCGATACAATCGTAGTAACGACGGTTAGTTTTAATGCAAAGGAAAGACCAAACACCAAAACAGAAAGGATAATAATGGAGGTTACCGGTTTTATGTTTGGCAATGCCTGAAGATAAATTCGCGAAGCAATATTGACCGCTGCCAAAAGTGCAATTAAAGCAATTTCCTGTGTTTTGCTTAATTTAATCGTGGACATAATACCATTCTACAATATCCCCATTGTTTAGTGTATAACTAGCAGCACCTACATTTGGGGACTCTCCATTAACACGATACATCCATCCAGAAGTAGCCCCATGTTCTCTCTCGTTCAATCCATTGATCCCTCTCACATAAACATAAGGACCATACCCTGAGGTGGAATAGATAATACCATTTCGATCACAGGATGCTTTTAATCCATCATAGGCAGTGCTGCCTTCCTGAATTTGTGAATTCTCTTGCAGAATAATACCGCCATTTAAACCTTTTACGGTAATGGATATGCTAATCTGTGGAACAGGATTAGGAATTTGTTCCTCTTTATCCGTTTCCCCATTGCTATGATTGCTACTGTTGTCATTTTCGCTCGGTTGCGTTCCTGATAACGTCTGTCCATCATTATTATTGCTCGAATCACCCTTTTGACCTTCCGCTGTTTCGTTTTCTATCATTTTATCGGATGGTTGCTCTTCTTTTACTATTTCTTCTAATATTTCTTCTTTTTCTTTGTGTGTTTCTTTATTTTCTGTATCTGTTATATTGGAATCAACATTATTGGATGGTTGAATCCCATGAAATATTCCAATTCCTATAATTAATACAAAGGAACATAAGACAAAGAGAACAGCGATTTTCACCGTTCTCTGTTGTCCTTGAAACCATGTTTTAATTTTGCGCATAGCCTCTTCTTACCATCACACAAAGACAAATTCCCATTATCAATAATAAGCTTTCAGCAGAATGAGAATCCCCTGTTTTTGGCCCGTTGTTTTTATTTTCTACCACGGGATTCTCATCCTTTGGATTAGAATCCAATACGTTGGAATCCTTCCAAGTTGCACACTCGCTTTGTGCCCTAGCAACAATAGAACCGTTGAATAATTCTCCTAAAAACATAGCAGCTTGTGCAGTTGAACCACTAACATGCGTTGTTGAATTCCATCCAAAACTTCCTTGCTCATTTTGAAAAGAGAACAAAACACTAAGAGGACTAACTCCATTTTTATCATAATGTCCATCCAACACTTCTTCTTTTTGAATTGCAATCAAACCATTTAATACGCATGCTTGCGTATTGGAATTGGCTCCCCAATCTCCCCAAGAAGCATCGGCTTGTTGTGCGTTTGTTAAATAATCGACCGCTTTGTCAATCGTTACTTGATACTTAGCTTTCTTCATTTGCACTAATGCATTAATACACCAACCTGTAGTATCCGGATCGGAAGCAGCATAAGCATTGCTTCCCTCTGCTGTCCACGAAAATCCTCCATCTCTATACTGTTGAACACATAATCCATCTGCCGCTTTTTCAACAAGTGGAGATTTTACACACTCGAAAGCAAATAAGCACCAAACATGAGCACTTGCTTCCAATGCTGGTTGTCCATCATAATGAATTCTTCCACTATCATCAACGCAAGCTTCCAACATTGCCACTAAATCCGTTCCATTCACATCTCTTGGATCTTTTTTCATCAACATGTTAGC
>JBGUVL010000047.1:0-4876 GCA_045134375.1 Breznakia sp. | reverse complement strand
GTTTTTTATTGAATTTTAGCTGCAATTAAGTCTCCCATTTTTTCACAACCAACCAATATCATGTTATCACTCATCATATCAGCCGTACGATATCCTTCCTCTAGAACTTCATTCACTGCCTGTTCAATTGCTTTGCTCTCGTTTTCTAAATGAAAAGAGTATTTCAACATCATAGCGGCACTTAAAATGGTACCAATAGGATTTGCTTTATCTTGTCCTGCAATATCCGGCGCACTTCCATGAATTGGCTCGTACATTCCTAACGTTCCTTCTCCCAAAGATGAAGAACCTATCGTTCCTATGGTTCCAGTAATCATGCTTGCTTCATCACTTAATATATCCCCAAACATATTTTCTGTTAAGATAACATCGAACTGAGAAGGATCTTTACATAACTGCATTGCTGCATTATCTACATACATGTGATTAAGTATTACTTCAGGATAATCCTTTGCTACCTCTTCACTAACTTTACGCCATAAACGACTGCTATCAAGAACATTCGCTTTATCAACAGAAGTCACTTTTTTATTTCGAACCATCGCTGTCTCAAATGCTACTTTGGCAATCCTTTTAATTTCACTTTCGGAATAAGACATGATATCTCTGGCAACCTTTTCTCCATCGATTTCTTCCGTTTCATGGCTCCCAAAATAAATTCCACCCGTCAATTCGCGAACAACGACAAAATCGATACCACGATTCATAATTTCTGGTTTTAAAGGACAGGCCCCTGCTAATTGTGGGAATAATAATGCAGGACGCATATTCGCAAACAAACCCAATTGCGAACGAATTCCTAACAGTGCTTTCTCAGGGCGATTAAAGCTTGGTTGATCATCCCATTTCGGTCCTCCTACCGCACCTAATAAGACACTATCACTTGCCTTACATTTCTCAATGGTTTCTTCCGGTAAGCATTTTCCTGTAGCATCAATTGCACATCCTCCAGCCAATACTTCTTCATAGTGAAAAATATGATTGTATTTCTCAGCAACCTGATTTAATACTTTCAACGCTTGCGATACGATTTCTGGTCCAATACCGTCTCCTTTTATGACTGCAATCTTCTTTTCCATTATTTGTTCCCCCGTTTTGCATTAACATAGTTGACCAAGCCATCCGCTTCAATCATTTTTTGTAAAAATGGTGGAAATGGTTGACTCTGAAACTGCGTTCCTTTCGTACGGTTATAGATGATACCTTTGGCAAAATCAACTTCTACTTCATCATTTGCATCAATCCCTTTGACCGCTTCTTCACATTCTAAAATTGGAAAACCAATATTAATTGAGTTACGATAAAAAATACGTGCGAAGCTTTTCGCAATGACACAACTTGTACCTGCTGTTTTTAAACATAACGGTGCATGCTCACGACTGCTCCCGCAGCCAAAGTTTTTTCCTGCTACGATAACATCGCCTGGCTTCACTTTTTGTGCAAACGTCGGATCAATATCCACCATCGCATGAGTTGCTAATTCCTTCGCATCGAAAGAATTCAAATAACGTGCTGGAATAATCACGTCAGTATCGACATTATCCCCATATTTAAATACTGTTCCATGTGCTTTCATTATTCTTTCCCCACTTTCTCTGGATTTGCGATATATCCCATAATGGCACTTGCCGCTGCAGTTTCTGGCGATGCTAAATAGATCAACGAATCTACATGTCCCATACGACCTACAAAGTTACGATTTGTCGTAGACACACATTTCTCATTTGCTGCCAACACACCCATATGTCCCCCCATACATGGTCCGCAACTTGGCGTATTGAAAGAACAACCACTTTCGATAAATATCTCGACTAATCCTTCCATAATACATTGCAAATATATTTTTTGCGTTGCAGGAATCACCATAACACGAACATCCGGATGTACTTTATGTCCTTTCAAGACAGCAGCAGCCTTTCTCATATCATCCATTCTTCCATTCGTACAAGAACCAATGACAACCTGATCAATTTTGATTTTTTCCATTGCTTCTACTTCATCAATCGTTTTCGTATTTCCTGGAAGATGCGGAAAAGCAACGGTAGGACGAATCGTACTTAAATCAATGGAAATAATTTGTTCGTATTCAGCATCGTCATCCGCAGTAAATATTTCATATTGTTTCTTTGAATGCTTTTCCATATATTCAATAGCTTTATCATCAACTTCAAAAATACCATTTTTTGCACCAGCTTCAATCGCCATATTTGCCATAGTGAAGCGATCATCCATTGACAATGCATGAACCCCTTCTCCGCTAAATTCCATACTTTTATAAAGAGCTCCATCAACACCGATCATTCCAATGATATGTAAAATGATGTCTTTTCCACTAACAAATGGTTTTGGTGCTCCAGTTAATTCAAATTTTATTGCACTCGGTACTTTAAACCAACTTTCTCCTGTAGCCATTCCACGAGCAATATCTGTGGTTCCTACCCCTGTTGAGAATGCTCCTAATGCACCATAAGTACAGGTATGGGAATCCGCACCAATAATCAATTCACCAGCAACAACGATTCCTTTTTCAGGTAATAGAGCATGTTCGATCCCCATTTGACCAATCTCATAGTAATGAGAAAGACATTGACATTTGCTAAATTCACGAATCGATTTTGCGTTTTCTGCACTTTTAATATCTTTATTCGGTGTAAAATGATCCGGAACCAATACTACTTTGTCCTTATCAAATACTCGATCTGCCATCTGATGAAAAATCGGCAGTGCCATTGGACCAGTAATATCATTTGCCATTACCACATCAAGTTTTGCTTCAATCATCTGTCCTGCGCATACATGGTCTAAACCTGCATGCTTTGCCAGAATCTTTTGCGACATTGTCATCCCCATTTTACTCTTCCCCCTTGATTTTTGCTTTTCCAATCAATGCACGATTGATGGCACTGACCAATGCTTTGATTGATGCAGCAATGATATCGTCGTGTACTCCAACACCAAATCGGTCTTCCTCCATGCAATCCATAATTTCCACATACGCAACGGCTTGGGAAGAGGAACCAGCACTTAACGAATGTTCATTATAATCCAGAATATCAAAAGTTAATCCTAAATTCTGTCGCAACGCATTAGCAACTGCATCCAAACGTCCATTTCCTCGTCCCATGATATCGCGTTTACTACCATTGTATTTTATTGTTAAAGTTACCATAATATCATCACTTCTAATAAAATGGTAATCCATCATTTCCAAAGGAGAATTTAAATTTTTAAAATCATTTTCAAAAATAGCAAATATTTCCTCTGGCAATAATTCGGCATGCTTTTTATCTGAAATGTCTTTAATAAAATAAGAGAAACCTTCTCTAAATTTTGGAGGCAAATCATAACCATAATTATGATGAAGGATATAAGCAATTCCACCTTTACCACTTTGTGAATTGATTCGAATTACATCACTTTCATATTCTCGACCAACATCTTTTGGATCAATAGGAAGATAAGGAACTGTCCAACGTGTTTCTCCACGTTCAAAACGATAGGCCATTCCTTTTGCAATCGCATCCTGATGACTACCTGAGAATGCTGCAAAGACTAATTTTCCAGCATATGGTTGACGTTCATAAACATGCATTCTCGTGACACGTTCATAGACGTCACAAATTCTAGGCATATTAGAGAAATCCAGTTTTGGATCTACACCATGAGAATACATATTCATTGCTAACGTAATAATATCTACATTACCCGTACGTTCTCCATTACCAAACAATGTTCCTTCAATACGATCGGCTCCTGCAAGAATTCCTAACTCACTATCAGCAACACCACAGCCACGATCATTATGTGGATGTAATGATACAATGACATTTTCTCTATGATTCATATGTTTACACATATATTCAATTTGAGAAGCATACACATGCGGCAACGACATTTCTACTGTTACTGGTAAATTAATAATTAATTTATTATCGGCAGTTGGCTGAAAAATATCAATAACTGCGTTGCATACCTCTAAAGCATACTCCACTTCAGTTCCGGTAAAACTTTCTGGGGAATATTCAAAGCGAAAATTGCCTGCTGTTTCATCTGCCAATTTTTTGACCAATTTAGCACCATCGACAGCAATTTTTTTGATATCTTCTTTGCTCTTTTTAAATACCTGTTCTCTTTGCGCTAGACTAGTTGAATTATAAAAATGAACCACTGCCTGCTTACATCCTTCCAATGCATCAAAAGTTTTACGAATGATATGTTCTCTGGCTTGAGTCAACACCTGTACCGTTACATCATCAGGAATTAAATCTTCATCAATCAATTTACGTAGGAATTCGTATTCCGTCTCACTAGCAGCAGGAAATCCTACTTCAATTTCCTTAAATCCAACTTCTACCAATAGTTTAAAGAACGTAATCTTTTCTTCCAAACTCATTGGTGTCACTAATGATTGATTCCCATCTCTTAAATCAACACTACACCACATTGGTGCTTTATCAATATATTCCTTTTTTGTCCATTCCAGACTTTCTTCTGGCGGCATAAAATACCCTCTCGCATATTTTGCTTGATTCATGCCCATAATAACCCCTCTCTTTCTAACGATTTACAAAGAAACCTTTCCGTGAAGGAAAGGTTTCCATTACGATCCAACAACGATGTTGACTAATTTTCCTTTAACAACGATGATCTTACGTATCGTTTTTCCTGCTAAATGCATTTGTACCCCTTCTTGCTCCATTGCTTTTTCTTTCATTGTTTCATCATCACAATCATTTGGTACATTGAATTTTGCACGTAACTTTCCATTAACTTGCACAATTACTTCTTTTTCACTAAGAACTAACTTGTTTTCATCATAAGTTGGCCATTCTTCATGTGCAATACAAGCTTTTCCAGTTAAAATGGAATACATTTC
>JBGUVL010000046.1:0-49453 GCA_045134375.1 Breznakia sp. | reverse complement strand
GGATAATTACTACAAGCGATGAAATCCCCATACCTTCCCTTACGAATCACTAGGTCACTTCCACAATTAGGGCATTTTTCTCCTGTTTTCTGTGGTTGAATCTTTTCCATCATATTGTAGGCTTTTTCCAACAAAGGTTCAAACTTTTGATAAAATTGATTTAATTCATCTACATTATTAAGCTTTCCTTCTGCAATTTGATCTAATTTTTCTTCCATTGTTGCAGTGTAGTCAACGTTAATGACACTATTAAAATACTCTTGTAGCTTACGATCTGTTAATTCCCCTTGCTCTGTTGGAAAGAATACCTTTGTCTTGCCATTTTCACTCTGTTTCTTTAATTCCACATAGCCGCGTGCTTGAATCGTATCAATGATAGAAGCATAAGTAGAAGGACGACCAATTCCATTTTCTTCCATTTCTTTAATCAGGCGTGCTTCTGAATATCGCATCGGCGGTTCTGTAAAATGCTGTCTACCTTCTAGTTCGACCTTTTCTAGAATTTCGTTTTCTTCCAACTCAGGAAGTATTTCATCTTTATTTTTCTCATACTCCCCATATACTTTTAAATAACCATCAAAGCTTAAAACACTACCATTGGCACCAAACTCACAACCATTATTTTCAATCGTGACCGTAAGAGAATCATATTTCGCTGAAGCCATCAAAGAGGCTAGTGTTCTAGCATAGATCAGCTTATATAATTTGTATTGATCCAAAGTTAAATAACGCTTGATGGACTCTGGGGTACGATTAATGTCGGTAGGTCGACAAGCTTCATGCGCATCCTGAGCTGTATCACTATTTTTCTCTCTCACTTTTCCTGCATAATCTTTACCATACGTCGTTTTAATGAAAGTCATTGCATTTTCAATAAATCCTGCACTTAAACGTGTAGAGTCAGTACGCATATAGGAAATTAACCCTTCTGTTCCTGTAGCAACCTCTATACCTTCATAAAGTTTTTGTGCAATTTGCATTGTTTTCTTCGCGGAAAAACCTAACTTTGTACTTGCCTCCTGTTGTAAAGTACTGGTGATAAAAGGCATCTTTGGTTGCTTCCGTTTCACCTTTCTTTCTACCTGTTGAATAATATAAGGAGAAGAGCATCTTGCTTTGATCATATTGCTCTCTGCTTCATTTTTTATTTTGACCTTTTTCCCATCTATTTTTTTTAATTCCGCCTCAAACTGCTTGCCTGCTTTTTCAATTTTAGCATGCATAGTCCAATATTCTTCGCTTTTAAAATTGCGAATTTCATTTTCTCTTTCTACAATCAAACGCAACGCCACGGATTGTACTCTACCAGCACTTTTCGATTTGATTTTATTTTGCATCAATTTTGACAATTTAAAGCCAATGATACGATCCAACATTCTCCTTGTTTCTTGTGATTTTACAAGGTCATGATCAATTGTTCTTGGATGTTCCATTGCCTCCATGATCGCTGGCTTTGTAATTTCATTGAAAACGATTCGATTGTTCTCCTCTTGATTCAAATCCAATTCTTCCGCTAGATGCCAAGCGATAGCTTCCCCTTCGCGATCCGGGTCACTTGCTAAATATACCGTTTCTGACTTTTCCGCCAGTTTTTTTAATTCTTTTACAATTTCCTTCTTCTCTTTGCTAACCTTATATGTAGGAGTGAAGTCATTCTCAATATCAATACCTAGACCACCTTTTCCACTAGTAGCTAAATCACGGATATGACCTTTGCTGGAAACAACTTTATAGTCTTTTCCTAAATACTTCTCAATCGTCTTTGATTTTGAAGGAGATTCGACAATCACCAATTTTTTCATAGATAACCTCCTGATTTTTCTTTTCAATGTTAACTTTAAACGTTTGCTTTGTCAATTCTTTTCTATTTCCTTTCTACAGCTACTCTTTTTACCTATTCTATTAAATCTCTTTTATTTGTTGTAAATCATGAATGATATTACACCCCTCCATGATCAACATATTACAACCAGTACCATTACTATCAAAATAACCATGGGGAAAACAATAGATTTCTTTTCCTAATTCTAACGCTTCATTAACTGTAATCATGGTCCCACTTTGTTTATTTGCTTCCACGACAATAACAGCTTTTCCCAATGCAGCAAGAATCCGATTACGCCATGGAAAATGATAAGCATATGGTCGAGTTCCAAAAGGATATTCACTGATAATCAAACCTTCTCTTATTATCCTATGATATAAATAATCATTCTCTTTTGGATAATGAACATCAATTCCACTTCCAATGACTGCGATTGTATTTCTTCCTTTTTCTAATGCCATAGTATGAGCATACCCATCGACCCCTTTTGCTAATCCGCTTACAATAACATAATTATCTCTTAAATTGGTAATCAATTCATTTGTACACCTTTTTCCATTCTCGCTGATTTTCCGACTACCAATCACAGTAACCATTTCTTGCTTTAATAGTGATAGATTTCCTTCATAAAACAATACCCAAGGTTTGTATTTTAGCGGCATTAGTTGATGGGGATATTCTTTATCTAGCAAAGTAACGTAGTTTCCTTTGTAAACAATATTTTTTTCATAAGGCTCTTCTTTCCATACTGCTTCACTTATTTTATTAAATTCACCTTGATATTTTACTGAGTACGCTAGTAATCGTTTTTTCATATCGAAAAGACCTCCTACTATCATATACGCGAAAGGAAAAAATTTGAACAATAAAAATATGGGTTTCTAAATCCCCATTAGTGAAACATAAAAAAAAAGAATACTATCTATTACTAGAATCGTATTCTTTCTTCATTAATAAATATTCCTAGATAGAAAATCTAAACGAAAATCCTTTGTATCAAAATCAATACCATCTCTTTTTTCAACTACTTTTCAGTTGCATCATTTTTGTCATCACTAACAAATGCCTTTGTACTGCTCAGTAAAGATGCCATATTTCCTAGCTCATTTGGAACAACGATCTTTGTTGCTTTACCATCTGCAACCTTAGCATAAGTTTCTAAACTTTGAAGTGTCAAATATTCTTTACTTGGATCGGCATCTTTGATCATTTGAATACCCCGAGCCTGTGCTTCATAGATACGCTCCATTGCTTGTGCTTTTCCTTCCGCTTCAGCAATCATTGCTTCTTTTTTTGCAGTCGCTTTTAAAATCGTCGATTCCTTTTCTCCTTCTGCAGTCAAAATTGCACTACGTTTTTCTCCTTCGGCTCTTAAAATGGATTCACGACGCTCACGTTCCGCTCTCATTTGCTTTTCCATAGCTTCTTGAATGTCTCTAGGAGGAATGATGTTTTTAACTTCAACACGTCCTACTTTAATCCCCCATGGATCCGTCGCTTCATCTAAAATTGCGCGCATTTTAGTATTAATAATATCACGAGATGTCAATGTTTCATCCAATTCCAAATCTCCAATGATATTACGAAGTGTGGTAGCAGTTAAATTTTCAATTGCTGTGATCGGCCCAACAACACCATAAGTATATAATTTAGGATCTGTAATCTGAAAATAAACAACGGTATCGATTTGCATCGTTACATTGTCTTTTGTAATAACAGGCTGAGGGGCAAAATCTTTTACAATTTCTTTTAAAGTAACCTTGTTGGCTACTCGATCAATAAATGGAATTAAAAAATGAATTCCTGTATTCCATGTCGAATGATAAGCCCCTAATCGTTCTACAACATAAGAATGTGCCTGTGGAACAATACGTACAACATACGCTAGAAATGCTGCCAATAATAGAATAACAGCCAATAAAATTAAAATACTAAATAATTTCATACTATTTTCCTTTCTCGATTTCTTTTACAATCAATTTAGCGCCTTCAATCGCTAATACTTTTACTTTCTTTCCTTTTTCAATCCAATTACCATCTTTTTCAACCGCACTCCAATAGGAAGAATGTACATAAACTTCTCCCCAATGATCCTCCTCAATGGTTCTTGTAATGGTTCCAATTTCACCAATCATACGATCCGCATTCGTCGCAATGGTATTGCCTCTGAGATATCGAGTTGCAATCGGACGTACCACAAGCATCGTAATTAATGACACCGCAAAAAACACTGCAATTTGATAAGCAATAGGAATCTGTAAAAAATCCAATAAAATAGCGCAAACAGCACCAGCAGCGAACCAAATACTAATCAACGCTGTTGGCGTAAACAATTCTAATAGAACAGCACAAATACCAATACCTAGCCAAACAATCAGCACAATCATATCCCCCCTCTTTTATAGTTTATTATGAAGATTAATTTCTAACAACATTTCTTTTTCATTATAGGTTGCCTGAAACTTTACACCATTGATGTCAGTTTTTAAAAGTTCACGAATCTCATTCATGACTGACTTATTACTAATTCTTCCATACCCTTTACCAATCGATAGTTTATGTAATTGATCTAATGAAATAAAGTGCAGATCAATTTCTTTTTTTGGTACAGCTTTTATTGCTACTTTCTTATTTTCACTATCAATACCAATCATGACCCAACGAATATCAGTAAAGTAAGATGCCGCATAACTATTCAATGTAATATTGCTATCATACAAGGTTACATTTAATTGATAAGCATTTCCTTTCACCCATTCGTACATTTTTATCACCTCTTTTTTTCATTATATTTTTTTTCTTATTTATTTGCAACGCCAAAAAAAATAATGTTTACAAATTTTATTTTATCAATTTTTTAACACATTTCTTTATCGCAAAAATCAATAATTAAATAAAAAAAGCTTCTTCTCTCTGCTTTCTAAAGCCCATTATAATGTGTGTCTACAAAATATAAGACTAGAAATTATCTTTACTATAATCTCTAGTCATATTGATTATTTAGTGAAGAGAAGCACGATACATAAATAGTCTAAGCGGTAAAGCGTTACTTACGAGTTCATCCGAAATGGAGTCTCAAAATTTCTTTCATTTACCTCCTCTTCTATGTTTTTACACATGAAAATACAATATTAACTAGAATAATAAAAATAACTTCTAGTTTTATAGTACGAAAAACTACTCTATTTCATCCAAAGTGAGAGTTAGCTGTTTTGTTAATTGTTTTTGTACCGGTGAATAACTTCGGCGATGAATTGGCAATACACCATATTTTTCCAACGCAGATAAATGTTCTTTGGTTGGATATCCTTTATGTCGATGAAAGCCATATTCTGGATATTGTTTATCATAATCAATCATTATATGATCTCTAGTAACTTTTGCTAATATGCTTGCGGCTGCAATCGATACACTTTTTTGATCTCCTTTTACGATTGCTTCGTAAGCGATATTACTATTCGGCAAAGGCATAGCGTCCGTTAAAACGCCATCACAAATGTCACATTTTGACACTATTTTTTCCATCGTTAACTGTGTAGCTCGATAAATATTATGCTCATCAATAAAATCCTCGCTTACAACTTCAATCGTATAAAATAATGCTTTTTCTATTATTTCATGAAATAAACGTTCCCTTTTCTTTTCACTTAATTTCTTTGAATCATAAATTTCTGCATGTTCATTTCCTTTTGCAAAAACAACGCCAGCGACCACCAATGGACCCGCAATCGGTCCTCTCCCAGCCTCATCAATCCCTAAGATCATCGTTTTCCCTTGCTTATAAAAATTTAACTCATGCTCGTTTGTACACTTCATCTACTTTCTCCCAAGTGATTGCTCCAAATTTATCATTTCGTATATCTTTCATAAAGGTGTCAATAACACGTTTCATATCCACTTCATTTCCCTTTAAAATAAAGCCTCTTTTGATTCCAATATTCAAAAACATTTGATGACTATTTTCTAAAACATCAACCTCATAAAAAGAAGAAAATCGTTCACGATACCCATTTTTTAAATATTTTAACGCATGATAGGCAACCTCTTCTAAAGGTAAAATCTGATCATTAATAGCCCCAGTAATAGCAAGCATCATACCTACGTGTTCATCTTCAAAACGAGGCCATAATACGCCAGGAGTATCCAGCAATTCAATTTCATTTCCGACTTTAACCCATTGCAATGAACGAGTAACGCCAGGTCGATCCCCTGTTACAGTAGCTCTTTTTCTTGCCAATTGATTAATTAATGTTGATTTGCCAACATTCGGTATACCACAAACCATAGCTCGAATTGCCCTTGGTCGAATTCCTTTTCGTTTTTGGCGTTCTATTTTTTCACGCATTAAAACTTGACAAGCCGTAATGATTTTTTTACTTACATTATCTTTCAGAATATTAACACATAGAACAATCGTATGATCATCACTCAATGATTTGACCCATTTTTCACTTTCTACAGCCTCAGCTTTATCCTTTTTTGTTAATATGATAATTCTAGGCTTTTGATGAATCAATTCATCAATTAACGGATTTTTTGAAGAATACGGGATTCTCGCATCCCGCAGCTCAATCACCATATCTACCATTTTCAGTTTTTCCTGCATTTCCCTTTTTGCTTTTGTCATGTGCCCAGGAAACCAGTTAATATTGAGTTTTGATTTACTTTGTTCGTTACTCACATTCATCACATCCTATCATTTTTATCCTTGTGAATCAATCTTATTAAAATTACTTGATTAAAATTCTTTCTTATTGTACCAAAAAACATTTTTTAATTCATCAAAAATCATCAGTTCCTCTTCCTTTCAATCAATAAGGTAGAGGAATAAAATGAATTTTTTTCCCTCCATTGAACCGTACCTACGGATCTTGTATACTCTCTTAGTAATCAAAGGGATGGACCAATCCAAGTCTGCCCTTTTCTTAATTCCTAGAATTTTTAAAGATAATGTGAAATTTACGATATTCATTTCACTTCTTCTGCACCATCCTAAACTTGTATTTACACATTTAAAAGATATGATCTTTGCTAGATTTACACTTATATTAAATACTTAGCTTCCGTAGATTCTTATCAATCGTTTTTTTGTTTCTTCCACTGAATTGAGATGACATATCTTATCTTTTGGTGTCACCATTATCCCAACTATTCAAATAATAATTTCATTCTACCTATTTTTCATCCAGATTCTGGCAATCTGATTCCCTTTTATTGATTGAACTACTTTGATTATTGTTGCGTTAACTTGCAAGGATCATTTACTTTCTAGCTATCATATCACCGACTTTACCCATTGCATCACTGTCATCGACTGGATTGATATCATACCTGGCACATATCGAAAAAGCGGATATATCCGCTTTTTCACTCTATCCTATTTAATCCTTTCTATGGTTTGATTAAAAAGTTAATTCCAATCGATATCCTACTTTTTTCAAAGATGAATGTTCACTAACGTTTTTTCTTTTGCTTAATAGGATAGCCATTCCAGCAATGATTGCAAAACTTAACAATAGTGTAATCACATAAGTAGATGTATTTTTTCCGATTACATCACCAATGTTTAAATTTGATCTAATCTTGCTGTCGGCATAGTTAATTGCATAGGTAGAGAATCAATCAATTTTAAATGTAATCATTCCATCAGGATTTAATTTAGTATCTATTTTTTCTACTTATTCCCACTGTTTACCAAACCAATCTCATTAAAAGGAAATAATACTAATACCGATTTTGAATTAATATCATCTCCATGAAAGGCTCCCACAGCACGTGAATCATGCGAAACAGGTCGATTATCTCCCATCAAAAAATATTCATTATTTTTTAGCTTAATAGGTCCAAAATCATTCGTAAAATAACCTTCCCCTTTGGTTTTGTTTTTATATTCCTCATTTAAAAAAGGTTCTTCAATATAGGATCCATCAATATATAATTTATCTTCTTTGTATTCGATTGTTTCTCCAGGTAAAGCAATTATGCGCTTTACCCAATTTTCATTTCCTGTAACCTCACTGCTAACCACCACGACATCAAAACGAGAGAAATCATTACAAAGTGCAGAAAAAACATTGGAAAATCCATATTCGGAATCTTTTAATGTAGGATACATGCTTGCCCCTTCTACTTTTACCGGTTTAAAGAAAAATCGTGTACAAATAAAAACACAGACAAAACAAATCAATACAATTCGTATTAAATCTAAAAGTTCAATTAACAAAGAATTTCCCGTTTCCTGATTCTTATCCATTCTACTCACATCCTTTAGTTATTAAATATATCATTAGTTATCATGAATCACAAGATTAAAATGTTGAAATGGAAATAAGATCAATGCATATTTACATCGAATATCTTTGGAATGAAAAACTCCTAATTCGCGAGAATCTAAACTAGCCGGTCGATTGTCACCCATTAAAAAATATTCGTCCTCTTGTAATCTCACTGGACCAAAATCTTCCGTAAAGTCAAGTGTTCCTCCCCATGTTTGTGAATTTACATAATCATCATCAAAAAAAGTTTCTGCCACTTGTTTCCCATCAACATAAAGTAACGAGTCTTTATATTCGATTGTTTCCCCAGGCAAACCAATAATGCGTTTTACCAATTCTTTATTTTCACTCAGTGAATAAACAATCACTACATCAAAACGATGATAGTTTTGAAGCAAAGAACCAAGAACAAAGGAAATACCGAAGTCATCATCACGCAAGGTAGGATGCATGCTTGTTCCATCGACACGAATTGGTTTAACGAACAACCGCGTACATATAAAAACTGCCACCGAGCAGATGACAATTGTTCTTAAAATATAGAGTACCTCTTGCAGAATTTCCTGCTTCGTTTCCTTCTTCATGAATCAATTATATCATAAGAGAGAAAAAAGAAAAGCCGGCGTACCGACTTTACTTTCAAATTAACGAATTTCTTTAATACGTGAAGCTTTTCCAGATAAACCACGTAAATAGTGCAATTTATTTCTTCTAACTTTACCTCTACGTACCACTTCGATTTTGTCAATGATTGGAGAATGTAATGGGAATGTTCTTTCGACACCAATCTGATTTGAAATTTTACGAACGGTAAATGTTTCAGAAATTCCTCCACCTTTTCTAGAAATTACTAAACCTTCGAATACCTGGATTCTTGATTTGTCGCCTTCCTTAATTTTAACGTGTACACGAACTGTACATCCGCTACGGAATTCAGGAATGTCATTCTTAAGCTGTGATTTTGTGATTTCGTTTACTAAATTCATGTTCATAATCAAATATCTCCTTTTCTTCAAATATAACGTCAGCTCATACATGCAATAAAACATTACCATGCAGCGGAACCATCCGTGCCATAAGCTTTATAATAATAACAGAAATAACCGCAACTGTCTAGTAATTATTTCCTTTTTCTAGCTAATTCTCTTCTTCTAATTTAATTTCTGCCATCATTTTTTGTTCTTCTTCACTTAATTTCCTATGTTCTAATAATTCTGGACGACGATGCAATGTTTTTCGTAAAGATTCTTTCAATCGCCATTTTCGTATATTTTCGTGATGACCACTTAATAAAACATCAGGTACTTTTTTTCCTTCAAAATCGATTGGACGAGTATACTGTGGGTATTCCAATAACTCATTTTCAAACGAATCATCCTCATGAGAATCTTTTCGAATTACCCCATCGACAAGTCGAATTAATGCATCACTGACAACCAAAGCCCCAGCTTCTCCTCCAGTCAAAATATAATCACCAATTGATAATTCCATATCAACATAATCACGGATTCTTTCATCAAAACCTTCATAATGACCACACAAAAGAATGACGTGATCATAAGCAATCATTTCTCTTGCTTTTGATTGCGAAAACGGTATTCCCTGTGGAGATAACATCACGACTAATGAACGTTCACTTCTTACTGCGCGAATACAGTCCACAATTGGCTGACACATCAAAAGCATACCCGCTCCCCCACCACAAATCGTATCATCAACATTATTATGACGATCCTTTGTGTATTCACGAAAATTAATGGTTTCAAATTCTACTTTTTTCTTCTCCAATGCACGTTTAATAATACTGGTCGCAGCAAACGAATCAAAATATTCCGGAAATAGTGTTAAAACGGTTATTCTCATAATAATCCGTCCACCTTCTTTACCACAATTTTCTTTTTCTCAATGTCACATTCTTTGATAAAAGCAGCCACAAAAGGGATCAAAATCTTTTGATTGACACGCAATACCGCGTTTGCTCCCGTCTCCATCACTTCCTCTACTTTACCAAGAAATGAACCATCATCGAAATATACTTCACAGCATTTTAAATCAGCAAAATAAACCTCATTATCTTCTAATTCATGACGATCCTCTTGATTCATATAGATATCACAATTTCTAAATTTTTCAACCGCATTGATATTTTCCAATCCAGAAAAAGCAGCCAAAACCATCCCTTTATGAATTCTAAATTTTACTACTTCTACTGGCAGAAATTCTTCATGATATTGAATAAAAAGTTGTTTTCCTTTCTGATAACGTATCTCATCAAAATCACTAAAACTTTTTATTTTTAGTTCGCCTCGTAATCCATGAGTTGTTACTATCGTACCAATTTTTATTTTTTTCATGACGTACCTCTTCTAAAAAAAGGATGCTTACGCATCCTGATAAGATTCAAACTTGATTGTGATAATCTTGTTTTCTTTTCTTGCTGCTACAGACATCATCTGACGGATACTGCTTGCCATAATCCCACGACGGCCGATCAATCGAGCAACATCATCTGAGTTTGCATAAATGTGCAATAAAATCTCGTTTTCATTTAAAGTAGACAACACCTTCACAGTAACACTGTCTTTATCATCTACAATAGGACTTACAAGATCCAAGACTATTTTTTCAAAATCAATCATTATTTTGCGTTCTTTTCGTCGTGTAACTTCTTTAATGTACCCATGTTAGATAATAAAGCTCTAACAGTATCGGTTGGTTGAGCCCCATTCTTAATCCATTTAATTGCTAATTCTTCATCAATATTAACAGATGCTGGATTCGTATTTGGATCATACGTACCAATGGATTCAATAATTCTTCCATCTCTTGGACTTCTAGAATCTGCTGCAACTACACGGTAAAAAGGGTGTCCTTTTTTACCCATTCTTTTTAATCTTAACTTTACTGCCATATCTATTTCCTCCTAATTATTTCTAATTGTTACTGTGTTAGTATACCATAAAAAAATATAGTGTCAAGTATTTTTACTTAACACTATCAATACTTATCTTCGTTTTTTTAATTTGGATACAAATTTTTTCTGTCCAAGCGGTTTTGTCGTTCCCATTCCTGGCATGCCTGGCATTCCCGGCATAGTTCCATTTTTACCCATACTAGACATCAATCGAATCGCTTCTTTTGTTTTTTCATATTGCTTTAAAACACGATTTACATCACTAACTTGTGTTCCACTTCCTTTCGCAATACGCGCCTTCCGACCACTTTTAATAATAGATGGATTACTTCTTTCCTCTAATGTCATACTTAAAATAATAGCTTCGCTTCGTTTCATACTATCATCGGCTTTTGCTTCATCCATCTGATCAGCAAATTGATTTAGCCCAGGGATCATTTTCATAATTTTATTCATCGATCCCATTTTTTTCAATTGTTGAAACTGCGCAAGCATATCATTAAAGTCAAACTGACCTTCCATCATACGTTTAGCACTTTTTTCTGCAACATCAGCATCCATTTTAGCTTCCGCTTGTTCAATCAAGGTCATGATATCTCCCATACCCAAAATTCGTTCTGCCATTCGTTCCGGATAGAAAATATCAAGATCATCTATTTTTTCACCTAAACCTGTAAATTTTACAGGAACCCCTGTGATGGCTCTAACCGAAAGGATTCCTCCACCTCTAGAATCACCATCTAATTTTGTCAAAACTAGTCCTGTTACGTTTAATTTCTTGTGGAAAGTCTCAGCAACATTAACGATATCCTGCCCTGTCATTGCGTCAACCGTTAATAAGATTTCTTCTGGCTTCACATAATCTTTTATCTGCTGAAGTTCATTCATCAACGCATCATCGATATGCAAACGACCAGCAGTATCAAAAATAACCGTGTCGTATTGATGATTTCTAGCATATGCCAATGCTTGCTTTGCCGTTTCTAAAGCGCTTGTTTCTGCCCCTAGCGTAAATACCTCAGTCGCAATCTGTTCTCCTAATACTTGAAGTTGTTCGATCGCTGCAGGACGAATCACATCACATGCGGCCAACAATACTTTACGATCTTTCTTTCGTTTTAGTACATTGGCAATTTTCGCAGAAGCCGTTGTTTTCCCCGTTCCTTGAAGACCTACCATCATAATGGAAGTAACTCCACTTTCTCTAAATGCGAGTTCGGATTCGTTTTCTCCCAATAATTTCACTAATTCATCGCGGACAATCTTAACCACCATTTCTCCTGGATTTAGTGATTCCATTACCTCTACTCCTAGAGCTTTTTCTTTCACATCCTCAATAAACTGTTTCACAACTTTATAGTTAACGTCCGCTTCTAATAATGACATACGTACTTCACGCAGCATATCATTCATATTTTTTTCGCTTAGCTTTCCTTTTCCTGCCACATTGCGAAATGCTTTTGATAATCGTTTCGTCAGTGAATCAAACATTATTATTTCCTACTTTCTTTTTCTATTTAACTGTTTCATTATAACAAACTTCATTATGGGAAACAATCTAAATTCCAGCTTTTAAAAGCTCAATAAACTGTTTCGCCGTTCTCGGACTTCTGCCATGATGACGGATGGCATACGCTTCGGCTTTATTAAATAATTCCGATTCCTCCATCACAACGTTATATTGTTGCGCAAGCTTCGAAACAATATGAAGATATACATCTTTTTCCGGTCGATTAAAAGTAATAATCAAACCAAACCGAGAAGATAAGCTCATTGTTTCTTGCAGTGTATCATTTAAATGAACTTCATCTCCAAGCCGTGATTGGTGATCTTCTTTAATTAAATGTCTTCGATTGCTTGTTGCATAAATCACCACATTATTTCCTAACGCCGATACTCCTCCCTCTAAAATCGATTTTAATGCGGCAAAATTTTCATCATTATTAGAAAAACTTAAATCATCAATAAATAATATGAATTTCAAAGGATTCTTGGATAATTCTTCCACCACTTTAGGAATCTGATACAATTGTTGTTTTTTCACTTCTAACAATCGCAATCCTCGTCCACTAAACTCATTAACAATAGCCTTAATTGTACTAGATTTACCCGTACCTGCATCCCCATATAGCAAAACATTGCTTGCTTTTTCTCCAGCTAACAATGCTTCTGTGTTCTTTACCACCAATGAACGTTCTCTTTCATAGTCGCTAAAATCGGATAAACGTTGCGTATCAGGATAAGCAATTGGTGTTATCGTATCTTCCAATAGATAAAACATGTGATATTTAGCATAGATTCCATAACCACATCGATTAATATTTTTCAATCTTTTCTCATATTCCGATTGGAAATCATAAGATTTGATTTCCCAGGAAGGAAGTAATTTTATATAATCTGCGATTCCACAATCACTAATAATATCTTCTAATGTTAATTGCGAAATTTCTTCTAAGATCAACAATTCCCGTCGCAATGAAGATTGCATCGAAGATGTTATTTTTTTCCCTTCCGCACTTTGTATCACATAGGCATTTTCATCTTCCATACACAAAGTAAATACGATATCACTCAAATTTCCACCCTGTTCATAAATCACAGAAGCAAACTCAGCTATACTATCAATGCAATCGACTACATGATTTCCTTGACTTTTGGCTAATAAATGTTGTAATGTAATAAAAATAGGTTGGCTATATAAATTACGAAAAACAGCAAGACTTTTAAATTTTATGCTTAAATTCATTAATTTATGTTTCATAAATCTCACATCCTTATGTGAGATATTATACAATAAAACCATTTTGTTTTAAATAGGAGGAAGAGTATGCTTACATTGGACAAAATTTATCATGCTTCAAATGTGTTAGAGAATGTCGCTAGAGAAACCGGAGTGATCTACGCTCCATCATTGAGTAAAAACAATAAAATCTTTCTAAAAACAGAGAATTTACAGGTAACAGGAAGTTTTAAAGTGAGAGGTGCTTATTATAAAATATCACAGTTAAGCGATGAAGATAAAAGCAAAGGAATCATTGCTTGTTCTGCTGGAAACCATGCGCAAGGAGTTGCCCTTGCAGCACAGAAAAATAACATTCCATGCTTGATTTGTATGCCAGATAATGCACCCATCAGCAAAGTAGAAGCTACCAAACAATATGGAGCAAAAGTAGAACTAGTAAAAGGTGCATACGATGACGCTTACAACCGTGCTCTAGAGATTCAAAAAGAAACCGGAATGACATTTATCCATCCTTTTGATGATGAAGAAGTAATTGCAGGACAAGGAACCATTGGTCTAGAAATCTTAGAACAGTTAAAGAATGTTGATGTCGTAGTCGTTCCAATTGGTGGAGGAGGTTTAATTAGTGGTGTTGCATATACAATCAAAACTTTAAAACCTTCTTGCAAAGTAATTGGTGTCCAAGCCGAAGCAGCTGCTAGTATGTATACTTCCATACATCAAAACAAAATTATCGAATTAGAAAGTGTGAATACCTTTGCGGATGGAATTGCAGTAAAAAAACCTGGACCTCATACTTTTGAAATCATTAGTAATTATGTTGATGAAATTGTCACTGTCAGCGATGATGAAACTGCAGCAGCAATATTAGCATTGATGGAAAAACAAAAAATTGTCGCAGAAGGAGCGGGTGCTGTATCTGTCGCCGCTGCTATCTTCAACAAATTTGAAAGTGAAGGAAAAAACATTGTATGTATCGTTAGTGGTGGAAATATTGATGTTAATATATTAAATCGCGTCATTACTCGTGGTCTACTGATGAGCGGAAGACGTCATACGCTTACCATCGCACTTGTCGACAAACCTGGACAACTTACCGAAGTAAGCCATATCATCGCAAAATGCGGTGGCAATGTGATTGCTGTTGATTATGACAATGCCGATCCAAATATGGCAATTACCAGTTGTTTCTTACGTTTGACATTAGAAACCCGCGATGATTCCCAAATTCAAATGATTCGAAAAGTGTTGTCCGATAATGGATTTCATCTGGTAACGGATCGTGTCAAAACATACGAAATCAAATGATAATAATCAATAATTACAATAAAAAGTGAACTGCAAAATTTTGTTATCCCATACAAAAAGTTCACTTTTTTATTTTCACTATAAAAAAGAAAGATTTTCCCTCAATTGATTTGTCTAATTACTTGTTAGATACAGATCATTTCTATTCTTGGATGATAAAGATCGATACAGATATAAACCAGCTTATAATGGAAAAGGAAAACTTTATCTTTTCCATAACAAGCTCAAAAAAAAGACCACATTCTTAATTAGTTCATAAGTTCTTAGATGAATGTATGCCTACAAACAAAAAAATAGGAATATAAACAAACGTATATGCCCTCTTATCTAATAAACAAGAACACAAAATGATTATAATAATAATGTTATTTTTACTCATACATCATAATATCCGTTTTATACTTTCTATTGATAAGTAGGTTTTTCCCTTCTTTTTAATAAAAAATAGTCATCTTTCAATGACTATTTTTTCATTATTGCTCCTTTAGCACTTGTATCCACTAATTTGGAATAACGCAGTAACCAACCTTCTTTCACTTTTGGTTCATGTGCAACATAAGCTTCCTTACGTTTTGCAAATTCTTCTTCGCTTACTTTTGCATTTATTGTATATTCTGGAATATTGATTTCAATCCGATCTCCTTCTTGCAGTAACCCAATTTCGCCTCCGGCTGCTGCTTCTGGACAGACATGTCCAATACTTGCCCCACGGCTAGCTCCACTAAAACGTCCATCTGTAATCAAAGCCACTGTCTTATCCAATTTCATACCCGCTAAAGCACTTGTTGGATTTAGCATCTCACGCATTCCTGGACCACCTACCGGTCCTTCATAACGAATCACAACCACATCACCATCTTTAATTTCGCCGGCATAGATTGCAGCGATTGCTTCCTCTTCCCCATCAAATACACGTGCTGGTCCTTCATGATGTAGCATTTCTTTCGCTACCGCACTTCGCTTCACTACACAACCTTCTTTTGCAATATTGCCAAACAAGATTGCAATTCCTCCTGTTTTAGAATAAGGTGTTTCTACTGGACGAATCGCATTTGGATTGCTATTTTTAATACCTTCAATATTTTCACCAACCGTTTTTCCGGTTGCTGTTATTAGGCTTAAGTCTAATAAATTTAAATGCGCCAATTCATTTTGTACTGCAGGAATACCTCCAGCATTATTTAAATCATGCATATGAGTATCTCCAGCTGGAGCTAAGTGACAAAGATTAGGAACTCTTTCACTCATCTCATTAAACATATGTAAATCCAAAGATACCCCAGCTTCATTAGCAATCGCTAATAAATGAAGCACAGAATTACTTGAACATCCCAATGCCATATCACAAGCTAAAGCATTACGAATTGATTTTTCATTTACGATATCTCTCACTTTGATATCCTTTTCTACCAAATTCATAATTGCCATACCTGCTTTTTTAGCAAGTTGTATACGTTTCCCTTCCACCGCAGGAATGGTACCATTGCCTGGCAGACCAATACCAAGTGCCTCGCATAAACAATTCATTGAATTGGCAGTATACATACCAGAACAAGAACCACAACCCGGACAGCAATTTAATTCAAAATCTTCTAATTCAGCATCATCAATCAAATTTGCTTTCCTTGCTCCTACCGCTTCAAACATTTTCGACAATGATGTCTCTTCTTTATTAACAAGTCCAGACATCATTGGGCCTCCGGAACAAACAACCGTTGGAAGATTAATACGCAAAGCTCCCATTAACATTCCTGGTACAATCTTATCGCAGTTAGGAATCAATACTAATCCATCAAATTGATGTGCATTGGCCATGGTTTCTACACTATCGGCAATCAATTCACGAGATGGTAAGGAATATTTCATCCCGATATGTCCCATAGCTATTCCGTCGCAAACCCCAATTGCAGGAACCTCAATAGGAGTTCCTCCTGCCATTCGAATACCAGCTTTTACCGCATCGGCAATTTTATCTAAATGTACATGCCCTGGTACAATTTCAGAATGTGCACTAACCACACCAATCAATGGACGATCTAACTCTTCCTTTGTATATCCCATGGCATAAAATAAACTTCTTGCTGGTGCCTTTTCAACACCTTCTGTGACATTTGCACTTCTTAAATTTTTCTTCTCCATATAGTTACCTCAACACTTGTAAAATAGAAGGCAGACGCCTTCTATTTTGTTTTATTTTTTTAACCAACTCATCATCTGGCGTAATTCAGCACCTACTTTACATAATAAGTGTTGACTTTCTTTTCTTCTTGTTGCTAAGAATTTAGCTTTTCCGCCTGCTTTAAATTCCTGAATAAACTCAGATGCAAAAGTTCCATCCTGGATTTCAGATAATACTTGCTTCATTTCTTTTCTTGTAGCTTCAGTAATTAAACGTTTCCCTGTGCGATAATCTCCATATTCTGCAGTATTAGAAATAGAGTAACGCATCATTTCAAATCCACCACTATTGATCAAATCAACAATCAGTTTCATCTCATGAATACATTCAAAATATGCCATTTCAGGTGCATATCCTGCTTCTACTAAAGTATCGAAGCCTGCCTTCATCAATTCGCAAACACCACCGCATAAAACAGCTTGTTCACCAAATAAGTCAGTTTCTGTTTCTTCTTTAAATGTAGTTTCCAAAATACCTGCACGTCCAGCTCCAATTCCACTTGCATAAGCTAATGCATAATCTTTTGCTTTTCCTGATGCATCCTGATAAACTGCAATTAAGCTAGGAACACCTTTTCCTTCTACATACTGAGAACGAACGGTGTGTCCTGGTCCTTTTGGAGCAACCATAATAACATCAATATCTTTCGAAGGTGTGATTTGGTTAAAGTGAATGTTAAAACCATGAGCAAACATTAAGAGATTTCCTTCTTTCATGTGCTGAGCAACTTGCGTTTTATAGATATCAGCAGCTAATTCATCAGGCACTAACATCATTACTAAATCACCAGCTTCTGCTGCTTCTTCAATTCCCATTACGGTTAAGCCTGCTTCTTTTGCTTTTGCAACACTAGCACTAGTTTCACGTAACCCTACAACTACGTTAACACCACTTTCTTTTAAATTCTGAGCGTGTGCGTGTCCCTGTGAACCATATCCGATGATAGCAACTGTTTTGCCATCTAAAACACCTAAATTACAGTCCTGGTCATAATACTTTTTAATCATTGTCTATCTCTCCTTTTTATTCCATTTCTGTTTTTGAATATTCAGGGATATTCAGCCCTCTAGAAATACCAGTTATACCAGTACGACATACTTCTACTATTTCATAGCAGCTTAATATATTCATAAATCCATCTAGTTTATCAGGCGCCCCTGTCAATTCCATAATCATACTATCCTTGCTAAGGTCAATTACCTTCGCACGATAGATATTAGCAATCTCAAGAATTGCACTACGTTTGGTTTTATCAGCCTTAATCTTCATTAATAATAATTCACGATAAAGACTATCTCCCTTATCTAATACAAAAATATTTCTCACTACTTCTAATTTCGCTGTTTGTGTAATAATTTGATGCAGTGATTGTTCTTGAACATTACATACAATTGTAATACGTGATAAAGCTGGATCATTCGTAGCAGAAACAGTCAATGAATCAATATTAAAACCCCTTCTACCAAACAAAGAAACAACCCGCGTCAATACATTGGATTGGTTATCAACAAAAATACTGATAACTTCCTTATTTTTACTCATGATTGATTTCCTCCCCTAGTCTTCAATAATATTATCAATCGTTCCACCATTTGGAATCATTGGTAAGACTCTTTCTTCTTTATCAATTATACATTCAATCCAAACCGGACGATCCTTTACTTTTAATGCTTTCTTAAATACGGTTTTAAACTCTTCTAAAGTAGTTGCACGATAACCAATACCGCCAAAGCCTTCCGCTAATTTAACATAATCACTATTCTTTGTAACTGTCGTCTCAGAATAACGCTTCTTATATAATAGTCCTTGCCATTGATAAACCATACCAAGAACTTTATTATTAATAATTACAGTAATAATTGGCAACTGTTTAGAAACGGCTGTACTTGCTTCATTCATATTCATATGGAAACTTCCATCGCCTGTAATGTGAATAACACGTTTTTTAGGGAAAGCTTCTTGTGCTCCAATGGCAGCACCATAACCATACCCCATGGTTCCTAACCCTCCACTCGTTAAAAACTGTTTTGTCTTTCGATGTTTGATATATTGTGCAGCCCACATCTGATGCTGACCAACATCCGTAACATAAATCGTTTCTTTATCTGTATTATCACAAATTGCCGTAATAACTTCACTTGGATGTAAATTATCAGGTTTCGCTTTGACGACGCGATCACGTTTCTTTTGTTTTTCGATAAATTCATCCCATTCAGTATGATTTACTTTTTCTACCAAAGGATTTAACATTTTCAAAACATCCTTAATTTCAGCACAAATTCCTAAATCAACATGAACATTTTTATTAATTTCACTCTTGTCAATATCAATGTGTACACGAATCGCATCCTTTGCAAAACACTCTGGATTCAGTGCAACACGATCGGAAAAACGAGTTCCTAATGCAATAACTAAATCACATTTTGCAACTGCTGAATTCGCTGCAGCTTTTCCATGCATACCTATTAAACCAAGATTTTTTGGATGATCATACCCCAAAACGCCAGCACCCATTAACGTATGGGTCGCATAAATATCCGCCTTTTCAACTAATTCACGCAATTCATTTTCTGCATTACCACTGACTACTCCACCACCAAAATAAATCAATGGGCGTTTGCTCGTTTTGATCATTAAAGCTAATTCTTCAATGACAAACTGTTTTGGCTTTGGTAATTTTTTAATTTTTGCTGGTTTGGCTGGCTCATAATCATACATTGCCCCTGTAACATCTTTTGTGATATCAACCAACACTGGACCTTTTCTACCAGAATTTGCAATTTGAAAAGCAGCTCTAAGACTTGGAATTAAATCTTCAATGCGATTAACAAAAAAATTATGTTTTGTAATTGGTAATGTAATACCTGTAATACATACTTCCTGGAATGCATCACGTCCAATTAAAGAACTTCCTACGTTAGCTGTAATAGCAACCATTGGTACACTATCCATAAACGCAGTAGCAATGCCAGTGACTAAATTCGTAGCTCCTGGTCCACTTGTCGCAAAAACAACTCCGGTTTTTCCACTCACTCTTGCATAGCCATCTGCAGCATGCGACGCTCCCTGTTCATGCGCCGTTAAAATGTGTTTGATCCGATCTTTATAATCATATAAAGCGTCATATAAATTTAAGATTGCCCCTCCAGGATAACCAAACACAGTATCAACACCATGCTCAAGTAATATTTCTAAAATAATTTGTGATCCATTCATCTGCATAATACCGCACCCCTTACTTTTTGATTCAAAAAAGAATCACAATCTTCTTTTTTTGATATTTGATTTTCTCCAGAATCATTATCATCAATGTATACCATACATTATACAAAATAAAGTATGAAAATGCTATCTTTATTTTCATGAAATTACATGTAAATTGTTACATTTTGATTTATTTCTACTTTTTTTGATAAAGATAAATAATAAACGCAGCATCTATGCACATTGACTCTTGTTGTAGTAATGCATTGATTCGATCTTTTTTCGTCCGATAATAGTATGGAGTCATTTTGATCAATGCTTTTAATGCATCTTGGGCAAGATTCATACGATAACATACTTTCTTATGAGACAGTAATCGAAAATTATCTAAGTGAAGATTAAGAATTTCATTCTCATAAGTAGTATCATATAAAAACTCTTTCATTTGGTGCAAATGGTTTTTATCAGGATCCACTTTAATCAAATAGCCTTCTTTTTTTATAATACGTTCAAACTCATCCACTGCTAGTGGAGCAAATAAATTCAATATTAAGTCCACACTATGGGATTGTATTGGTAAATCAAAGATACTGTTTAAAAAATAATGGGATCGTTTATCTTGTCGTGAAGCGTGTTTTAAAGCCTCTTTGCTTAAATCAAAAGCATACATATCGCATTTACAATTTTCACTAATCTGTTTTGTATAATAGCCTTCTCCACAACCGGCGTCAACGATCACATCATGTGGCAACTTTTGAATCAGCGAAATGATTTCTTCACATAACGGACGATAATAGTCCATTGATAAAAAATTAGTACGCGCCATCACCATTTCACGATTATCACCACTATTTTTACTGGATTTCATATAAAGATTCGTATATCCTTGTTTTGCGATATCAAAACTATGACGATTTTCACATTGATAACATTGATTTTGTTTCTTCAAAGTTTTTTTGCACACGGGACATTGTAACATCGTATTCCTTCTTTCTTGTCCCATTATATAAAAAACACAAAAAGAAAAAAAGTCCCGTAGGACTTTTTCGAATCATTTCTCTTTTATTTATTCTGATTTGATTGTTTTTTCTGCAACGAATTTTGATGATTTTTCATATTATTTTGTCGATAGTTATTTTGATGTCGATTTTTATTTCTTTCTAATTGTGCACCAAGTTCATTACCTGTTTCAAACTGATAAAGATCTTCTTCTACTTCTTGATCAAACAGCCTCTCTTTTGCTCTCTCTTTGGCATTCTGCATATTTCTGTTATTTTCAAAAATATTAGAAAATGCATTGTTATTCTGTTGATTCTGATTTTTCTGATTATTTTTCATTTTACTCACCTCATAAATAGTATGAGTGAGAGTTAAAAAAATATTCTAAAATAAATCACCTTCTACTTCATCAATTGCTTTCTTCGCATAGATATTGATGGATTCCATCTTTTCGATTGCTTCTTCCACCAAGGCTTCAAATTCAAATTTTAATTCATTCTTTTCCGCCTTTTTGATTGTTGGTTTGGTAACAGGATTTTTTGGTGTAAAAATGGTACAACAGTCTTCAAATGGCTGAATGCTAACTTCATATGTTCCTAGTTTTTCCGCAATCGCAATAATTTCTAATTTATCCATACAAACAACTGGACGAATGACAGGAAGAGAAACAACATTATTGATAACATTCATGCTTTCTAATGTTTGTGACGCAACCTGCCCTAAGCTTTCGCCATTTACTATCGCCAAACAATTTTGCTTCTCACACACTTTTTCTGCAATACGATACATCATTCTACGCATAATCGTAATACAATAACTTTCATCACAGTGTTTGTAAATTTCTAACTGTAATGGAGTAAAAGGAATGATATGCAAACGAATATGTCCTTGGCAAGCCGCAATTATACTTGCTAACTCCTTTACTTTATCTAACGCTCTTTCACTGGTATATGGAGGAGAAGCATAGTGAATGCATTCAATTGTTACTCCTCGTTTCATCATTTCAAAACATGCTACAGGAGAATCAATACCTCCTGATAACATGACTAGGGCTTTTCCATTTACTCCTACTGGATATCCACCAGCACCCTTTATTTTATCCGTCATTACATAGGTATAAAATTCTCTTACTTCAATTGAAATACGTAGCTCTGGTTCCTTAACATTTACTTTCAAATCAGTATTTTTCAATATCCTAGTGGCACATGCCCGATTTATTTCATCACTCGTATATAAAAATGCTTTATGATGTCTTCGCGTATCCATTTTGAATGTTTTCGCATTACTATTTTCTGCCAACATCAATGATGTCTTTTCCATTTCTTGCAATTCCGAAGGAATTTTGATAGCTAAAGAAAAGCTAGAAATGCCAAATACCATTTTTAGTTTTTCGCAAACTGCCTCAGCATTTTCTCCATGCAGCATAATATATAATCGATCATATGTTTTTTCATAAGTTAGTCGATCAAATGCTCGCAATGCATTTTTCACATTTCCAAGCAAACGGGAAATGAAATCTTTACGATTCTTTCCTTTTGTAGATAATTCACCATAACGAACTAAAATATGATCGTATACAATGTTATGTTCTATACTCATTAATAATCTCCTTTAAACTGTCAATAAAATAGTTTATATCTTCCATCGTTGTTAGATGTGAAAAACTAACACGAACGGCACCATAAGTAACTTTTTCATCCAATCCCATCGCTGTCAAAGTATGGGAAGGTGCTTTTGTTCTTGAGGAACATGTACTTTGTGTAGAAACACAGATTCCTTTTTCATTAAAAGCATTCATCATTATTTCACTGCCAATCACTAGACAAGAAAAATTTAAAATATACGGGCAAGCATTCCGTGGCGAATTGATTCGAATATCCGACATTTTCTCTAATTCTACACGCACCGTTTGATTCAACTTTTTTACATAATCATAATGCTGTTGTTGCTTTGTTAAAGCCAGTCGCAATGTTTTCGCAAACACGATACAACTTGCCGCATTTAATGTGCCACCTCGTAAGCCATTTTCTTGTTGTCCCCCATTGATTAAAGGTAATAGTGTAACGTTCTTTTTTCGATATAAGATACCACAACCTTTTACCCCATATATTTTATGTGCTGTGAAAGTTACCATATCACAATCGGACAAATGCAAATCAATTTTACCAAGTGCTTGAACGGCATCTACATGTAACTTTGCTTTTGCATTTTGATGGACGATTTGAGCAATGGCACTAATATCTTGAATACTACCAATTTCATTATTTACCGCCATCATCGAAACAAGAATCGTATCTTCTCTCATAGCAGCTTTTAAATCGTCCAACGATACAATTCCATTTTCATTTACTGGTAACAACGTTAGGGAAAATCCAAAATGATCCCTTAATTGTTCTAGTGAATGCAGTACGCTAGAATGTTCCATTGCAGATGAAATCAAATGCTTTCCTTTATGAGCGTTCGCAAAAGCATAGCCTTTAATCGCAAAACTGTTCGATTCACTCGCTCCCGAAGTAAAAATGAGTTCCTCTGATTTTACATGCAGCATCTCCGCTATCATGGAACGACTTTTCTCCACTAAACGATGCACATCGAGTCCCGGCTTATAAACGGCTTCCGAATTGATATAGCAATCTTTTACTAGCTTTGTATAAGTTTTATATACTTCCTCATTGACAGGAGTACAAGATGCATAATCCAGAAATACTTGATTATGCATTTTCTTTTCCTCCTTGCGCTAACAGTTTTTCATATGCGCCTGGATGTAACTTTTCGATTGCTGAAATCGCAATCTTCAATGATTTTGTATACTGTCCATTAGTAAAACATAATTCTGCCCTTGTCAATTCAGAATCAATCTCAGGATATTCACTACGATACTTATTACCAAACAATATTGCGTTTTCCACCATCACTGACATACCCACTAAATTATTCACACTATTGTATAATGTATAAATGTAATCAATCGCTTCTTTTAATTTCGCATTCAATTTTTCTACATTTAATGGGACTTCATCTAAAATATCTTTAATGTCAACAATATAAATGTTTGCTGTTCTTATATCTGCTTCAAATTTTTCATCCACCGAAGGCAATCGATGCTTCGCTAATTTGATACGCATTTCATTCACAATCAGTTGCAGTTTAACTAACTGTTTTTTTGCACGAGCTTCATCACTTGTCGCATTATCTAATTTGCTCTTCATATCTTTTGCTAATAGTTCTAATTTTTCACATTGCTGCAACACTTCATTATAAGACATCATCAGGGTAGAATAAGGAACGCTTTGTGCTTTCAATACTTGTTCTAACTTCACTCGCATTTGATTTAAATTATCAAGTTGTTCATCAATCGTTTTTAAAGTGATCCCTAAATTTTCAAAACCAAACCGTTCATTTACTTTTTCATAAATATCTTTGATTCCTTGAATTTTTACATTTAATTCTTTAATACGAACAAATAATTCGTCTAATTTTGTACTAACAACATCAAATGCATGTTCTTCCTTTTCTATTTGCTCAGATAATAGCAGGATACGTTTTTCACAATCAACCAATGTATCTTCTACTCGATCTAAATTGCATTTACTTAATTTTAGAAGGACATCACTTATCATATCATTAATGATTTCAACATTTCGATCCACTTCCAAATGCTTTAAATATCCTCCTTTAGCAATGAATGCAGAAGCAGTTAGCTTAATTTCATCCAAAAGACCTGGAAGCAAGATTGTGGCCTTCTCATAATAGCCAGGTATCTTTGTTAAAAAATTGTTTAATTCAATCAATGATTCTTTAATTTCTAACTGTTTTTCATTTGCTTTATTAAACTCAGAGGCAAACATCCACTCTTCAAAAATTGAGAACATATTCTCAATTTGTTTGATATCATCGTCAATATATTCCACACTTTGTCGATAACTCCCTCTCTTTTCATGATAGTGTCGCTTGTATTCTCTAAACGAATTCTTTAACGTGTTGATACTTGCACGTTGTGTACTTTCCTGTTCTAACACATCATTTAAAAGTAAGTCGATTTCCTGCACTTTATTATCACATTCTGTCACAATTGGAGTTACTTCATTGATTTTTTCAAGCGCTTTTTTTATTTTTTTTGAATAAACAAAATCATCGATTTCTGCTAATAAAACACTATACTCTTTTAACTTTTCCTGAACTTCATCAAATTTTTTCTGATATTCCTGCACCTGTTCTAAAATATCTTTATTCACTTTTGAAAGAGCAATCGCTTTGTTTAGTTTAAAAGACAGAGGATACCCCTTTAATTCATTATATTTCAGTTCCAGATCATTCAATTGAGCACGCACTTTTTTTATTCGCAAAGAACGAATTACAATGGAAATCACAATAATTGCCAGAAGGATAAGCAATCCAATTAAAATCATCTCCATTGAAATCTGGCTTTTAAATTTATTTACAAAATCATCCATATTAACACCTCATTATTTTTCTATCATGATTTCATTCTACCGATTGGGCATTTTAATCTACTATTTATTGTAGCATAAAATTTCGTCATTATTGACACAATCTACACATATTAATAAAAAGATTGTAACGTCTATTGATCATTTATCAAAAAAACAGAGTAGTAACAATCTTGATATAATAAATAGGATCAACTTCTTAGAAAAAATATTTTAACACTTAAAATGTATCATCTTTAAATTAACATTGACTTTGTTACGTTCCTTTTATATAATATATTAGCGTCAAAATGATAGCAGCAAGCAAAGTTAGATCACATCGCGTTGATAACGCATTAGCGGGATATTGCGTAACTCGGCTGCCTAAGAGCGAAGATATCGATTGTATCAACACCGTTTCTAATGATTTGCTATGTTATTGTTTTTACGAGATGTGAAACAATAAGGAGGTCATTATCATGGCAAGAATCACAAAACCAGTAACAAAAACCTCTCGACGCTTAGGTTTTTCAATTCTGGAAACTGGAAAAGAATTTTCTAAAGGTAAACAGCGTCAATATGCTCCAGGTCAACATGGACCAACAAAACGTGTTAAATTAACAAACTATGGTATTCAGTTAAGAGAAAAACAGAGAATTCGTTATATGTACGGAATCAATGAACGCCAGTTCTATAACACTTATGTAAAAGCAAGCAAATTAGAAGGTGTGACAGGTCATAACTTCTTATTCATGTTAGAATCAAGATTAGATAACCTAGTATATCGTATGGGATTTGCAACTACAAGAAGACAAGCTCGTCAGTTAGTAAACCACGGACATTTCTTAGTCGATGGTAAGAAAGTGGATATTCCTTCTTATCAGGTTAAGCCAGGTCAGACCATTTCTGTAAAAGAAAAATCTTTAAACTTAGCAGTTATTAACGATGCTTTAGAAGCTACTTTAAGCACTCCAGCATTTGTTGATGTTGATAACGAAAAGAAGAGCGGTAAATATGTACGTTTGCCAGAAAGAGCTGAACTGAACTCAGAAATCAACGAATTGTTAGTCGTAGAATACTACAACCGATAGTTTCAGATTTTTGCTAAAAAGCCTTCATTACGAAGGCTTTTTTTCTTGCTTTTAATCCGATGATATCAAATCTCTTCCCTCTTTTGTTAAAAAAGAAACCCGTTCTGCAATGATATCATAGTTGTAATAGGTAATCCCTTCCTCATTGGTATATGGATGCGATTGTATTCGTGCTTTTAATGCTACATAAGTTCCCTTTTCACAAACATTAACACTACTTTCTGCAATTCCTCTCCATAATGTAGCACTCATAATATCATGTTCATATTCCCCATTTCCATTACGAAAAGAACGTTTGCAATCAATTAATAAAGTGGTATATTTCACTCCATTTGAGGTTTCTTTCATGATTGGTTTTTCTACAACCTTTCCTACAATCGTCAAACAATTTAACATCTCTCTCCTTTCTCTGTATCCCAAACATATTATAAAAAAAAGTTATGCTTTCTCAAAATGTCAATAATGGTGTATTAAAAAAGTCCTTTTTACAAAAAGAACTTTTTCTAACATCACTATGTATTACTAGCATTTGGATAAATTACGACTTCGGAATAATGATTCCGTTGAATTCTTTTTACTGCATCCAACAAATCTTGTTTTTGTATGTTTTCAACCACTTCTAAAGAAGAAAAGAAATCAAGTCCAGCAAAATAATTACGCATATAATTAACCGCAATTTTCTTATGATCATTTAATGCATTGATATTTTGTCCAAAATAACGTTTTCTCAATAAAGAAAGCTTATTTTCATCAATATCATCAATTTGGCGTAACACATTAAAAATCATATCTTTAAATTGATTAATTTTGTTGGTTTCACTATAAAACATAATGAGTCCATAGTCACTACCAAAATCAATTTCAAAATAGAATGAATCGTTTATGATTTCTTCATCTAGCCAACTTTGGAATTTTGGATTTAGCGAAGTAAAATATAAGTCAAACAGCATTTTATAGCACCATTCCATACGGTTTCTTTCATGAGCATCAGCAATTCCTTCCATTTTAAATGATAAATTTATTTTGGGTATACTGACATCCATAAATATTTGGCGTTTTTTCTCGTATACTTGTATCTGTTCTTGATATTCTTTACGTTTCACTTTTGTGATTGGTACAAATGGTTTCTTCGATTGATTTTCCTTAATCGTTTCCATCAATGTTTCCGGATCACTACCGCTAACTCCAATAAGTACCATACGAGAAGGATGATAATTCAAATTATAACATTGCTCAAGTTGCGATTTTGTAATCGCAGTTACACTTTCTGCATCACCTCCAATATCATAGATAAGAGGATGTTCTTTATATAAAGCCTGTAATGTTTCGTTAATGATCCGAGCATCACTCATTTGTTGATACATTTCCAATTCTTGAATAATAATTCCTTTTTCTTTTTCTACTGATTTCTCAGTAATTTTTAATTCTTGTACAAAATCGAGCAAAAGATTTAACGGTTCTTTCGGATCTTTCGTACTGGAAAAATAATACGCTGTTTCATGATACGATGTAAACGCATTGACATTGGCACCCATTTTAGCAAAAAATTCCATAACATCTTTATCCTCATCTTCAAACATCTTATGTTCTAAAAAATGAGCAATTCCTGCAGGAAAACAATACGTCTTGCCTTCTCCTTCTTGGTTTAGATCCAAAGCCCCTAATGGCGTTGCCATGAGAAAAAAAGATTTTTCAAAATCCGGTTTTTGCCACAAGACAACTTGAAGTCCATTATCTAATATTTCCGTGTAATATCGCTCTTGAAATCTTTCGTTATATATTTCTTTCATATATTTTATCCTTCTTTCTGCGTTAATATGTATGAGGTTACATATTGAACTTTTTGCATAACACGATCAACATCCTCTCTACTCACGGTTCGAATCCCTTCAATGATATCCTCAAGTGTTTCTTGTTGATGCAAAATTACATTTCGATAAGCAAGAGCCATAATAGAATTCATATTATCATTTGATGAACGAAGAGAATCAATAATCATTTTTTTACTTGTTTCTAATAATTCATCATCATAATCAGAGCGTATCATTTTTTTGTACTGTTCTTCAATTAACGATAAAGTTTTATCAATATTTTTTTTATCCACTCCGGTACTTACTCCAATAATCCCATCATATGGATTAATACCGGAATAAATCGAATAACATAAACTGTTTTTTTCTCGTACATTTTGAAACAACAGTGATGATGGTAACTGTCCAAATATTGCATTAGCAACCCGTAGCGCTTTAAAATCACTGTCACTATTACTCAAATTTGTAGCATAAATACTAGTGATATAACTCTGTGAAATATCTTTATAACCATAAAAGCGAGGTTTCATTTCATCTTTTTTTAAACAATAATCCACTGTTATTTTATTTTCATGTTGAAGCAATAAAGAAAAATATTTTTCACATAATTGATTGACTTCGTTTTCCTCTACATTACCAAAGACTAATAGATCCACTTTGGCTTTGGTAATCAGAGATTCATATTCCGCTTCCACCATGGATAAGGAAATATCATTTAATTCTTCGTAAGTCAGATCAACACCTATCCCTAAAGGTTGTCCTCTTCCAGCAATTTTAAATGCCTCATTCATACAGAAAGAATTAGGATCATCATCAATTCTTTGCATATAATCTCGTTGGATTCGCTTTGCTTCTTCCAAACGTTCCAAAAGAAAATGACCTTCTTTCCTTAATGGACGCAATAAAAACTCATACAGTAACGCAAACTGCTGTTCCAACATATTTTCTTCTTTTTCTAAGAAAGAGGAATGAATACTTTTTATACTTGCTGAAATCACTTGCGCATTTCCCACAACACTACTGCTAATCTGAAGAGTGCTGCCATACATTTCATCCAATCGCATACTAACTTTCTGTTTTGTATCATAGCGTTCACAAACATCGTTCAATAAGTTAGCAAGAACCATTCTAGGCAGTATTTTCTTTGCTTCCAAAGGCATTAAAAAACGCATACTGACGATTGTATTTTTAAATTTATGTTGTTTGATCAACGTTATATTTTTCATGATCGACATCCTTTCCTCTATTAGTATTAACCTAGTGAAAAACATAAAAACTGTTTTTCACAGTTTTTAGTTTTCTTCTTCCATTTTAATAAAGACTTCTCTTGGTTTGCTTCCTCTAGCTGGGCCAACTACTCCATTTGCTTCTAATGAATCAATTAATCTTGCTGCTCTAGAGTAACCAATCGAAAATTTTCGCTGTATGTAGGAGGTGCTTGCTTTTTGGGAAGTTATGACAAAACTTCTTACTTCATCATATAATGGATCATCAAAATCATTCACTGTTCCTGCAGTGGAATCAACTTCTTCTAAGCGAAGGAAAATATCATCATAACGAGGTAATGATTGTGCACTACAATATTCACAAATTGCATTTACTTCTTCATCGGAAACAAAACATCCTTGGACACGAGTTGCCACCTGCTCACCAACTGGGATATAAAGCATATCGCCATATCCAAGCAATTTTTCTGCACCTTGTTGATCTAAAATCGTTCTAGAATCAACTGCACTCTTTACCGCAAATGCAATACGACTCGGTATATTAGCTTTAATCACACCAGTAATAACGTCTACCGAAGGACGCTGTGTTGCTACTATTAAATGAATCCCAGCCGCACGTGCTAACTGTGTAATACGTTGTATGCTAGCCTCTACTTCTTTCGCAGCAACTAACATCAAATCAGCAAGTTCGTCAATCACAACCATAATAAACGGCATTTTAGAAAGCGGTTCTTCTGGATGTTCCTTTAAATATTTATTGTATCCACTTATATTTCTTACTCCAAGCTTAGAGAATAAATCATAACGATCATCCATCATTTTAACGATTACTTTCAGCGCTCGACTAGCTTCTTCGCCACTCGTTATCACAGGGCCAATCAAATGTGGAATCTGCGAATATTGAGTAAATTCGACTTTTTTAGGATCAATCAATAACATTTTCACTTCATCTGGTTTCGTGCGCATCAAAATAGAAGTAATGATTGAATTTACACAAACTGATTTCCCACTTCCTGTGGCACCTGCAATCAATAAATGCGGCATCTTATTCAGTTCTCCGTATACACAATTTCCAATTAAATCTTTTCCCAAAGCAAATAGCAATTTTTTATCTTCATTTCCTACCGGGATGGACTTCATCAGATCCCGCATTGAAACTGTGGTTTTCTCCTGATTTGGAATTTCAATTCCTACCGTGCTTTTCCCCGGAATCGGCGCTTCAATACGAATATCCTTTGCTGCTAATCCCATTTTTATATCCTGCTGTAAATTACTAATACGATTCACACGAACACCATTTTCAGGCCGTAATTCAAATTTAGTAACACTAGGTCCAATATGAGTATCAACTAATGTTACCTTTACTCCAAATTGATCTAAGATCTCCACTAATTGTTTCCCACTTTCATTTGCCGCGCTACTATTCATGTTAGAACGCTTCTTCTCTCCTGCTTTTAATAAACGCAATGGAGGCAAACGATAATTTTTAAAATCAACGAGATATTTTTCTTTCTCATCATTATTGGTCGTATTTCTTTTCTCATTTTCATTCGAAGAAAGATTTTTTTCCTCCTCCGCTTCCATAACATCATTCACATCAATAAATAAAGAATTTCGGTAGGATCCATCTTTTCTGTCTACCGTTTCTTCAAACAAAGTTTCCTGTTGAAAATCATTATAATCAATAAAAGCAAATTTTTTACTTTTTTCTTTCATTTCAGCATTTTGCTTTTCCCAATGTTTTTCTTCTTTCTTTTGTTGACGAGTCTCCTGTTTTACACGAATTCCATCGGTAACCTTATTACGAGTCCTTTGAAAGAAGGAAATCGCTCGTTCTACCCACTCTTTTTTTATCATTAACAGCAAACCAAGTAAAATAAGAAAGACGATAACAATATAGGTACCTATGCGATCAAATAGCAAAGAAGAGATACTGTAAAGCAAAGCTCCTAATAATCCTCCTCCAATTGCCATTTTACCTTGCATAATCAAATGTAAATGCGTAGCATAAACATTAAATACATGCATTCCGCTAATGGTTGGATCCTGTGGAATCGCACAAAATAGTAACCAAGCAGTAAACATTACGCTCCATCCAATATAATACTTTACCTTAATCTGTGATAAAGTATGATCCTTCATCATCAACACGGCTAAAATAATAATAACAGTATAAAAGATTCCATACATATTACCAACAATGACCTGAATGCATTTCGTCAAAAAGGATCCAACGATTCCCACCTCTAGTATCCCAATTATCGATAATACAATCATCAGCAAAGAATAGATATACAAAGTAACTTCACTATCGATAAAATTATGGTCACTTTTTTTTCTAGTCTTTTTCTTTGCCATAAACTCCCCCTCTTTCTATTGAATTAATGGTTCATTTCCAAAATGACAGGCAATACCATTGGACGCTTTCCTGTTTCCTTTGTTAAATATCGAGCAATCTTTTCTCTTGCTTCCATTCTTACTTCAATATTTTCATAACGTTTTTCATCTACTGCAGTCTCTATGGTTTCTTCCATAATACGCATCACTTCTTTCACGATATAATCCGCATCCTTTAGATAAATCAATCCTCGTGTCTGAACATCAATTCCACTTAAAATCTTTTTCGTGCGATAATCCAAAGCCACTCCTACGATCATAGCACCATCCTTAGAAAGAATTTCACGATCTTTTAATACAACACCGGTCACATCCCAGTTTTCATTGCCATCGATTAAGGTATCATCCAAATCCAATTCGTGTGACATTGAAACAAGTGATTTTTTCTTAAAGGTAGCGATTTGTCCATTATCGCATAACACAATACGATCTGGAGTAAATCCCATTGTCGTAGCCAATTGCGCATTTTTAATTAAATGACGAAATTCTCCTTTCACAGGAAAATAATATTTTGGTTGGAACAAATAAAGCAACATTTTAATATCTTCTTTGGATGGATGCATTGAAAGTAATTCTTTGGAACGGAATGAATAAATTTTTCCGCCTTCCTTATAGATTTCATTTTCCATATTAACCGCTTCTTTTTCGGTTCCATTAACAACGTTGCTTGCAAGAATAATGGTATCTTCTTTTTTCAGATTTACCAATGCATCTTCGTGAGTAGCAATGTTTGACATTTTTAAATAAAGACGTTTTCCAACTCCACTCACAACAACCAAAACATTTTCGATATCATTATTAAAATCCTTCTTTTCAATAATAAATTGTTTTGGAATCTGATAGTAACCTAACGATTCCATATTTTTCATGATCTTTCTTAAATTGTCATCATGAAAAAATATCTTTTTGTTATATTTTATTGCCATATCAAGAATTTCTTGAATTCGAAACAAGCTTTGCTTATAACAAGCAACAATAAATCTTCCTTCATGACTTTCGAAAATCGGTTCTAGCTTTTCACTAATACGATGACGAGGCGCCGTATGTCCATCGGTCTCAATTCCTACCGATTCACACAGTAAACACAGTACCCCTTTCTTCCCTATTGCGCTTAATTCATTAATATCGCAGCTATAGATTGGATTCATCACATTATAATCAAAAACAAATTCGCCACCGTAGACAATATAGCCTTGTGAACTATTGATGGCAATACCAAAGGAATCTGGTACCGCATGGGTCATCGCAAAAGTTCGAACTTCAATTCCTTCAATATGCAATTTTGAATTACGTTCAATCACACGAATATTGGCATTTTTCACTTTTTCCTTACGTAAATTTTCTTCAATCAACAACGAGGTAAAACGTCCTGTATAAATAGGGGCATTTATCTGCTTTAATAGATAAGGCAAAGCACGCATAACATCATCATGTCCATGAGTAATGAAAATACCACCGATTCGTTTTTTATTTTCGATTAGATAGCTAAAATCAGGAATAATAAATTCAACCCCTAGCAAAGTCGTATCCGGAATCATGATGCCGACTTCAATGACAAATATAACATCATTTACTTCTACACAATATAAATTTTTTCCATTTTCATCCAAACCACCTAGGGCAAATATTTTTACATTATCCATAACATTCCTCAACTTTCATTTTATTATCTTTTTTATGAAAACGTATAAATCTCTTTTTATATTATAACATAAAACAGATGCTATGTTAATGACAGATCAATTTGTCCATTAATAGCCCCATTCTCGATCCACTACATTCCGTAATGGTTTTCCCTCAAAATAACGATGTAGATTATCCGATAATAAGGAAACGAATAATTGTTTCGTATATTCATTGGCAAAAGTTCCTGCTACATGTGGAGTAATAATGATATTGTCCAAATCCCATAAAGGACTATTTTCATTTAATGGTTCTTCTGCAAATACATCCAAAGCAGCACCAGCAATACGTCTCTCTTTTAATGCGTAATATAAAGCTTTTTCATCCACCGCATTACCACGGCCAACATTTAAGAGAATGGCTTCTTTTTTCATCATTGCTAATGTTTTCGTATTGATTAGATGATCACTCCCACGATTATTTGGTAAGCATAGAATGATTGCATCCGCTTTTTTAATTAACGACGGAAAATCAGAAATGGTATATACTTCATCAAAGTACGGTAACTTTGATACTGAAGTTCGTTTTACTCCTATCGTTTTTCCACCTAACGCTTTAATTCTTTTTGCCAATTGTGTTCCTAAATCACCACACCCAACGATCATAAAACAGCTATCTGCAATCATCCGATTATGAAGAATTCGTTGAAATTGATGTTGTTTTTGATAAACACCATAAGAAGGCATATGGCGAAACAGCATCAACACACACATGATTAAATGCTCTGCAATATTAGCACCAAATGTACCAGAAGCATTGCAGAGCACACAATCTTTATTGAGAAAAGGAACATAAGTATCACTTCCCGCACTCTCCAATTGCACATACTTTAATCGTTGTCCATAAGATAAAAGCGAGCGATCTATATTTCCAATGATGATTTCCGCTTCCTTTACCTCTTCTTTCGTTGGTGTTCTTTTCAGTAACAATTCTCCTTTTTCCTCCAAATATCGTTGCAATTCTTTTGGTAAGTCAATCACACTTATTATTTTCATTTTGCCACCTGGTATATTTAGATAGTCCCACAACATTGGTCATATTCTAATATACGTTTTCCTTTCTACCCAATTTTACGTCTACTGAGATTTGTTTTTAAATAGAATCGAAATTGTGAATGTTTGCTTGAGTAATCACCTTGCGAACTTGACCTTAAACTAGAGTATCTTATCGTTTCATTACAATTGGTTGAATGAGTCTTAGAACTCGTATTTCTTGCCAGAATCCATGCGGATGCTTTGTAGATGAGTATCCGATTCACTCATCGAAAGGTGATACCTATATGCGCTTATGTATAGAATTGATGTTGCCAAGTACAAATACGTGGCTTCTGTTATTGACTAAAACAGTAAAATTCTTCTTGAACCGTTCTTTTTTTTGAATGTTTCTTTTGACTTTAATCCATTATCTAAGGCAATCAGGCTCTACAGCAAAGATAGTATCACCGGATGATAAGACACCGATCATTACGGTGATAATCAACTACTTACTTGGCAAGAATGTTCCCTTTGCTAGTTTTCATCCTTATTCCAATCCGCATATACCTCTGGCATTTAAATTAGCAAAAAAAGAAACATTAGATAGTGTGATTATCCTAAGTGGTTAGATAAACCCTTGTTCCGATTGACTTATTCCATCCTGTTTTTTAAGATAAGTAATCTTACTTCGCTAAATCATTGGTTCTAAAATTGCTGCTATCAAGGATAGTTGTTTCCTATGTGCACCTATTCACATATCAAAGATCCATTAGACTTCTATACAATCCGTTTTTCATTTTCATACTATTTCATAATTTTTATCTTGATTTTTATATTCATATAACATTACTTTTGGAATAAGTATACCATAATTATCCCATAATCGTCTGTTAGAATACAAACCAATCATACGATAAGTTTCATTTTATTGATTATTATCCTTTATGTAAGCATTTTCTATTTAAATAGAAACATTAATTAAAATGGACAATTATTGGAAAGAAGAGTAAAATAAAAAAGTTATTTAAATAACTTGACCATGGTAGGAGGTATCTATATGACATACAAGCTTGGACTAGATGTTGGTTCCACCACTATCAAAGCCATCGTATTAGATGAAAATGACAATGTTATCTATAAAAGTTATGAAAGACATAAATCTCGTGTCAGAGAAATGGCATATGAAAAAATATTAGAATTAGAGCCTATTCTACAGGGAAAAACAATTCAAATGGCGATCACCGGTTCTGCAGGACATGGAATTGCTACGATAGCTCATTTGGATTTAGTGCAAGAAGTATTTGCTACTACGAAAGCAGTAAAAAAATATTTACCTGATACTGATGTGGTAATTGAATTAGGTGGAGAAGATGCAAAAATTATCTTCTTAAAAGGGGCATTAGAAGAAAGAATGAACTCGACTTGTGCTGGAGGAACAGGGGCTTTCATTGATCAAATGGCATCCTTATTAAATCTTGATCTTGCAACGATGGATGAACTCAGTTTGCAACATACCAAACGCTATCCGATTGCCTCCCGCTGTGGAGTATTTGCGAAAACAGATATTCAACCTTTAATCAATCAAGGTGCGGATAAAGCCAATATTGCCGCATCCATTTTCCAAGCGGTAGTGGATCAAACGATTACTGGTCTTGCACAAGGAAGACGAATCAATGGAAATATTCTCTTTTTAGGTGGTCCTCTTTCCTTTAATAAAGGATTGCGACAACGCTTTATCGAAACACTAAAGATTCCCCCTGAACAAGCAAAACTACCAGAACTTGCCCCATATTTTGTCGCGCTTGGAGCGGCGGTATTTGCTTCCAATAATCGCAACAGTTATCAATACGAACAACTTTGTAAAGCATTAAAGAAAAGTGCAGAAGCGAAAATTGAAAATGTTGGTCTTCCGCCATTATTTAAAAATGATGATGAATATATTGAATTTCATCAACGCCATAATCTTGCCAGAGTCGAATATGTACCATTAGAAACCTATCAAGGAAATGCATATCTTGGCATTGATGCCGGAAGCACTACAACAAAGACCGTACTGTTAGATGAACAAAATCGTATCCTTTATTCTAACTATACAAATAATAAAGGGAATCCTATCGATGTGGTAAAATCACAATTGGAATACATTTATTCTCATAACCAAAATCTTACCATTACTTCTAGCAGTGTTACTGGATATGGAGAAGATTTAATTAAGGTTGCATTCCATTTAGACAGTGGTGTTGTGGAAACCATCGCCCATTATACCGCTGCGAAACATTTCCAACCAAATGTTGATTTTATCATTGACATTGGTGGTCAAGATATGAAATGTTTTAAAATTAAAGATGGTAGAATTGATGAAATCATCCTGAATGAGGCTTGCTCAAGTGGTTGTGGTTCTTTTATTGAAACGTTTGCTAAATCACTTGGTTACGACATCAAAGCCTTTGCTCAAATGGGATTAATGGGACAACATCCTGTTGATTTAGGAAGTCGATGCACAGTATTTATGAATTCCAGTGTCAAAGAAGCACAAAAAAATGGTGCTTCTATTGAAGACATCTCAGCTGGATTAGCTTTGTCAGTTGTCAAAAATGCACTTTATAAAGTAATCCGAATCAAAGATCCAACAGAACTTGGCGATAATATTGTCGTACAAGGAGGTACATTCTTAAATGATACTGTATTACGAAGTTTTGAAATTGAACTGCATCGTAATGTTGTCCGACCAAAAATTGCTGGACTGATGGGTGCCTATGGTGCAGCTTTAATTGCAAAAAAGCGAAGCAAAGGTTGCAGTACCATTTTGAATCGAGAAGCCTTATCCCATTTCACTCATACTTCCAGAGCAATCAACTGTAATGGTTGTACAAACCATTGTAATCTTACCATTAATACCTTCGAAAATGGAGAAAGACAGATTGCAGGAAATAAATGTGAACGCCCCGTTAGTGGCAAAGAATTTAGAGATGATGTACCAAACGTCTATCGTTTCAAACGAAATGAATTGTTTCGATATAGTGAAAAAAGTAAAAATGGACCACGCGGTAAAATTGGAATTCCTATGGTTCTAAATATGTATGAAAATTTACCATTCTGGCATGCCTTCTTTACCGATCTAGGATTTGAAGTCATCCTGTCTGAAAAATCAAGTAAAACATTATATAATAAAGGACAACATACCATTCCAAGTGATACGGTTTGTTACCCTGCGAAATTAACTCATGGTCATGTTATGTCACTACTCGAACAGAAAGTGCCGATTATCTTTTACCCTGCATTAACTTATAATTTTGACGAAGGCATTTCCGATAATTGTTTTAACTGTCCTGTTGTTGCTTATTATCCTGAAAATATTGCTTCTAACATTGATATGAATGAAACAAAATTTCTGTTTCCATTCATTAGTTTAAACGATAAAAAGAATTTTATTCATCGGATTCACCAATATTTCAAAGAAAATGATATTCGCATTTCAAAACGAGAGTTATCTCATGCTGCTCAAGCCGGCTATGATGAATATGAAAATTTCAAACGACGGGTAAATAATTATGCTCGCAACGCGATTGATTATGCTAAAGAAAAGAACTGTGAAATCATTTGTCTTGCTGGTCGTCCTTACCATGTAGACTCCGAAATTAATCATGGTATCGACAATGTAATCAGCGGATTAGGATGTGTTATCATTTCCGAAGACAGTATTGCTCAAGAGGTTTCATTTGATAAACGAAGAGTATTGAATCAATGGACCTATCATGCCCGTTTGTACCAAGCTGCGAAATTTGTATCCACACTAGAAAACTGTGAAATGATTCAACTCGTATCCTTTGGTTGTGGACTTGATTCGATAACAAGCGATGAAATTCGTGAAATTTTAAAAGAAAACCAAAAATTATATACACAAATAAAAATTGATGAAATTGATAATTTAGGAGCAGCAAAAATTCGTATCCGCTCTTTGCTTGCTGCTATGCGAAATCGAGGTGAAAATGAATGAGTGCTTCACAAAATGAAAACCGTGTAGAATTTACACCTGAAATGAAAAAAACACACAAAATCTTAATTCCTAATATGCTACCAATCCATTTTAAAATGTATGAGGACATTTTAAAAAGTGAAGGATATCAAGTTGAATTATTAACCAGTACCCATCATCAGATTGTTGAAGAAGGCGTTAAAAATGTTCATAATGATACTTGCTATCCAGCCCTTCTTGTCATTGGACAAATGATTGATGCGCTAAAAAGTGGACGTTATGATCTTAACCATGTAGCGTTGATCATTACCCAAACCGGAGGTGGCTGTCGTGCGAGTAATTACATTAATTTACTTCGAAAAGCTTTAGCAAACAATAATATGTCACAAATTCCTGTCATTTCACTAAACTTTGGAGGTTTGGAAAAAAACAGTGGTTTTAAGATTACTCCTCGACTCCTTACAAAATTAGTTTATGCAACCATCTACGGTGATATGATCATGTGGATCAGCAACCAATGTCTTCCCTATGAAGAGGAAAAAGGAAAAACAAGAAAAATCATTAACAAATGGCAAAATGAAATATGCAGACAACTACACTCTCCTGCATTTTTAAGAGTTTCCCATAACTATCAAAATATTCTTCACGACTTTGCGATAATTGAAAAAACAGATGAAATTAAACCAAAGGTTGGAATTGTTGGTGAAATATACATGAAATTTGCACCCTTGGGCAATAATAATCTCGAGGCCTTCTTAATCAAAGAAGGTGCAGAGCCAGTTCTATCAGGACTAATGGATTTCATTCTATACTGTTTAGAAAACATAATGATGGATTATCAGCTTTATCATCGTAATAAAGTAGCACGCTATGGTGCAAAAATAGTTAAAAATTATATCATGCGAAATCAAAAGCGTATGATCAAAGCGATTAAAAAAGAAGGGACTTTTCGCGCCATGGAAAACTTTGATATAGTGAAACAAATGGCAAATGAGTATATTTCCAAAGGTGTAAAAATGGGAGAAGGTTGGCTATTAACAAGTGAAATGCTAGATTTGATTCATTCCGGTGTCAACAATATTGTATGTACGCAGCCCTTTGGATGTCTACCCAATCATATTGTAGCGAAAGGAATGCTTCGAAAAATTAAAGACAACTATCCAATGTCGAACATTACCGCAATTGATTATGATCCCGGAGCAAGCACTGTCAATCAGGAAAATCGCATAAAGTTAATGTTGTCCAACGCAAGAGAAAATCAATATTAGGAGGTATATAATGGCAATCACACCCCTGTTTCTATATTTTATTTGTTATTCTTTTTTAGGATGGTGCTGTGAATCCATTTATAAAAGTATTTTTCAACGAAAAATGATAAACAGTGGTTTTTTAAATGGTCCAATTTGCCCGGTATATGGTTTTGGTGCAATCGCAATACTTTATCTTCTACAGCCTTTTAAAAATTCATGGATTCTGGTATTCCTGTTTGGTATGCTTACTACTTCGATTATAGAATACCTTACCAGTTGGATCTTAGAAGTTCTATTCCATATGAGTTGGTGGGATTATTCCAAATACAAATTCAACTTACATGGTCGTGTTTGTCTTTTAAATTCTACTATGTTTGGTATCTTATCACTCATCGTTACCTATTTAATCCATCCCATTATCACAAAGCAAATAGCAAGTATGAGCAAAGAAGCACAGTGGCTCATTGCCGCAATTCTTTTTCTCTTCTTAATCATTGATCTGATTGCTACCGTTTCCTCATTATTAGGCATGAATCGCTCTTTATCAAAAATTCATGAATACTTGCATACGGTCTTTGAAAATGCCACCGCTAATATGAATAGTGTCAATGAAAAAATAAGTTCTGAAAATGAAATTATTATACAGAAACTATTAAAGAAACGAGAACATCTTAAAAAGGCATTCCCTGACATCAAACATACTCGTTTTGATATTAGTGGAAAAAGTATTTCTGAATTAATTGTAAAAAAAAGAAAAGAAAAAAAGAAACAATGAAATAAAAAAAAATACAGACATAGCATAGCAATCCTTACTTGTCTGTATTTTTTCATTTACTTTTCTTTTCTCAAATCAGGCATCGTTTTGACCTTTTTTAAAAAATCCGTACTTGTACCATGCCAATGACATTGCAAAGGAGTATCTTCCCGATGAATTAAATGATCTTCTATTAAATATAAAGGAATTCCTAATGTTTCAATCACACCGTCTTCCAACGAGTCATTCCCAACCATCATACAATTTTCAATGGTTAAATTTTCCAATTCAATCACTTCTTTATAGTAACCAATATTAGGTTTGGTATAATGAAAATCTTCATAACTCGTAATTAATGAAAAGACATTGGCTTTTAACCCAGCCCATTGAATGCGTTTTTCTACAGCAATTTTGGGAAATAAAGGGTTTGTCGTCAATAGCAATCGATACCCTTTTGCATGCAAAATTTGTACGGCACGAATCATTGCTTCACTTTGTTCACAACAAGCACCAATTGCATCAAACTCATCACGATAAAAATCATCAAAATCAGATTCACAATCTTCTCGGGCAATTCCAGTATGCTCACAAAATGTATTCCAAAATACATTTTCATTAGTTAAATTCCCTTGATTTTGAATCATCGCATTGGTTCCTTCTAAAACGCCCTTCCTTATGACTTTCGCATCATAACCAATGGTTGTCATCTTTTCTAATAGTTTTTTAAAATAAAGCTTTATAAATTCATCCAAATCCATCGGTAACAAAGTCCCATCTAAATCAAATAATACCGTATCTATCATTTTATCACTCCTCAATATAGCCTTTGATTCTAGGGTCACTGAAGTCTTTGATCGTGATTGCAATCGAATCCTCCAAAACTGGTTGATTCGATACCACAATAATCGTTTTTACACCCGCTCGTTTCGCACAAGAGATACCACTAACAGAATCTTCAAATACCAAACATTCATTAGGTTCACACCCCATTCGTTTCGCTGCTAATTGAAACATAGAAACTTTATTATCATGAGTTCCATCATCATACACAATTTTACTAGGATCAAACCAATTTTCAAGATGAAATGTTTCCACAAAGAAATCAATATTCGCTTTTATCGAAGCACTAGCGATATTCATTTTTATATTTTTTGCTTTTAGTTCATCCAGAAAATCAGATAATCCTTTAACAAGTCGATAGTTCTCTGCATCCTCACTGGCGATTTTGCGATACCAAGCTTCCTTCTCTAATGAATATTCCTTATTTTTTTCTTTACTAATACCTGGCTTAAGGTATTCGATAATTTTCTCATTAACGGCTCCATGAACATGTGTATTAATTTCGTCATCACTCATTGGATAACCACGAAGTTCTTTGGAAAACATTTTCCATGCTTGATTATGATATGGTCCATCCAATACCATTGTTCCATTAAAATCAAAGATTACTGCTTTTATTTTCATGTTTTCCTCCTTATTTATGCTGCCAACTATAATATTCCCTATCTTTTTCTTCCGAGATGTTTTCTTCATTAGCACTTCCCTTATCATAAAGATAAAAAGTAGAATTTTCAAATAGTTCTTTCATTTGTTGGTAAGAAATAAAATAGTTTACATGATCGTTATTGACACGAATACGATGACTGCTGATTTGAGCAAAAAATGTAGGAATTCCTTTTTCCATGAGAAACACAATTTCTTTCTCGTTCAAATGTATCATCACTTCATCAAAAGAATTTATTTTTTCCATTAGAAGCATCACTCCATCCTAATAATAGTATTATCATAACATAGATGTTTCGATAATCAATGTTTCACAATCAACTAATTAAAATAATAAAAGAGAAAGTATTTTCACTCTCCCTTTTTCCTATTAAAATTGAACGCAACAAGCAACCGCTTTTTTCCATTGTTGATAATATCGTTCCATTTCCTTTTGCTCACGCATTGGTTGAAACCTATGATCCAATGCGGTTTTGAGCTCTTCTTTTTTCCAAAAGCCACAGGCTAAAGCAGCTAATGAAGCGGCTCCGAATGCGGTTAATTCATTCATGGTAAAACGATCCACATCACATTGTAATAAATCACTTTGAAATTGTAATAAGAAATTGTTTGCTGCAGCACCACCATCCACTTTTAAAGAACTAATTTTCACTTTAGCATCTTCCATCATTGCCTCTAAAACATCACGACTTTGATAAGCCATCGATTCCAGAGCTGCTCGTACCAGATGATTTTTATTTACCCCAAAGGTTAATCCGACAATCGAAGCACGACATTTTTCATTCCAATAAGGAGCACCCAATCCAACAAATGCAGGAACGATATAAACACCACAATTGTCCTCCACAGAAAAAGCCATATTCTCCGTTTCTTTTGTATTATGGTATAACTGTAATCCATCCCTCATCCATTTCATTAAACTACCAGAAACAAAGATACTTCCTTCTAATGCATAAGTAATCTCATCATTGATTTTCCAAGCAACCGTGCTTAACAATCCATGTTGCGAAGCAACAACATTATTTCCGGTATTCATCAACATGAAACCTCCCGTTCCATAAGTGTTTTTTACCATTCCTTGTTGAAAACATCCTTGTCCAAACAATGCCGCTTGCTGATCTCCTACAACAGCACAGATTGGTATTTGCGTATTGAAAAAGAAAGCAGGATCAGTTTTTGTATAAGAATAAGAAGTTGGCATAATCGTAGGAAGTAGGGATTTTGGTATCTGAAAACTTTCTAATAATTCATCATCCCAACAACAATCATGAATATTAAACAACATCGTTCGAGAAGCATTACTTACATCTGTGATATGGGATTTTCCCCCACTCAACTTCCATACCAACCAACTATCAATGGTCCCAAATAATAATTCATTATGTTTTGCTTTTTCTTCACATCCTTCTAATTTATCAAAAATCCAACGAATTTTTGAAGCAGAGAAATAAGGATCTATACGCAATCCTGTTTTATCACGAACCATTGCTTCATAACCCATCGCCTTCCATCGTTGACAAATTTTTTCGCTTTGCCGCGATTGCCATACGATTGCACGATAAATGGGAAGCCCCGTTTTCTTATCCCATAAAACCGTTGTTTCTCTTTGATTGGAAATTCCAATACCAACAATGTCTGATGGAGAAATTGCACTTTTCATAATAACTTCTGAGATCACAGCTAAAGTAGATAGCCATATTTCATTGGCATCTTGCTCCACCCATCCTGGTTTTGGATAATAAACAACACATTCCTTTTGTGCCATGTTTACAATATTCTGATCTTTATCAAACAAGATGGCTCTAGTGCTTGTTGTTCCTTGGTCTATTGCTAAAATATATTTTTTCATAACGAATCCTCAAAATCAAAATGATAGTTTAATTTTTTACGATCACGAACCTCTATCATTTCTTTCTGTACCGACTTCGATACCGGAACTCCTTTCTCCTTCCGTTCCATCCATACCAAGTATTCCTTTTCTCCTGCGGTATAGATTCTTTCTTCTCCAGGTGCTTTCATCGAAGAACGCAAAGACCTTAAAATATCACCACAAGTCTTTTTAAAAGAGTCTAATCCCATGAAAGCTTCTGGATCCATAACAATAAAGAAATGACCTAAATGACAAGGAACTTTATTATGATTTTCGTCAAATCCACTTAATGCTTTTAGGAAGGTCCCTTGCTGTAATGCGGCAGATAAAATTTCAACAACAGCCGCATAACCATACCCTTTGTATCCAGCAAGAGTTTCTCCTATTCCTCCTAAAGGCGCCAATGCAGCATCCCCTGTCGTCAAATCTTTTAGAATTTGATTGGAATCTGTCATTGCTTTCCCATCATGACCAATGACCATACCTTCTGGGGTATCCTGTCCACTTCGAGCATAATACTCAATTTTTCCTCGCTGTATAATGGAAGTTGCACAATCCAATACAAAAGGAAATTCTTCATCGGTTGGAAAAGCAAATGTTAATGGATTGGTACCCATCATATTTTCTACTCCAAAAGTAGGCGCAATCGATGGTCTAGCATTGGTTCCAGTAATTCCAATAAATCCTTGTTTCGATGCCATCATAGCCCAATATCCAGCAATTCCATAATGAGAAGAATTTCTGACAGCCACACTAGCCATCCCATATTTTTTTGCTTTTTCAATGGCTATTTGCATCGCTTTATAAGAAGCTACCATACCCATACCATCATTGGCATCTAACACCGCTGTGGTTGGTGTTTCTTTGAGAATATCAATCTTAGTTACTGGTTTTTGCATACCACATTCAATACGATCTAAATAAATCGGCTTAAAACGATTACAGCCATGACTTTCAATTCCTCTGCGATCACTTTCTAACAAAACATCAGCACACAAAACGGCATCTTCCCTTGGAACACCATAAGCACAAAAAGCATCAATTAAAAACGATTCCATTTGTTTCCATGGCACATAAGGTCTGTTCTCCATAAGTATATCCTCCTATAGTATCATTCTAATTTTATTATAGCGCTTTCATTTTAAGAAGCAACGAAAAGAAACCAATGAAAATAATAAAAATAATATCTTCTATTATGAATAGACTATAAAATATATTTTATTACGAAAAGCATAAAAAAACCTTCCATTTTCAAAATGGAAGGCATTGCGTTATAAGTCTGAAACATAGAATTGCAAATAATACATGAATTATTGCGCTTTTTTAAATTTGCGAATCTCATCTTTATATTTTAATACTAAATTATGACTATCATGATGAATCACTTCAATTTCTTCACAACCATGTTCACAAATGAAACGAATGATCTGATTGTTTTCATCATACTGATAAGAAGAACATAAATCACTGTCGTCCACAGGATTCCCACAGGAACAATAATAGGAAAAAGTACCATCGTCTTGAAAAGACAAATATTCCGTGTCCACTTCAATTTCTCTAGTCCACGTTGATCCAATAAAAGAATCTTCCAAATTATCAGAATTTGATGAACTACATGCATTTTCAAACAAAACAATTAGTAAAAAAATGATTATCACTATCCACTTTTTCATAAATTACACCTTTCATTAAGTACATTTTTACATCTTAATTAATCGATTCATGATTATTTTAATGCACTGGTTTCTTCATTATACACTATTGGTAAATTGCAATATTTTATTTCTAATAAAGCTCTTTAATAATAAATGGCTTTATAAAAGTTAGATTTTATTTGCGATGAATAAGACAATCATGCTTTTTTAAAATTAATATTTGCAAGACGTGCTTGTTTGATCAAATCTTTTGTCTTTATCCTATATATTTTACCATCTTTCATGGTATAGCTACCACATTGTCGAAATTCAAAATTGACATTTTTTCGAATGCATTGTTCTCGGATATTCAATACCCAATCGTAGTTCAATAGCCTAGCATTATAATCGGATTCTCCTCCAACAACAACTAGCTCAATATCATCTAAATAAGGCTCTATGTTTATATTTTCTAATAATGGCTGAGCCGTAATACATTTATGTTTGATTGGTAATTTATTAAATAAAGCTAATTTAATATCGGCATTCTTTTGATTTTCAATCGTGCAACATACGACAACATTATCATAACCATCTTTCCAATCCTTTGGAATACATTTCATAAAACGATCGATTCTTTTGGTTAAAAATAGAAAAGTACAATCCGATCTTTCTTTTATCATTTTAAAACATTCTTCTCTCCATTCATCCGCCTCTTCAATGAGAAAATCCGTCGAAAAACACAGGTAGATGAATCCAGATTTCATTTTATAACTTCCATTTTTTAATTTTTCTATTGGTTTATAAAAATCTTTTGTTTTATGAATCACATTAGTATCCACATTTCTTTTTAAATCGCCTTTGTGAATATAACAATGCAGACACCCATCACTACATTTTTTACATCCACTCCATGGATTCCACATTGCCATAAAATTCACTCCTTTATTGATTTTTTTCACCTAGTAATTATGATAAGGAATGCTTAGACAATACGATTATCTAAAAATCACAGTCATCTTTTCTTATCTTTATAACGTTCTTCTTTCAAATTATAATTTATTACTTTTGGGATTGGATAATTTTTTTAAATGAATTGACATTTAATATCGTATTCGAAAGAAATTCTCCTCTATAAAAATTAGCCCAATTATTAAAAACACAAGGGACATTTTTTGCTTTTTCTAATGAATCTATTTTGATAAAGTTAATTGTAATATTATGTTCTTTCGCATAATCTGATAATTCTTTTACTTCATACTCTACATAAGTACATTCACTACTATAATAAATTGTAAAATTCTCATTATCAATTTTCATTTTTCTTGCACTATCATTAAATCTAGGAAGATCACCATCATGAAATGGCAATGCTAATAATAGGTAATCACCAATTTCATCAATGGTCTTAAATCCATAATGTTCAAAAAACTTCTTTTCTCCTAAGAAAGGTTTTTTCTTTTTTGAAACAATCGTACAAATTCCATTCATCCCTTTTTCCTTCGCATCATTGATGGCATAATTTATTAATTCATTCGCAATCCCTTTTCCTTTAAATTTTCCTGCCACCCATAAGCAATAAATGTATTCATAATTTTTTCCTATAATTGGCACTCATGCCGTTTCAATTGGTTCATATTCAATAAAAGTTTTCCCTCTAGCATTTAATTTTCGAAATACATGACCATCTTTTAGTTTATTTTTTATCCATTCTTTTTTACTAGTAACACCATCTTGATGTTTTGGATCACCGATAGCACAACAAATATGTTCTTTCTCTATATTTTCTAATGATAAATTGATATATTCATTCATTCTGCTTCTCCTTAATTTTTTGATTATCGCCATTTCAATATAAAAATCTTTCTTTTTGTAAATAACAAATGATAACCAAAGACGATCAAACTAATGATTCATTTCTACTTACATCAATTATTAATATTCATTGATTATTAGAAAAAAATCGTGATTCATCTTATAAGCTATTAATTCTAAATAATCCTAATTTACTTCATTTAATTTTTAGAAATTGATTCAATAAACGATAAAATAAATCTCCTTTTTTTCAATTCTCAAACCTACTTCTAGGATTGTATCAATAATATCTTTTTCTACAAATATCATCATGAGAAGGAAATAATACATTCTCTTTTTTTACTTTCATTTTGAATTTTTATCCCATATCTGAAGAATCTTTTCCTCTGTGTAAATCACTTGAAAATATTTTGTAATGCCCTTTATTTACAAGCTTCTATTTCCTTATAAACTCACTATTATCTTCTTTTGTAAGCCCCCATTTACATTAACTAACATTATGATTCTAAGCATCATATCAACATCTTATGAAATAATCATATTGATTTCCATCTAGCCACTTCTCTTGTACATTCTATTTTTTATTTCTGTTTTAATAATAACGCTACCGTCTCAACATGGCTCGATTCTCCAACGAGTAACGCTTTTCTCACCCACTGTACTAGGGAATGGTGGAACAGCTATTTTCGCCTTAAAATGGGTATGTCGAGCCAGTAAAAGACTTGACTTGTCACCTTGCTCGTATAAGCAAATTTAACTCAAGTGCTTTATTTATATTTCTTCAATATATTCTCTAAAAATATCCATTATGAAATCCGCACTTGCTGGAGTATAATTGGGAGACTGTGCCATAACTGCATAGTCAAAATCTCCTGCAAATTTTACATCATCAATTGTTGGAATAATTAGTAGTTCCACTTCGGGATCTTTTATTGAGCCCTCAAGATATTTTTTCTTATATGCATCAGACGAATCGTACGCAGGCATTTCCATCGTTTTATTATACTTTAACTGTATATAATTTTTTACTGGCTTATCCCAAATGTACTCTTCATGGAAATCCTTTAGTGTGTCCAGCACATAATCGTTCTTGTCACCATGAGGATTCGCACAATATGTGATAGAAGAAACCATTTTATAGGCAACTGCCCAAAGCAAATAATCACCTATACTAATTCCTTTTATTCTATCGCAAAATTCATACTCACTAATTTTTCTTCTTGAATCAACTGGAAGTGTAAGAAACGCACTTTGCAAAAAACTCCATGATGCGTCACCCAAACCTAAATCAGCATGGGAATCAACATGAACAACATCAAAAGGATCTGAAAGCATTTTGCTATTAATAAGTTCTTTCCAAAATATCAGAGCCTCATTATGACTGGTCACAATTCTTCCTGGAATTTTGTGTTTTTTTGATAATCCTAAATTTTTTTCAAAAAATTGTCGAACTTCCTCTTCGGTCCATACTGAATCCCCATAGTACTCTTCATCAAGTCTTTCTTCACAATAAAATGGAGTACTTGCTATTTCAGTCATAAAATAGTCCATATCTAAATCCAAGACTCTCATGGCAACACCTCCTACAAATT
>JBGUVL010000045.1:0-9787 GCA_045134375.1 Breznakia sp. | reverse complement strand
TATCGGAATGTTGATAAAAATCTTGCAATAAAACACTTCTTTAGGATATAATTTATTTGCTCGATTTTGATAAATCGAAATCCTTTTTGGAATAAGTGTTTGTGTGAGTCAATTTATTATTTCGTAAAAAAAATATAAAATATGTATTGCATAATAAAAAAAAGTATGATAATATATATTTCGTCAGCTGAGCTGGTAAAAAATCATGGTCTAGTGGTGTAGTGGTTAACATGCCTCCCTGTCACGGAGGAGATCGTGGGTTCGAGTCCCATCTAGACCGCCATGAGAGATAGAAAGCCTTGGAAAAGGCTTTTTTTATTTTTAAGATCAATATTCATTTGCGATTGATGCATAAAGTTGAAATGATAAGGACATGATGGAGTAAAATCATGTCATTTTTTTTGTTTTTCAATAATCGTTTGGTATTTTTTGTAAAAAAAGCATATATGAAAGTAGAAGGTGAATCGACAGACAATGGGATAGGAATCAATAGTATCAAGAGCTTGGCCGGTTAGGTGGATTGTCTTGTGATTGACGATTGGATGAGAGAGGAGATCATTTATGATAACAAAATTAGAAAAGGCAATCCATACGGTAGTGGATGGATTGTTGTGTTTTTCTATTATGCTGGGATTATTGTCACAACAGGTTTTACCAATTATGGCTACTGAGCATTTTCCTACTGTGTTGAAAGTATTATCAGGAACAGGAGCCATCGTGAAGCAAGGAGTATATACTGCTTATTGGTATGATGGGATTGGCAAAATAGAGGTCAATGGAAACATTGCTTTTTGTGTGGAACCGACAACCATTGGATTAACAGGACCCTATCATTTAAGTCAAGATGATTGGAGCGAAGCCGTGCGAAAACAGCTTTCTTTGATTGTTTATTATGGTTGGGACCAATCAAAGAAAAGTGACGATGATTATGCTGCTACACAGTATCTTGTTTGGGAAACATTAGGAGCTAGTATTGAGCAGTGGTATGGGGATTTTGGAAATCGCTATGCCACTATCAAAAGCAGCATTCAGCAAAAAATAGCTGCACATGATAAAAAACCATCCTTTGATGGGAATCATTATGAAGCAACCGTAAATGAACCATTAGTACTGAATGATACGAATCAAATTCTTGCTCAATATCATGTGAAAAGCAGTGATTGTGATGTTCAAATTCAAGGAAATCAACTAACCATCACTCCCAAAGAGAGTAGCGCAGAAAATAGTACCATTGTATTACAAAAAGAGTGGGATCGTAGTATTGGAGCGAACTTGATTTATCGTTCTAGTGTTGATGGACAAAGTGTTGGAGTGTTTCGTTTAGCGAGCGCAGTGCAAACAAAGATTAGTCTGACAGTGCATCATTTTGGTACATTCAAATTAAAAAAAGTAGATGAGGAGGGTAATCCGGTTCCTAATACTTCCTTCCAGTTTTCGTATCAAGAAGATATGAGTAATCCAATTGGGATTGCTACGACGGGAAGTGATGGGTGGATTACGTTGGAACGTTTACTACCGCAAAAACTATACTATCAGGAAGTTCGTGTTCCTGCTCCTTTGGTCATCGATAAGAGAATCCATTCGACTTTGGTGGTTGCGAATCGTACTGTGGAAGAGACGACGATGAATTACTTTCAACGAGCAAAAATTACTTTAGTAAAAGAAGATGCGGAAACAGGATCCATCCCACAGGGAGATGCTTCTTTGGAAGGTGCTGTTTATGAATTGAAGGCCAAAAGTGATATTATAAATCCTTTTAGCCGTAAGGTGATTTATCAAGCAGGTAGTTGTGTGGCAAAACGAATTACCAAAAAGGATGGGAGCTGTGATTGGGTAGAGCAATTATATCCTGGTCGTTATGAATGGGTAGAAATAGAATCCCCCAAAGGATATTTGAAAAATAGGGAAGCCATTGAAGTTGATTTGTCCTATCAAGGTAGTGATACCGTTGCCTTTTCGAAAAAAAGTGTGGGAAAAGATCAAGTAATCAAAGGAAGACACAAAATTTTTAAAACGGCAACGACAACGAAACCAGGGAGTGGTTTATTATCTCCGTTAGCAGGGGCTCAGTTTACTTATAAACTGTTATCAGAAGTGGAAGAAAAAGGATGGGAGCAAGCCCGTTCCTATGATGTCATTACAAGTGATGAAAATGGATTTGCTCAAACCAATTGGCTTCCTTATGGTATTTATTATGTGAAAGAAACATATACTCCAAGTGGAAAGCTGGCAGCACCTGATTTCACGGTTTCTTTGGTGGAGGATGGGAAGACGATTTTTCATGCGATCAATAACGCCCCTTATCAAGCGTATGTTCGATTGATCAAAGAAGAGAATAACGGAAAACGGATCACGTTATCGCAGGCTTCTTTCCAAATTTATGATGATCAGGATCAATTAATCGTTCAAAATGTAGGAGGCAAGGAAATTTCATTATTTACTACCGATCAAAATGGAGAGGTTACCACTCCTTTGACTTTAATGAGTGGGAAGTATTACGTCAAAGAAATTCAAGCTCCAAAGGGATATCTAAAGTTGAAAGAACCACTTTCCTTTACGATTGATGATCACTATGATTATGACCATAATAAAATACCAACGTTAACTTTATCCATTCCTAATGAGAAACCAATGGCACGAATTGTTGTGGAAAAACAGTTGGAAAGAGAAGAAAAAGCGGGATTACAAAAGATATGTTTTCGATTAACAACGGGCAGTGATATTGTCGATCCATCGGATGGTAGTCTTCTTTATGCGAAAGGGGCACAGATTACGATAGGAGCCGATCAAGATGGACTTTACCATGTGCAAGAAGATGGTACTTTGGTGATTGAGGGATTGCCAATTTCATTAGGAAAAACAACTTATTTCTTACAGGAAGTGGCCTCCCTTGATGGCTATGTCGTAGAGGATCAAATGCATGCCTTTGATTTTGAAATGATGGATGCCACTACCAAAGTATATGAACAAAGCAAAACAATCAAGAATTCGTTAACAACCGTTGAAATTGAAAAATGCTCCTGGCAAGGGGAAGCGATCAAAGGGGCTCAAATGATCGTAAAAGATCACAATGGCAATGTGATTGATGAATGGATTAGTGATGGAACACATCAAATGAAAGGGTTGCATATCAACGAACGCTATACGCTTTGCGAATTAAGTGCACCAAAGGGTTATGTTGTTAGTAAAGAAATGGAATTCACTGTAAGAAATGAAAGGGATGTTCAAAAAGTGGTGATGATTGATAAACAGGTAGGGGTTATAAAATGGGAAAAAAATACACATCAGCCATTATTACAAGCAGAATTTAAAGTGATTGATCCAGAGAGTCGGGAAGTGCTGGATCATTGGATCAGTGATGGTAGTGTCCATTTCATTTCCCATTTACAGGAAGGGAAACAATATGAATTGGTAGAGATAAGTGCCCCGAAAGGATATGAAGCAATAAAACCGATATTGTTTCAGGTGAGTGATGAAAAAGCGACCCAGTATCTTTATGTTGATAATCAAGCGATTCCTGTGGTAAAGACCTCGGATACTCATTCCCCTGCCCGTTGGCTGTCATTGCTTTTTCTCAGTATTGGTGGGATGATTTATTACTGGCAAAAAAAGGAGGGGCGAAAAGATTGAACACTTTTCAAAAGCTATGTATGTAACGATAAAGATGAAGATTGAATGTAAAGAAGAAGAATCAAAACTATTGGATCAATACCAAAAAATTTATTTTGAAGAAGTCAAACGAGCGACCATTTTTTTAAAAAATAAAAAGGTTCCTTTATCCTATCAAAATGTTTCGGATCAAATCCACTATCGAAGCAAACCAGCCATTATCAAAGAGGCAAAACATTTTAGCCGTTATGTTAAAGTAAGTGATAAGAATGCAATTCCTCCGATCTGGCGCTCGCTTTCTTATCAGATTAAAGAGGATCAATTGCGTTTGTATTTTGGGTCTGCTTTTCTTATTCCTAGTCTTGATGTGAAGTTAGTTCCTTATCAGAAACGGAATCTTAATGAATATCATCTAAGAAGTCTACGGTTAAAAAAAATTGAGGGGGAATGGTTTGTCTACTTTTGTGCTCGAAAGAAAGCGACTACAGAAGCGATGAAATCCTCCTCGTATTTGGATTCCTCTCTTTTTGTTGAAAGAAAATCATGTTGAAAAAGTCTTGTCATTTGACAAGACTTTTTCAAATAGAATCAATTGTGATATGATAAAAACAAGAGAGGTAAAAAAATGAACACAATACTGATTGTAGAGGATGATAAAATATTACGAGAAGAATTATCTTTGTTTTTAAGGAATAATGGGTACCAAACTAAGATAATAGAAGATTTTGAACATACACTAGAATTGATCGTAGCTGAGGATGCCGATCTTCTTTTGTTGGATATCAATATTCCAGGTGTGAATGGTGCTTATTTATGTAGAGAAATTCGCAGACAGAGTTCGGTTGGCATCATTATGGTAACCAGTCGAAATAGTGAAATTGATGAATTGATGTGTATGAGCTATGGAGCGGATGATTATATCACAAAGCCGTATAATCCTCAGATTCTTTTGGTACGAATCGAAGCGGTTTTGAAACGAATATATCGCAATGATTCGTTGCGTTTATCGTATCATGATCTCATTTTAAATGTTTCAAAAAGTATGTTGGAGCGAGGCAAACAAAATATTGAATTAAGCAAGAATGAAACTCGAATCTTTCATTATCTATTAAAACAGAGAGGAAGAATTACGTCGCGAGAAGAAATTATGGATTATTTATGGGGAAGTGATGAATTTGTGGATGATAATACACTTACGGTTAATATCAATCGGTTGCGTAAAAAGCTAAGTGAGATTGGCTATGACGATGTTATCGAAACAAAAAGAGGACAGGGGTATTTGATTCAATGAAATGGAATGAATATGTGAAAGATCAGTGGCTTTCCATTGTCATTTATCTTGTTACTCTGTTGGCTACCTTTCTCATACTATGTGGGACTAAAGTTTCCTTGTCGTTATTGTCACTTGTTTTTTTCATTCTATTGATGGTTGGTTATTTTATCTTTTTTTATCAGTATTTTCGTAGAAAAAAATACTTTGATCAGGTATTTCAACGCATTTATTCATTGGATCAGAAGTATTTGATTCATGAACTGATCGATGATTCTTATAGTTATGAAGGGCGATTATTTTATGAACAATTGTGTGAAATTGATAAGGCAACACTGGATTACTTAAACCGCTATCGGCATACTTTAATTGATTTCAAAGAATATTTGGAGCTGTGGCTTCACGAGATTAAAATTCCAATGGCTTCTTTACGGTTGATCATTGAAAACAATAAAGATACATTGAATGATACGATGTTGGATGAGTTGCATCGTATTGAACAACTTGAGGAACAGGTATTATTTTATGTTCGCAGTGAATCGGTAGAGAAAGATTATGTCATCAGTGAATGTTTGCTTTCGGATGTGGTACGAGATATTGTGAAAGAGAATCGTAGATCGTTTATCTATAAGAAAATAGCATTGGAAATGAAGCATTTGGATTTTGTGGTAAAAAGTGATGGGAAGTGGTTGCGTTTTATTTTGAATCAATTGCTTAATAATGCGATTAAGTATAGTAAAGAAGAGCAGGCACTCATTCAGATCTGGGCAGAAAAAAAACAGCAATATGTGCAGTTGATGATCAAAGATAATGGTATTGGCATTCTGGAAAAAGATTTGCCTAGGGTATTCGAGAAAGGATTTACCGGAAGGAATGGAAGAAGCCGCTATAATTCCACCGGACTTGGTTTGTATCTTTGTAATGCGTTAGCAGAACAATTACATCATGGCATCAAAATTACTTCAAAAGAGAATGAATATACATTGGTAACATTAACCTTTCCTATAGGAGAATATAGTGATTCTATTATTAACTAGCCTTACAGTTCTGTAAGGTTTTGTTATGTTAATCCATGGTATCTTAGTTTCAAATCTTTATAATGGAAAGTGGATGGAGGTAAACATATGAAAAAAATTGTTGAAATAAAAAATGTTGAAAAATACTATGGAAATAAAGGAAATATTACGAAGGCGTTAGATCGTATAAGTTTTTCCATCTATGAAAAAGAATATGTCGCTATTATGGGAGCCAGTGGGAGTGGAAAAACGACATTGTTGAACTGTATTTCTACGATTGATAAAGTGAGTGGTGGGCATATCTTTATTGATGATGAAGAAGTAAGTGCTTTACGGGGAAACAAACTCAATCGTTTTCGTCGAGAACAATTAGGTTTTATTTTTCAAGACTTTAATCTGTTGGATACCTTGACTGCATATGAAAATATTGCCTTGGCGTTGACCATTCAAAAGGTAAAACCAAAAGAAATTGAATCTCGTGTCAAAGAAGTAGCAAAAAAACTGGAAATTACGGAGGTACTGAAGAAGTATCCTTATGAGATGAGCGGGGGTCAAAAGCAACGCGTTGCAAGTGCGAGAGCGATTATTACAAATCCAAAATTGGTGTTGGCAGATGAACCGACTGGCGCATTGGATTCCAAATCGGCGAGAATGTTATTGGAAAGCTTCCATTATTTAAATGAAACTTTAGATGCGACGATATTGATGGTAACCCATGACGCATTTAGTGCATCCTATGCCAATCGCGTCATCTTCATTAAAGATGGAAAATTGTTCAATGAACTAAGAAGAGGAGAGGATACAAGAAAACAGTTTTTTAACCGTATCATTGATGTCGTCACTCTGCTTGGAGGTGAACTGAACGATGTTATTTAAGCTATCGATAAAAAATATCAGAAAAAGTATTAAAGATTATACGATTTATTTCTTTACTTTGATTCTTGGTGTTGGGGTATTTTATATTTTTAATGCGATGGAATCCAGCGCCGCTGTTTTAAAATTGAATGAATCACAAAGACAATGCATCGAATTGATGAATGATGTGCTTGGCTATATTTCCTTATTTGTTTGTTTTGTACTTGGTTTTCTGATTCTTTATGCAAGTCAATTTTTGATGAAGCGAAGAAAGCAAGAGTTTGGGACTTATATGGTATTAGGAATGAGTAAATGGGATTTATCGAAAATTCTGTTAATGGAAACCATCCTGATTGGACTTGTGTCTCTTGTGATTGGCTTAATTGTGGGAGTATTTGGTTCGCAATTCATGTCTTTATTAGTAGCGAAGATGTTTGAAGTGGATATGAGTGATTTTATCTTTACTTTTTCCTTCTCTTCCTTAGCTAAGACCATCTTGTTTTTTGCAATCGTTTATGCAATTGTCATGGTATTCCATACCTTCTCCATTTCTCATTGTAAACTGATCGATTTGATCAGCGCAGCGAAAAAGAATGAAAGTATTAAGGTGAAGAATCCGCTGATATCGAGCTGTCTTTGTGTTTTGTCCATCCTCATGTTGGGATATGCCTATCATAAAGTAATTAGCGAAGGATTGTATCATATGGATATTCTTGGCTATATGATCTTACTTGGATGTGCAGGAACTTTGTTGTTCTTTTATTCTTTTTCGGGGCTATTGTTACGAATGGTACAATCAGTGAAAGGACTGTATTATCGTCATTTAAATATGTTTGTTTTGCGACAAATTAACAGTAAGATCAATACGATGGTGATATCCATGAGTGTCATTTGTATCATGTTATTTTTAACGATTTGTATCCTTTCTTCCGGTCTTGCTATTCGAGATTCCATGATGAAGACTTTACGAGAAGTGACACCGGTGGACATCAATATTTCGCAAACATCGCCACAGCAGTTCTTAGGGGATGGCGATAGAAATTCACTAGAGGAAGAGTCGAAACAGTATTTAATGCTGCTGGAAAATGGGATAGAGGAAAATATGGAATATGCCGGAATTCCTGTTGATCAGTATTTTTGTGATCGTTATTCCTATCGTAATTATGTGATTGATGGCATTACGATGGGAACTTTACTTGGGGATAATAAGGAGAAAACTGCGAAAGAATATCCTAATCTTTATTTCGATAGTCCAATTTTAATGGTTCGATTATCCGATTATAATCAGATTGCGAAATACTATCATTTACCAGCTTTGACATTAGCAGAAGATGAATATCTATTACTATGTGATTATGATAATATGACGAACATCTGGAATCAAGCATTGCAAAATCCTGTCACATTAAACATTCATGGGGAAAACTATTATTGTAAAGCAAACGAAGTGCAGGAAGTCTTTGTTGATATTTCTGCTTCTCATACCAATACTGGGATATTGCTAGTGCCGGATGCGGCGGTAACCTCTGCGGATGCTTTTCAAACGCGTTGGATTGCTAATTATCAAGCCGAGTTTGGTAGTGAAGAATACCAAAAGATAGAGGATGCGTTGTTTGGAAAACAAAGTTATTTTGCTTCTCCTACCTATGAGCTGCAAGCGATGAGTGTCTTCACAAAACAAATGATTTATGATGGTAGTGTGAGCGTCAGTGCGGTTGCTGTATTTATTGGAATCTATCTAGGTATCATTTTCTTGATTTCTTCTGCTGCTATTTTGGCATTAAAAGAGTTGTCCGATAGTGCGGATAATAAAATGCGATATGCAACATTACGTCGAATTGGGGTAGATGAGGGAATGATCAACAAAGCCTTGTTGTTGCAAATTGGCATTTTCTTCTTTTTACCAATCGCCTTAGCGTTGGTGCATTCGATCTTTGGAATCAACTTTTGTAATCAAATCTTAGAAACGATAGGGCGCATGAATATGTTATTCTCAATTGTAATGACTGCAATATTTATTGTATTCATCTATGGTGGTTATTTTGTTTTAACCTATTTTTGTTCAAAAAATATTGTAAAAGAACACTAAAAGAAAAACAGGAATTTGAGCGAAAGTAAGTACTTTTTACTCTTGTTCCTGTTTTCTTTTTATTTTCGAATATTTCCATTTCCTACGATTTGATATTGATAGGAAGTTAGTGCTTCTAATCCCATTGGACCACGAGCATGGATTTTTTGCGTTGAGATTCCAATTTCAGCTCCAAAACCAAATTCATTTCCATCGGAAAAACGGGTCGATGCATTGGCATAGACGCAAGCACTGTCAACTTGTTCAAAGAAAGTGGCGATGCTCGTTTTATTTTCTGAAATAATGGCTTCGGAATGCTTCGTGCTATAGGTATTGATATGTTGGATGGCTTCTGCTAAATCATCCACTACTTTAATCGAAATCTCATAGTTCAGATATTCTTTTCCATAGTCTTCTTCGCTTGCTAAAAGCAAAGAAGTATCCCATTGGCAACAAATGGGACAGCCGTGAATAATGACATCGTATTTTTTTAGTTCTTGAATAATGGTAGGAAGCAACGCTATTTTTTCTTTATGAATGAGAAGGCTTTCGATAGCGTTGCAGACACTAACACGTTGCGTCTTGCCGTTGATGATAATGGGAAGTACTTTATTGTCATCACAATCTTTATCAACATAGATATGACAGTTACCCGTTCCTGTTTCAATGATAGGTACGGTTGCGTTTTTGATGGCATTCTGAATTAAGTTGGCACCACCACGAGGAATAAGCAAATCCAGATACTCATTCATCTGCATAAAGCGTTTCGCACTTTCGTGGGAAGTGTCTTCTACAAGGGCGATGCAGGACTTTGGAAAACCGGCTTCTTTTAGCCCTTGACGCATTGCTTCTACCAGTGCTTTGTTGCTTTCTAAAGCGTCTTTGCTACCTCGTAAAAAACAGACATTACCACTTTTTAGGCAAAGGATAGCAGCATCGACACTCACATTAGGTCGTGCTTCATATATG
>JBGUVL010000044.1:0-5942 GCA_045134375.1 Breznakia sp. | reverse complement strand
ATTCATAATAGCGACGATAAATCGTGTTCACTTCCTGTTTTTCCCAAAGTAATTTTTTGGAAAAAGGCATATCATACAAAATTCCGTCAATGGAATGGATTGCGCCTACTAAGAAATCAAAAGAATGATTTTTAAGCAGATTTTTTAAAAATGTCTTGTATTTTGGGACGTAACAAACTTCTAATCCAAATGAAACACGAATGGGTAATTCCATGTTTTTTATTTCTTGGATAACCTTCTCATAATCTTCCAAAGAATCTTTAAATTTCATTTTTTTGTTTTCTAGCCAAACTTTCTGCTCAGGATAGATTTTCAGTTCTTCATACATTGGTTCAAATTCTTTAAAACGATGTGTATGATCTAAAATTTGTATTTCATCAATTCCTTTTTTTATTGCTTCCTCTACAAAAGCTAAGATATAATCTGTGCTTAAATCACCGTATTCTAAGTGCATGTGTCCATCAATCATACTAAACTCTCCCTTGTTTTTTTCTATTATACTCAATAACAACGAAATGTAAAGAGTTTACATTCGAAATGAAACTGATTACAAAAATGTTTGTAAACGTTTTACAAAACACTTGAAACAAAATGTAAATAGTGTTATGATAAAACCACGCTAAGTAAGGCGAGGAGGATTTATGTATGAGTAGAGTATATAATTTTAGTGCAGGACCATCTATGATGCCAGAGTGGGTACTAAAAACGGCGGCAGCTGAAATGTTGGAATATGGTAGCAGTGGACAGTCAGTATTGGAGATGAGTCATCGCTCGAAAGACTTTACTGCCATTATCCAGGATTGTGAAGAGCGTTTAAGACGCTTAATGAATATACCAGATAATTATAAGGTGTTGTTTCTCCAGGGAGGAGCTAGTACTCAGTTTGCGATGATTCCATTAAATTTATTAGGAAAGAATGGAAAAGCGGGACTTGTTAATACAGGAAACTGGAGTAAAAAGGCAATGAAGGAATTAAAGAAGATTGGAAAATGTGAGCTAGTCGCATCGAGTGAAGATAAAACCTTCTCTTATATTCCAAAAGGTTATGAAATTCCAAAAGATATTGATTATTTCTATATTTGTGAAAATAATACAATTTATGGAACTAAATACAAAGAGCTTCCAGATACCGGTGATATTCCATTGGTAGCAGATATGTCAAGTTGTATCTTAAGTGAACCAGTTGATGTAAAGAAATATGGCGTTATCTTTGCCGGAGCACAAAAGAATATGGGACCAGCTGGATTGACGGTTGTAATTATTCGAGAAGATTTATTAAAAGAAACACCAGATAATCTACCAACGATGCTAGATTATAAGACGCATGTGGAAAATGCTAGTATGTTTAATACACCACCAACTTATGCGATTTACATTTGTGGACTAGTATTGAAATGGATTGAAGAAGAGATTGGTGGATTAGATAACATGAAAGAAATTAATGTAAAGAAAGCAAAAATCCTTTATGATTTCTTGGATCAATCAAATATGTTTAAAGGAACTGTTGAAAAAGAGGATCGTTCGTTAATGAATGTTCCATTTATTACAGGAAATGCAGATCTTGATGCGAAGTTTATTAAAGAGGTAAGCGCGGCTGGATTTGTCAATATCAAGGGTCATCGTTCCGTAGGTGGTATGCGTGCTTCTATTTATAATGCAATGCCAGTAGAAGGAGTAGAAAAACTTGTTGCGTTTATGAGCAAATTTGAAAAGGAGAATCAATAAATGAAAATCAAATTATATAATAAAATTGCAAAAAAAGGGTTGGATCTTTTTGATGACCAGTACGAATATTCGGATACAATAACAGAAGAAGATGCCATTTTAGTAAGAAGTGCAAAACTGCATGATATTGAATTAAATGATAATTTAAAAGCCATTGCGAGAGCTGGTGCAGGAACCAATAATATTCCGATTACCAAATGTTCAGAAAAAGGAATCGTTGTATTTAATACTCCTGGCGCTAATGCCAATGCGGTAAAAGAACTTGTTATCGCTGGTATGTTGTTGGCAGCGAGACCAGTGTATCAAGCAGTGAATTGGTTGGAAGGTGTAAAACAAAAAGAAGGGATTGCAGAATTAGTCGAAGCAGAAAAAAGTAGATTTAAAGGTAGTGAATTAGAAGGTAAAGCGCTTGGTGTCATTGGACTAGGGGCAATCGGGATTAAAGTAGCTAATTTAGCACTGCATCTAGGAATGGAAGTATATGGTTATGATCCATATTTATCAGTTCAGGCAGCATGGCAATTATCCCGCAATGTAAAATTGGTAAAATCCTTAGATGAAATTTATCGAAATAGTGATTATATTACGATTCATGTCCCATTAAATGATAAGACAAAAGCAATGATTGATGTGGTAGCGTTGGCAAAAATGAAAGATGGAGTTAATATTTTAAATTTTGCGCGCGGTGGACTCGTTGATCAAAAAGCTATGGTAAAAGCACTGAACGAAGGAAAGGTTGCACATTATGTATGCGATTTCCCGGATGAAAAAATAATGCATCAAAAAAATACGATTTGCATTCCTCATTTGGGTGCAAGCACTCCAGAATCAGAGGAAAATTGTGCTGTAATGGCGGTGAATCAGTTGCGTGATTATCTAGAAAATGGAAATATAAAGAATGCGGTTAATTTACCAAACTGTAGTATGGAACGTTCCGGTGAAGTTCGTATCACTTGTTTCCATCATAATGTTCCAAATATGTTGGCACAAATTTCACAAACGGTATCTGCAAAAGGTTTAAATATTGCGAATATGTTAAATAAATCAAAAGGTGAATATGCCTATACGATCGTTGATGTTGATGAAGCGAAAGGGACGGATATTGTGGCAGAATTAGAAAAGATTCCTGCTATTTTAAAAGTTCAAGTTTATTATTAACATTGTGTTCAATTTTCATAAGAAACCCCTACGAAAGGGGTTTCTTTTTTTTCTTGATTGGGGTAGAATTATATTGTATGTGATGACATTATGTCATGCGAAAGGAGTACTCATGTTTAAAATTGTAGAAAGAGAAGAATTAAATCCTACAGTTACGAAATTAGTGATTGAAGCTCCACGCATTGCGAAAAAAGCAAAGGCGGGACAGTTTATCATTATTCGTGCCCATGAATTAGGAGAAAGAATTCCATTAACAATTGCCGATTATGATAGAGAGAAAGGAACGGTAACGATTATTTTCCAAATCGTTGGAAAAACAACGAAAGTTTTGAATAATCTTCGTGTTGGTGATGAAGTATTGGATTTTGTTGGTCCATTAGGTGTTGCTTCTCACGTGGATGGAATGAAAAAAGTATGTGTTATTGGTGGAGGGGTAGGATGTGCGATTGCTTATCCAACAGCAAAAGCACTTCACGAAAATGGCACAGAAGTTACTTGTATCACTGGATTTAGAAACAAAGATTTAGTAATTTTACAGGATGAATTCAATGCTGTTAGTGATCATTTGTATTTGGTAAGTGACGATGGAAGTACAGGAACTAAGGCATTAGTTACTAATGTATTAGAAGATTTATTGAGCAAAGGTGAAACTTTTGATGAAGTGATTGCCATTGGACCATTAATTATGATGAAGTTTGTATGTGAAGTTACGAAGAAATACAACGTTAAAACAATCGTCAGCATGAATCCTATTATGATCGATGGCACTGGTATGTGCGGATGTTGTCGTTTAACAGTCGGTGGAGAAACTAAATTTGCCTGTGTTGATGGACCTGATTTTGATGGTCATTTAGTAGATTTTGATGAAGCTATGTCAAGAAGTAGACAATATGCTGAATTTGAAGCAAAAGCAAGAGATGAAGACTGTAACTTATTCCACAAGGAGGTGGCTTAATATGCCAAACATGGCCCCTAATAAAGTAGCAATGCCAGTACAGGATCCAAATGTAAGAAATAAAAACTTTGAAGAAGTAGCACTTGGATATACGAAAGAACAGGCAATGGAAGAAGCAGAAAGATGTTTGCATTGTAAACATAAACCATGTATTTCAGGTTGTCCTGTTGCGGTAAATATTCCTGAGTTTATCGCAAAGATAAAAGAAGGAGAATTTGAAGCAGCTTATCAAATTATAAAGGAAACTAGTTCATTACCTGCTGTATGTGGACGTGTATGTCCTCAAGAAACACAGTGTGAATCAAAATGTGTTCGTGGTATTAAACATGAACCAGTTGCGATTGGACGTTTGGAAAGATTTGTTGCGGACTATCATATGGCACATGGAACGGATGAAGTTAGCGTGCCTGCTCCAAATGGACACAAAGTAGCAATTATTGGTGCAGGACCTTCGGGATTAACCTGTGCAGGTGATTTGGCAAATAAAGGATATGAAGTTCATATTTTTGAAGCGTTACATAAAGCTGGTGGGGTATTAGTTTATGGTATTCCTGAATTCCGTCTTCCTAAAGCCATCGTACAGAAAGAAATTGATGGATTGAAAAAGATGGGTGTTAAAATTGAAACAAACATGGTAATCGGTAAGGTGTTAGAAATCGATGAATTATTTGAAATGGGATACGAAGCTGTATTCATTGGTAGTGGTGCAGGTCTTCCTAATTTTATGAAGATGCCAGGAGAAAACTTGAAAGGGGTATTTTCTGCAAACGAATTCCTAACTCGTTTCAATTTGATGAAAGCATATGAAAATGGTGTTGATACTCCAATCTTCCACGCGAAGAAAGCTGCTATCATCGGCGGTGGTAATGTTGCAATGGATGCGGCACGTTGTGCAAAACGTGTTGGTTGTGAAGAAGTCTATATCATCTATCGTCGAAGCATGAATGAATTACCTGCTCGTAAGGAAGAAGTTGAACATGCAGAAGAAGAAGGAATTATCTTTAAAACATTGACAAATCCAGTTCGTGTCATCGGTGATGAAAACGGAAACTGTGTTGGAATTGAATGTGTTAAGATGGAATTAGGAGAACCAGATGCTTCTGGAAGAAGAAGACCAATTCCGGTTGAAGGAAGTAATTTCGTTATTGATGCTGATTGTATGATTATGTCCATTGGTACATCTCCAAATCCATTGATTCGTTCTACAACGGAAGGATTAGAGGCAAATAAGTGGGGATGTTTAATTGCTGATGAAAATGGAAAAACAACCCGTGAAGGTGTTTACGCTGGTGGTGATGCAGTTACTGGTGCGGCAACGGTAATTTTGGCAATGGGTGCTGGTAAAACGGCTGCTAAAGCAATGGATGAATATATTCAAAATAAATAGTAAAAAAGAGAAAAGATGTGCTGAAAAGTACATCTTTTTATTACTGAAAAAAGAAAATTGGAAATGAAAAAAGGCTATGATATAATCAGAAAAGAAAGAGATGGACGATTTGATGAAAAAAATAATTATAATAATGTTATTGGTGTTGCTTTGTAGTTGTGGTTCAAAGGAAGCAAAGTCAGTAACTTGTGAATTGATCAATAATGATCAAGCTGGTGTAAAAGTAACTTATTTTTATGATGATGAAAAAAATATCACTAAGATTCATAATAAAAGTTATCTGATTTTTAGTGAAGATGAGCTTTATGAAAGCTCGTTGGATAATTATTTTGAAATGATTACAACGCAGTATGCAAAGGCAAAAAATGAGAAAGGGGTTAGCGTTAATATACAAAAAGAAGAAACAGAAAATAAGATTACTATGGAAATTACGATAGTTATGGAAGAATATGATATCAATGAAGATATTTTGAATGTAGGGAATTATGGCGAAATGGATTCTATTGATACAATTTTAGATTTGTATCAAGCAAGTGGTATTTATTCTTGTGAAAAATTGAAATAAATTAAAAAAAGTACTTGCATTCTAAAAAAAATTGAGGTATTATAAATAAGCATTCGGTGAGGATGTGGGCCTGTAGCTCAGGTGGTTAGAGCGCACCCCTGATAAGGGTGAGGTCGTTGGTTCAAGTCCATTCAGGCCCACCATTCATCGAA
>JBGUVL010000043.1:0-16906 GCA_045134375.1 Breznakia sp. | reverse complement strand
TCTTTTGCCTCTAGCTTCATGATATCATTGACTGCCTGATTAATGGTAGCAGGCATTTTCTGCTTCCATATTAAAAAAAATAACACGTTTACGATATGGGTATAAGTAAGAGTGCTAAGCTGTTCTCGTCGCAGCTGTGAAATTTTAAGAAAAATTGTTAATCGTACAATACTATTTTGAACTAATTCTTCTTGACTCATAATACGCCCCTTTCGTGCATAAACATTATTATAAAGCATTTTTAGTAAAAATGGTGATAAATATGAAAAAAAACACATTTAAATTCTCTTTTTATCTTTTATCTTTCTCATTTCTTGCCAAAATATTATCATTTTATTCGAGAATCTTATTAGCTCGTAATTTAGATATGCAAGCAATGAGTTATTATTCGATTCTATCTCCTACCATTGTTATCTTAATATCTGTTGTTCAATTAGGTATTCCCAATGCCTTATCTAAGCTTGTGGCAGAAAAAAATTATCAATTTAACATTGTTTCGACCAGTATCTATTTCACTATTTTTATGACTTCTGCAACTACCCTTATGTATTTATTTTTGATTCCATTTCTTTCTGCTCTTTTTTTTAAAGAAAAATTATTTTCCTTGTTTTATAGTGTATTACCTTTTCTTCCTCTTGTTGCGCTAAGTGGATTATTAAAAGGCTATTTAATGGGAAAACAACACTTTATTTCCGCCTCCTTTTCGCAAATCATGGAAGAAATAGCAAGAATTTTATTTCTCTTATTTTGTTTCTTTATGATTCCCAACATGACAAGTATACAATTAGCAAGAATAGCTATCTTATCTATTAGTGTTGGAGAACTTTGTTCTACTATTTTTCTTTTCATAACAATTCTGATCACAAGCCATATTACCATTTCAAAACTTCCATATTCGTCACAATCGTTAAAACAAATACTAAATTTATCGTTGCCTATGAGTGCATCTCGTTTCATTGGATCTTTTACTTATTTTTTAGAACCCATATTTATGAATCTCTTTATTGATATTATCTCTGCAAAAAAAATGATATTAGCGTATGGAATAATTAATGGTTATGTATTACCTTTATTAACAATGCCTTCGTTTATCACTGTCACTTTATCCAATTTTCTTCTTCCCTCATTTACCTATCACTATAGTCGAAATCAACATCGTTATGCATTTTCACTTTTTTATAAAATATCCTATATTTCTCTTTTATTTGGCATTCTTTATGGAGTTTTTCTATTTTGTAACAGTGAATGGATATGTCAATTGTTTTATCATACAACAAATGGTGCCTATTATTTGAAAATTTGTTCCCTTCCTTTTATTCTTTATTCTTTGCAACCGGTGTTATCAAATATACTTCACGCATTGAGCAAATCAAAAGAAAGTACGATGGATACTCTATTCGGATGTATGGTTCGCCTAATACTTGTTGTTTTTTTTAGTAGCAGATTAAAAGAAATGTCTTTAATTTTAGGTTTGGTTTTGGGTATGTTGACCACAACATTATTTCATATGGTACACTTCCTACATGTGGTAAAAAATAGAAACATTTTATGAAAAATCATAAAATATTTCTATTTTTTTATTTTACATTTGCTATTATTTCATTCTTTAATTGTTGATAACGTTCTGTTTTTATAAATCCAAGTTGCGATTCTCGATAATCACTTCCAAAAGCACCACGGGATAGCATCAAGATAGGAGGCATTTGAATCCGCTTGAAAACAGCTCCATACATCGTACGTAATAACCATTCAAGATCATTGATGAAGTCTTCTCCTTTTTCAAGATGATAATAGGAAATCCATCGTCCCATCTCACTTTCATAGATACTTCCGTTACGATAACTTTCCATAAATTGTTCGATGCGAGCCGTAGGATAATCCATTAGCATACGAATGATTTCATCGTGATAATACCATTTCATTGGATCCAACTGTGCTTCTTTTAATTCCGCACTAGGTGGCATTTCCCAATGAATTTCATCATTCTTAACTTCAGGAATTAACGTTTTTGAAATCACTTCTTTACCGAAATACTCGTTTAAGCTTTTCGCCACTTCAAAACACTGTACTTTAGTTAAATCACCCAAAGGAGACAAAGCACCAATACAGTCACCATAAAGGGTACAATATCCCAATGCAACTTCAATCTTATTTGCATTATTAATGATAACTCCACCTTCTATAGAAGCAAACGTAGATAATAAATGCCCACGAATTCTTGCTTGAATATTTTCATATACTAGTGACGAATATTCCTTTTGGTATCCATAGGATTGCATTGTCGTAATAGTAGCTTCATTAATCTTCTCAATACTTCCTTCTACAATACGGATACCTAATCCTTCCGCTAAGATACGGGCATTATTTTTGGTAGTAATGGAATTATAGGCACTTGCCATATTATATCCAACAACACGATCCGCTCCTAACGCTTTTACTAGCAATGCTGCATTAATACTACTATCAATGCCTCCTGAAAGACCGATAATCCATTTTAAAGAAGAATGGAACATTTGCTGATCAACTTCTTTGATTGCACAAGTTAACGCATCGATAAGTTTATTGGAATTGGTTTCCCAAACGTTTTCACTCATGAAATCATAATAAGCAAGTTCTTCTTCAAAACGATCGTTCAATGAAAATACACGTTTTCCTTTCTTATTATAAACTGTACTACCACCGTCAAAAACGACAATATTTTTCCCTGTATTTTGCATCCCACATACATTGACATAAAGAAATGGCATCATTTTATCTTTTAATTTATCCGCATGTTCTTTTATCCTCTTATCTCTAGAAATCTCTTTATTGATTGTCCATGGACTACTTGATACGTTTAAGATAAAATCGGTCTTTTTTAATGCATAAATAGCAGTCACATCAACATTATAATCCGAACTCCACATATCTTCGCAAGCTTCTAATCCAATGCGATACGTAGTTCCTTCTTTTTCAAACAAAAATGGTGAAATCATTGCTTCTTTTTCATCGTAAATTGTCTGTGATACTTCAATACCTGAAAGAAAATAACGTGAATCATCAAAAATACGATAATCAGGATTTAAATGTTTGATATGAATTCCATCTAATATATTATTTTCTCGTTTTACCCATTCGTTATTATAAGCAAACAATACCACATTAAATCGACATTTTCTACCATCTCTACCTTTTTTTACGTTAGCCACATCACCATAATAAAGATTACCAAATACGATTCCAATTCCATCGGATAACGCTTTAATTTTATCGTTATAGGAATGTACATTTTCACAAAACTCATGATCTAACCATTTATCTTGTAGTAAATATCCACTAACGCACATTTCTGGAAAAACAATGATGTCGGCTTTCTCTTCTTTTGCTTTTTTTATATTTCGTTTTATTGTTTCAAAATTATGTTGCAAAGCACCACTTACAACATTTATTTGTGCCATTGCGATTTTCATCCTAATCATCCTCTCTCAACGATGATATTATAGCATATTAAACAGTAAACTTTTCCCTTAATTTCAAAAGTATCTTTTTCTCCATTCGCGATACTTGCACCTGACTCATTCCCATTTTTAACGCAATTTCTTGTTGTTTCATATTTTTATAATAGCGATAGAATAGTAATAGTTTTTCTTCCTCGTTCAATGCTGCATTTTCTTTTTCTAATGCTGCTTTTAACACAATATCATTTTCTTTTTCATCTTTACTGATATCGAGCAAAGTAATGTCATTTCCTTCACTTTCATAAATTACATCATCTACACTACTGACATATTGATTTGCTTCTAATGATAAGATAACATCTTCTTCACTTAGTGATAGATCTTCTGCAATCATTTGAATGGTTGGCTCACACAAATAGATTTGTTGTAATCGTTCTCTTGCATTCACAATACGATAGTAGTTTTCTTTTAGTGAACGTGCAATATGAACACTACCCTCATCACGAAAATATTTCTTGATTTCACCAATAATAATAGGAACTGCATAGGTTGAAAATTTAACATTGTAATTTAAATCAAAATGATTGAATGCTTTTACAAAGCCAACACATGCAATCTGAAACAAATCTTCATCTTTACGATTCCGATAAAAGCGTTTAATGATTCCATAGATTAATGGTTTATTCCGTTCAAAAAAGTAGTCTTTAATCTCTTCGTTTCCCTCCTGGGAAAGTTTTATGAGTTCTTCGTTGCTTAAACTATTATAGTTGTTTTTGAATGACAAGTTTGGTTCCACAATTCACCTTTGAAAAACAGTTAAAACTATCTGCAAAAGTACTCATAATACTCATTCCCATTCCACTTCTTTCCAGATCTTTCTTACTGGTATACATTGGTTGCATCGCTAATGCGATATCCTCAATTCCAACTCCTTCATCCGAAATGATGATAGTAACCAAGCGATTTTCATCATATCCGACTTCAACTTCAATCATTTCATCATTTCTACCTTCGTATCCGTGGATAATCGCATTGACAATTCCTTCCGCCATTATTGTTTTTATTTCCATAACATCTTGTGTCGTCATGTTGAGAGGCATTAAAAAAGCGATTACACTGGTTCTCGCAAAAGTCTCATTTTCTATTCTAGATAAGAATGATAATCTCATTTTGTTCATAGTTTCACCCCATTGTCTACTGATTTAATAATTTGAAAAATGCCAGACATTTCAAAAATAATTCGATTTTCTTTTGAAAGATTTGCAATCTCTAACGTTTTGCATAAAGCACAACATTGTTTATATCGTGCAATCACAAAACCGATACCAGTGCTGTCAACAAATGTTATTTCCTCAAAATCAAAAATGATCCGGTTTACGTTAGTAGCTTCTTCAATTAATGAAATGACATAATTCTTGATTGCAGCAATATGTTGATAGTCAAATTCACCATCAAAATAGCAATACATTACACGATCTATAATTTGATATTTCATTGTTATCCCTCCTTTGCCTATCCTATCACAAAGGATACTTCGGTTGTTGATTTCCCCTAAAAGCAGTTAAAAAACGACAAAAGAAGTCCTTTTAGGACTTCAAATCATTTCTAACATTCCTTTAACAAAGACATCAACAAACGATAACGGAGTTACTTTTTTCTTGCTTATCAAATAGGTAGTAATTTTTGTACCATCATTTAGTTCTATTTTTAATTGTGCAATTCGCTGGTTTTCTTTGTAGGGCAGTTTTTTATCTAACCATTTTACTTCTTGTGAAGCAATAGCAACTTCTTTTCCTTTTTCATATATAATGCTGATGTCTTCTTCACAAATTAAATCTACTTTACCTTCTTTCGATTGTGGTATTTTTCTTGTTTCAATCTTCTTTCCTTTTGAATAAATCATCATTTGATCAAACAATGAAAAACTATAATCTAGTAATTCAGCTACTTCTGCATTTCTTGTTTTTGCATCTGGCTCCTTCATTACAACGACAATAAAGCGCATATGATTGCGTTTTGCACTAACGGTTATGCAAGAACCAGCTTCGCTTGTATAACCCGTTTTCAGCCCATCACACCCTTCATACTGACGAATCAATTTATTTGTATTCACTAGCCAAAATTTTTTATCACTATCTTCTCGAATATAATCTTCGTATGTGGAAGTGATTGCTAATAATTCGTTTCCTCCAATATCAAGTAAATGTTTTGCGATAATCGCCATATCTTTCGCACAAGAATAGTGATTCTCATCATGCAGTCCTGTCGTATTCACAAAATGTGTATTAATGCATCCTATTTGCTTGGCTTTTTGATTCATTTTTTCAACAAACGAAGATTCATTACCTGCTACTTTTTCTGCTAAAGCGACAATCGCATCATTCGCGCTAGCGATACAAACACTTTTTAATAAATCTTTTACCGACATCATTTCATTTTCTTCTAGAAATATTTGACTTCCACCCATACTAGCAGCATAAGCACTTGTTGTTATAATATCATCGTATGCAATCACATGAGCTTCTAAAGCTTCATAAACTAATAAAAGACTCATCATTTTTGTCATGCTGGCTGGATATAATTTCTTTGTTTCCTCTTTTTTAAATACTTCTTTCATCGTCGTATATTCCATGACATAAGCTCCAGCTGCATTTTTTGCAAACAACGACGATTCATCCGTTTGCTCTGCTTTCACAGAAATAGGAAAACAAATTAGAATCAAACAAATGATAATGACACTCTTTCTCATGCTATCAACCTCGTTCTACCATATGAAAAAACAGTTCCAAATAGAACTGTTTTATACTAATGCTTCAATTAGGGAAGGAATAGAACTCCGTTCATGATCAATTTCAAAACAATTTCGGATTTCCTCCATTATCGAATCATCAATTATTTTATTTGAATCAACACGACATAACACCTTACCGAATGGAACTTTATCGTTGCATTTTACCTTTAATAAAATACCAGCATAAGGATCAATAGGATCATTTTTCTTGGTTCTTCCTGCGCCTAATTGACATGCAATAAGGCCAAGTTTTTTGGTATGAATTTTTTTCACATAACCGGTTTGTTCGGATTGACAGGAATAAGAATAACGAGTTTTTGGATGTGTTAATTGAGACAGCATGGATTTTAAATCATCCTCATTACCACCTTGATGGATGACCATTTCTTTAAATTTATAATAAGCACTATGATCAATTAACGTTTTTTTTGCGATTGCTTTCCCTTCCTCAATACTTTTACAACGATTTGCCATCATTAGTATTACTCCAACACTATGAAGGCAAAGATTTCTAAGATCATCTGGACCACTTCCTTGTAACACTTGAATCGCTTCTGCAACTTCTAATGAATTACCAATCGCATAACCGAGGGGCTGTTCCATACTAGTAATTTCAGCTTTTACTTGTCGTTGGAAAGCTGTCCCTATTCGAATCATTAATTTTGCAAGTTGCATTGCCTCTTCTTTTGTTTGCATAAATGCGCCATCCCCATATTTTACATCTAATAATATCATATTCGTTCCTACCGCTAACTTTTTCGACATAATAGAAGAAGCAATCAAAGGAATGGAAGGAACGCTACCACTAACATCACGTAAAGCGTATAATTTTTTATCCGCTGGAACCAAAGAATCACTTTGTGCTATGATAGCCAAATGAATCTTATCAAGTTGTTTTAAAAATTCATGTTTTGATTTTTCCACTTGAAATCCATCAATTGATTCTAATTTATCAATGGTACCTCCGGTAAATGATAATGCCCTCCCACTCATTTTCGCAAATATAAGTCCACAAGCAGCTACCATAGGGCCAATTATTAAAGATGTTTTATCACCCACTCCACCCGTCGAGTGTTTATCGACTTTGATACCATTTAATGGTGAAAGATCAATAGTATCTCCACTTTGTAACATAGCCTTTGTTAAAGCAAAAGTTTCTTCATCCGTAAACCCATTAATACAAATTGCCATTAATAAAGAACTCGCTTGATAATCTAAGATATGACCCATAATATATTGGTTGATGAAATAATGAATTTCGTCTTCGGATAAAATTTTCTTATCCCGCTTTTTTTCAATAATTGATAGAATATCCATAACAATAACCTCATTTTTACTATAACAGGATACATAAAAAAAAGAAAGAATATTACTTCTTTCTTACATAGTGAATTAAAACAAAACCAGCCTTTCTTTCTTTTGTTTTTACAATAAAATCATCAAGTGAATAAGAAGGAAAAAAAGTATCTCCGTCATAATGCTGATCTACGAGTGAAATCCACATTTCGTCCACATAAGGTAAAGCAAAATGATAAATTTGAGCACCTCCACAAATATAAAGAATATTGTTATTGTTTTGATAAGACTCCAATAATTGTTTGAAATCATGAATTACAGTAACATCTTTATGTTGATATTGATAATTTTTTTGCGTTGTAACAAGATAAGTATGACGATACGGTAATGGCTTTTTCATTGCTTCAAATGTTGTTCTACCCATTACGATGTCATGATGTAGTGTAATTTTCTTAAAGCATTTTAAATCTTCGGGAAGATGCCATGGCATCCAACCATCTTTTCCAATAACAAGATTATGCCCATGGGCTACCACAATAGAAATCATTAAACACTTACCTTTCCTACCAACTTTCCATGACATTGATAATTTTCAATCTTAATATCATCTATCGTGAAATCAAAAATAGAACGGATTTCAGGATTTAACACCAACTTACATTGAGGAAGAGGTTCTCTAGAAATTTGTGTTTTCACGACATCAAAATGATCTTTATAAATGTGAGCATCCCCCATAGTATGAATGAATTCTTTTGGTTGATATCCACATACTTGCGCTAGCATGGCTGTCATTAACGCATAGGAAGCAATATTGAAAGGTACACCTAAAAAAACATCAGCACTACGTTGATATAATTGACAGGATAAATACTTTTGATCATTTGATACATAAAACTGCAAAAATGCATGACAAGGAGGCAATGCCATATCGTCCACTTGCGCTGGATTCCATGCACAAATAATATGTCGGCGACTGAAAGGATTGTTTTTTAAAGAATCAACCAATTTTGATAATTGATCCACACCTTCATAGTTGAAATTGCGCCATTGTGCTCCGTATACCGGTCCTAGATTCCCATGCTTTTGTGCAAACAAAGCATCTTCTTTTATTTTTTGGACAAATTCATCTAATGTTTCTCCATGAAAATCTTCACTTTTTTTGAAATCTTCATACGGCCATTCATTCCAAATTTTCACATTACGATCTACCAAATATTTAATATTCGTATCCCCTTTAATAAACCAAAGCAATTCCTCTGCAATCGGACGTAAAAACATTTTTTTGGTAGTTAACAAAGGGAATCCCTTGCGAAGATCATAGCGGGTTTGATAACCAAATACAGATCGCGTTCCTGTTCCTGTACGATCAGATCGATCTTCTCCATTCTCTAATATATAATGACATAAATCTAAATATTGTTTCATGCAATTCTTATTCTCCTTTTTATTTTTGATTACTTTAATAAAGCTGTAATCTCTTCTCCCTGTAAAGGTCGATAACCACCTAATGGTAGATTTTTATCAAGTACTAAAGAACCTATCCTTACCCGCTGTAAATAAACAACTTCATTATCAATGGCGTGCATCATTCTTTTGACTTGATGATATTTTCCTTCTTGTATCGTGAGATACATAGAATTATCATTGATTCTTTCTACATTAGCAGGTAGTGCTTTTTCTCCTTCGTTTAATCTGACTCCTTTTGTAAGTTGAAAGATATCCTCATCCGTATATTCATGATCTAATTCTACATAATATTCTTTATCTACATGTTTTCGTGGCGAAAGCAGATTATGTGAAAATTGACCATCATTGGTTAACAAAAGTAATCCTTCCGTATCCACATCAAGTCTTCCAACAGGAAACAAATGAAACGCATAATCTTCGTCAATTAAATCAAGAACCGTTGGATAGTGATCATCAATCGTTGCGCTAACATATCCAGATGGCTTATTTAACATAATATAATAATATTTTTGATAGCTTACAGGAGTCCCATCAATAAGAACTTCTGCCGTCATTTCATCAATTTTAAAATCATCATTTCGAATGGTTTTCCCATTTACACATACCCAACCATTACGTATCACTTTTTTTACTTCTTTTCGTGTGCCGTATCCAGCATGACAAAGATATTTATCTAATCGTATCATGAACGTATCCCTCTATTTTTTATTTTATTGATAATATCAGAAAATTGAAAATGAAAAATCGATTGTGGAATGCTACAGATTGAGGTTAATCCAATATATCCGCCACAACACACAATTCCCATAAGAGCTAAACAGAAAAGAGAAATCATACGATTTTGATTCATTGCAATCCAACCAAGATAATCAAATGGGATAGAAAGTAAATAGAATAAAGCTAATCCAAGAGCCATAATCAAAAGTTTACGAAACGTATATTTCCAATTAACATGACAATATTTTTGAATCGAATGTAGGTTTAATAATGTGAATACCAAATAAGCAACAAAACTTGACAGCACCATACCACCAACACCCCACAAGGAAATGAACAAGCGATTACATGCTATTTTAATGAGCGAAAATACGACGGTATTCGCAACTATTTTCTTTCGTAATCCAATGGCAGTTACAATAGAAGAAAAGATGGGGCAAATCGTTGCACATAAAGCTTCTAATGCATACCATTTCAGAACAAATGTATTCATTTCTAAATTTCCATTACCAAATAAAGTAAACATAATCGGACGGGCAAAAACAAATAATGCAAAACAAATAGGCAAAGCGATATAAATAACAGATTCTACACAATCTAAGATATATTTTCGCACTAATTTACCTTTTTTCTTTTCCATTGCACTTGTGATATAAGGAATGATAGCTGCACTAAATCCAGGAGCTAAAATCATTGGAATTGCGATTACTTTAGTAGCAGAATAAAAGATTGCAGAGGACAATCCAGCACTAAATTCCATTTTACCATACGCTTCCAATCCTGGTTTTAAATCCATTTGATTAATAATTGTATCACTATAGCCAAAGATAGAAATAATTAAATATGGAATAGCGACATAAAGAAGCTCTTTAAAGATTTCTTTTGCATCTGCTTTCGTCTCTAATTCTTGATGTTTTGATTTTTCAATGATTTCATGATATTTTAATTTCCCTTTCCATCGAATGAAAAAAATCGTTAAAACAGCTGAAATACTAGCTGCTAATATAGCGAAATAGACAGCCCATACCGCATCTTGGTGAAACACAAAAACAATAATGGCACCAATACTTAATAAAAAAATAATACGCGCTAATTGTTCCAACACTTGTGAAATGGAATATATCTCCATTTCTTTTAATCCTTGATAAAATCCACGCAAGGAACTTAAAATTGGAACAATAAAAACAGCGAAAGAAATCAATAGAATCGAATTTCGCATGATGTTGATATCACCATCGTTAGGGCATACTTGATTCGCTATCATCGAAGAAAATAGAATCATCAACAACATACAGATAAATCCAAAGGTAGCCATCGTAATAAACGAAATCTTTTTTACTAATAAACAAGTGCGATAATCATCTCTTGTTGCATATTTAGCAACTAAAGTAGCAATTGCAAATGGCAACCCAGCGGTTGCGATATTTAGGATATAAGAATAAATGTTATATGTTTGGGAATAATAGCTTTGATTTTCAGCAGTCTGTAAAATAACATTAAAAGGAACTACATATAATAACCCTAAAAACTTAGATAAAAAGATACCAGCACTAGAAATCAAACCACCCATTAATACTGATTGTTTACGATTGCTCATGAACGACTACCTGCCTTCACATCTTCCATGTTGACTACATTGAACGAAAAATATGCTTGTGTTTGATTTAAACCATTTCCATCTTTCCATGAAACCATCGCAAACACCTTAAAATCTTTTTGAGAAGAAACTCCTTCTAAAGAAAGACTTTTCATATAGCCATCTATTGTGTTCTCCTGATTAGGAATCATATGATAAGTCTTTTCATCAAATATCCCTTTTGAGGAAGAAATGTAATCGGTAGAAAGATCTTCTGGATTCAATACTAACATTTGAATGGATTTCATTGCAATACGAGGATGATCAATCGTAACTTCATATAAATATTTATCACCTTTTTCTTTCACATCAATGTGATAATCAAAAGGAATGTTGCTTGATACCAATTCTCCATTATTCAAAAGCAATTCTTTAAATCCATCGTAAATTCTAGTCTGTTCTTCACTGATATCGTTATTACCACAAGCACTTAGTAACAACAATAATATAGTGAAAAGCTTGATTCCTTTGTTTCTCATAGAAAACACCTCGTTTGCATTATAACATAAAACAAAAAAAATAACGATATTCCTATCGTTATTTAAAGATTACTTCCTGTCATTTTGTAGCTCGGAAAGATTTACATGCTGTTTCATGAGAACAAGTAGGACAAATACAATTGTCACAACAAACAGAAATCGTTTGTGCATGGCATTCTTGATTTTCATAAAATTCACAGTTTGAAACATTGCATAAAATTTTTGTTTTAGCCATAAATCCACCTCCATTATTAATATGATAGGTTCTTTGTTTCTTTATTCATAAATGATCATTGCACTAAAACAAAAAATTTGTTCTCCTTCATTACTAAATGCAGCGGTTGAAAAGTGTATCGCAATTACTTTTAATTGTTCTTCTTCTAAAAATAAATTGATATCTTCTTCTAAATCTAATTCATGCTGTTCATCAAATATTTTTACTTTCATAATACTATTATAGAATCTTAAAAAGCATTATGTGTCGAAATAACTATCAACGAATCGTTTATTTTCATTTGTATAGCCGACCAAAGGCAGTCGCATGACATCATTGATGCCATAATGTTTTGATAATAAATATTTAATGCCAGAGGGATTGGATTGTAAAAATGCAAATTTTGCAATCCTTTGAAGGAAAAATACCAAATCCTTATCTTGTTGGCTATAATACTTTTTCATAAGAGGTAATGCAATATGAGATGTCACACTAATAATACCATCCATCCCTATTTCATCGCATTCTTTAATCATGGAATCATCGCCACAAAATAACGTAAGAGTTTTCATCTCGTTTCGAATTTTTTTGGCAAATACAATATCTTTCGAAGCATATTTTAGCGCAAAAATAGAGGGACATTCCTTACATATTCGCTGTAAAGTCTCAATCTCAAAAACAACACCGGTTCGACTTTCTACTTGATAAAGGATAATAGGTAAATTCACGTTATGCGCTATTGTTACATAATGTTGATACAATCCTTCTTGATTGGGTTTATTGTAATAAGGAGTTACAATCAAAAGTCCATCTATGGGATAGTTTTGTGCTTTTTTTGCTTTTTTTAATGTTTGTAGTGTATCACTACATCCACAACCAAAATAAATGGCCACTTTCCCTTGCACTTTTTCACATACAAAATCAAGGAGTAAAAACTGTTCCTCATCGGTTAAGCTAAGACATTCTGCAGTAGTTCCATTAACAATAAATCCATCAACTCCATCATTGATTTGATCCTCTATTATTTTTTCAAGACCAATAAAATCAATGCTTCCATCTGTGTGAAAAGGGGTAATTAATGCAGTATATATTGTTTTCATTCGACATGCCTTTCTAAGAACAATGGTTGAATTTGTTTTTTATTTAACGCATAATCCATGGTATCTTCCAATAAATCCCATTCACTGACTAAACTATTCGGCTTTAAATAGGGATTATCTTGATAAAATGGAACAGCATAAAAATGCTTATAATTTAGTAACATAAATAAATTAGCACCGCTAATTCCTAAAACATCATTACTTGCGATTCCTACTACGATATCTTTATCATTACGTAGCATCGCTTTTGCAGCTAACGAAATTGGGCTATCATAAATACCATTTTTTAATCGTGATAACATAGTACTTGTTAATGGTGCAATCACATACAGATCAAAACAATTCATCGGTCCTACCCGTTCTGCTTCTTGTAATGTATGCCAAACTTCATTTCCACTAATTTGCTCTAATTCATCAAGAAATGAATTCACTTTATGAAAACGAGTATCCATCTCATATACATTTTTACTGACGATAATTTGGATATCATTGCTGATACACAATGATTTTAGTTGCGATAAAATATAAGCGTGATTACAAAAAGAACCACATATGCCAAATAAAATTTTCTTATTTCTCATTGAGCACCTCCATGATGTAATCATAAATCACTGCAGCTGACGCATATGGAAAATATTTTTCTGGAAGTGACCCCGGATAGAGTATTTCAACATCACTTTGCGCGCATTTTACACATTTTTCACTCGAAAGATCAATGATAGCTCTTGTATCATAAAAGTCATCTTTTTCAAACAACCAAATAGGAGCAGTATTGATGATGATATCAGCTTTTTTAATCTTATGATAATGGTCATAGCTAATACAATCTTCTCGTCTACTATGTGAAATCATTTTCACTTTGCAACCCAATGTTTGTAATAAGCTAGTTATTTTACTACCACAACACCCTATTCCTATAACATCAAAATCGTTTTGATGAAAGGTAATTGGAATTGTTCCTAAAAAAGATAGCATTCCCATTGCCGTTAAAGATGCATTTCTTTCCTTCACTTTTTCATCACGAAGATAGTAATATACTTCATTATGTTCTGAAATAAATTCATAAGGAAATGGCATAAAGATACGATATCCTTTTAGAGCAGAAAGTGTTAGCTTTCCTTTCCGTAGTGGAATTTTACGTTCCCTTTGATTTAATATGGGAAGAATGATAGTATCTCCTCTCTGCAGTAAAGAAGCATCCTCTAACGTTTTTGCTTTTAATAGACGCTGTAAATATGCCATTCTAAGCGAATTTACATAAATATAAATCATGTTGATCACCTAACTCATAATATGCAAAAAGAAACCAAAAAGTTCAAAACTGTTCACAATAAAAAAGTTCTTTGATTTTAATAAACATCAAAGAACTTTTTCTATTATTTTATTTTAATCACATAATAATTTCTTTTACCACGTTTTACAATTAGTTTATTATCCACAATAGTACTACTATCATTAATACAATAATCAAAATCTTTGATTTTTTCTCCATTGATTTGGATACTTCCCGCAGAAATCCATTCTCTCGCTTCTCTTTTACTAGAAGCTATTTTAGCTGTAGTAATCGCATCGACCAAATTTAATCCAGAATCTATTTCTACTTGATCAAGTCCAGCCATTGCATCCTTAATCTCTTCTTCACTTAACGATTTAATATCACCTTTAAATAAAGCCGCCGTAATTTTTTCTGCTTTTTCCAATTCTTTATTTCCATGCAAATCACAAACAACGGCTCTAGCTAACGCTTTTTGTGCTTCTCTACGATGTGGCTCCGTTTTTACTTTTTCTTCTAATATTTCAATTTCCTCTTTTGATAAGAAGGTCAAAGCTTTCAAATAATCAATCACTTTACTATCTTCACTATTAACTAAGAATTGATATAGTTCATAGGAAGAAGTTTTATTTTTATCAAGCCAAATTGCCTTCCCTTCACTTTTGCCAAATTTTGTTCCATCTGCTTTTGTTACTAAAGGCATAGTAAATGCATAGGCTTCTTTTCCGATTTTCTTTCTTATCAATTCGATTCCTGCAGTAATATTACCCCATTGATCCTGCCCTGCTACCTGCATAATACAATTTCTTGTTTCATATAGATGCAAAAAATCTAACGCCTGTAAAATCATATAAGAAAATTCAGTATATGTAATTCCTTCATCTAGTCGTCGTGATACGATATCTTTATTTAACATATAGTTAATATTGAAAAACTTACCATAATCTCTTAAAAAATCAATTGTATTAATATCTTTTATCCAATCATAGTTATTCACTACTTCAAAGCCAAAAACATCCTGTGCTTGTTTCTTTAAACATTCAAAATTGCGAGCAACTTCCTCTTTTGAAATCATTGCTCTTTCCGCATTTGGTTTTGGATCACCAATCAAACCAGTTCCTCCTCCTACTAATAAAATAGGATTGTGGCCTGCTTGTTTCAAACGTTTTGATATTAAAAATGAAGAATAGTGACCAATATGCAAACTATCGCCAGTAGGATCTGTCCCAATATAAAAGGTAACACTTTCATTGTTTAATAAATCTTTAATTTTTGGAGAACTAGAATCTTTGATTAAACCTCTCCAAACTAATTCATCATAAATTTTCATTTCTTTTAATCCTTTCTTTCAATAAAAAAACGTCCCTATTGCTAAGGACGTAATTATACGCGGTACCACCTTAGTTCATATCAATAAGAATATGCGCTTTCAGCGTAACGTGCTGTATCCGCCATTGAGGAGCTCAAAGTTGTATTCACTGATCTTATGGAATGATTTACACCAACCATCATCTCTCTTTGCCATAAGGGTTCCGCTACTATTTCTTTTCATCGCTTCTATTTTGTTGTTTTTCTAGGAGTATAAATATAACTTAATTCTGTTTTACGATTATAAGCTTCTTCATCTCCATCATCTTGCAGCATCTTTGTCATTACACGCATTGATACTGCACCTAAGTCATAATCTGGAATCTTGAAACCAGAAATTTGTGGTCGTGCCATAGCGTTATATTTGCTATCAAGAACACAAATTAATTCCATTTCATCCGGAATAGCGATTCCTAATTCTTTTGTCGTATTAATAACAGCCATCGCTTGGGAATCACGGTAAGTAATAATCAATTCATGTTTATTTGTTTTAAAATATTCTTTTAAAAACATATAGGATGAACGATATTCCTTTGGAATTTCAATATATTGATCAAAGGTCAACCCATTGTCAGCAAAGACTTGCTTTAATCCTTCGTTTAATTGTTTAATCATGGCTGGATTTTTACGATCTTGGATCAACGCTATATCAGTAATTCCTTTTTTGATATATTTATTCACAAAATCATAAATTAATTTCGAATAATCGACATATACAGAACAAATATTATCAGCAATGATTTTATTACCAATCACAACGATAGGAACTTGGTAATTCGTTAAGGTTTCTAAATCTTCTTTTGCTAACTTATCATTAAAGATGATCACACCATCTACTCTAGACTTGATTATCGTTTCAATGATATCATTTGTTTTGCTAATTCCTTCTGTAGTTGTATGTAAAACAATGCTGTAATTGTAAATCTTAGCGACATCAATCAAACCATTGATAATCTGTCCGGTATAATAAAAACTCGCTTCAGGTACTACTAATGCAATAGTAGTTGTTTTTTGTAATGCTAAACCTTGTGCAATTGCATTTGGTTTATAGCCAAGTTTTTCAATCGCTTGCTGAACTTTCAAGCGTGTGTCTTCACGAACTACTTCTGAACCATTGATTACTCTTGA
>JBGUVL010000042.1:0-5291 GCA_045134375.1 Breznakia sp. | reverse complement strand
AAATCAGATGGGGTAGGATTTCTCGACTCATCGTATATCTCAGGAACATTATAATTCTCGGCTTCTAAACCTAGTGCTTCGACAGCCATAACTTCAAAAGGATCATATAATGCATCCTGTGATTCATAATACGCCTTTACTTTCTCATAACTATCTTGCAGTGCTGTTTCATCCACTGCTGCTTTGGTTGGCAAACAGAATACTCCTAACGCCAATACGAGCGATAAAAAACTTGCGAATACTTTTTTCATTTCCTTCTCCCTTCCGTCCAGAAAAAATAAAAGAGTCTTTTTCCATTACAAAAAGGACTCATTTACACTAGACTACTTTATTCATCGTAAAGTTCATCCTTACACCGTTCCTGGCAAGTATTCCGACTTTGTTTCCTCAATAGCGCTGTCTTCCCAAATTGCTTCAGTGACATAATAGCGACATCTCCACATTACGGCGGCGGGACCGTTCAGGATTTTCACCTGATTCCAGTTTAATGCTAAGCAACCAAGAACTGATTCGTTTTTATCCGCTTTCTCAAGCAGCTCTATTATAACATTTCCATAGAAGAAAAAAAACCTTTCTGCCAAAAGCTGTGAAAGACTAACTAAGATTGCGTTTTCTGTATAATTTTATTCCCATTCCTCATACTAAAGAAAAAGGAGTGAAATTATGTCACATGCAAATACTGTGAATGAACTATTTACTATTGCACAGATGGGAGAAGAAAGTATTGAATCCATTCTTTCCATCAGCAAAGAGGAACAATTCTCTAATTATTTAAGAAAACTAGCCAAAAGCTATCAAGATGTAATGTATCGTTGCAAAAACATTTTAAATCGTGCTGGTAAAGAAGAAAAAGGATTAAATGGTTTTGAAAAAGTTAGAACGGATTTTATGATCAACATGCAATCATTAAATGATGATTCTACTTCTCATCTAGCAGAAATGATGATGAACGGAACTGTCATGGGAATCATCAAAACCGTTCGTTTATTGAATCATGAAGAAAACAAAGAAATCAAATCATTGGAAAAAGAATTATTGAATATAGAAGAAACCTCTCTTGAATCGTTAAAACAATTTCTCTAAGCATATCAATCGATATGCTTTTTTCGTTCCAAAAGAAGATCGATACGATCACTGATGATACCATCCACTCCCTTACGCAGCAAAAGATCGATTTCCTCTTCCTCATTGATACACCAATAGAAAACAATTTTTTGCTGCGCATGAATTTTCGCAATCAAATAGTCATCATCCAAGGTTATATCATCCTTTTTTAAGGGTAACATCAAACCATCCATAGCATAATAAAAAAAACGATTGTACCCAATATAATTAGCGACCACAAACTGTTTGGCTCTCTCCTGATCCATCATCATAAAAACGCCTTTTTCGTTGATTTTCATAAACGCATCCATAACTTCCTTATGAAAACTAACGACATAGCAATTTTTTTCTAATCCATGCGCAACAATTAATTGATACAGTTTTTGAGCGCATTCTTTTCCTCGTTCTCCCTCCTCTTTGATTTCTAATATATAAGATACTTGATGTTGAAAAGAAGAAAACATATCAGATATTCGCATCGGAATCATTTTTTTTCTAACTGTATCCTCCACATCACGATAACAGTAAGTCCCTTGTTCATTTTGAAAATAATAGCCAAAATGAAAAAGAGAAAGTTCATCGGCTTGATAATCGTAAACTTTCCCCTTATGATTTGTATAATGTGAGATATCCTCATCATGCATACTGAGCAATACCCCATCCTTACTCATTCTAACGTCCACTTCAATCGCATCGGCTCCCATGGCGATTGACTGTTCAAATGCATATACCGTATTTTCCGGGAACAAAGCAGCTCCCCCTCTATGTGCAATAGCCATGAAATCTTGTTGCTCGATTGGGTCATAAGAATACGGTAACCATTGAAACAAAATATACAAAACGAGAACCGCAACCAAACCGATGCAGACTTTTTTCATGACATCACCCTAGCATTATTATGCCAGCTTTTCTAACAATAATACAACGATACCGCCAAGAAGCAAAGAAACCAAACTAGAAACCATCAATCCCATAGTATATGCTACATCAACGGGAATCAATACAATGGTACTAGCAACCACCAAACCAAGAATAACATTCATTGTTGCTTGATGATAACGCTTTAAACAATAGCCAGTGATTTTAGAGCTTAACACAATCCCTAACAGAATTCCTACTCCCATAAAACATAATGGAATCAAAATATTTAACTCAAAGCTAGTCACGTTCGCTAATAGCGATTTAAACAAATAATATTTTCCTAAAATTAATAAAATCATCGAACCACTTACTCCTGGTACAAACATTGCACCACCAGCGATGATCCCCATAAATACCATCAGCAATAAATAGGAAAGAGAAATAGAAGGAAATTCGGTTAAAACCGTTTCAGTATTTTCTGGTGTGAAAAAACTAATCAAAAATATCACTAGGCATCCTGCAATAAAAGGAATCAGTTTGAATTTATCATTAGGCATTTCTTTTTTCACTAAAGAAGGAATGGAAAAACCAACCATCCCTACAAAACAGAACATCGTCTGTGTAGGAAAGTTAGTAAACATAAATTCCAATAGTTTCGCAAAAACAATCAAACCAATACCTGCACCAAATAGTAACACTATTAGAAATTTAATATCCTCAATCCGATTTTCATTTTTTATTTTAAAAACTCCACTTATCGCTTCCATCACACGACTGAATAGCCCCAATACGACCATCATCGTTCCACCACTAACACCAGGGATAATATTTGCTAGTCCAACCGCAATCCCACCAATTAATGTTTTAATCATAAACTTCCTCCTTGATTAATTCATATAGGTTTTAGTATATACGAATGCCGTTTACTGTCAATTGTAAATTGTTAATTTTTTGTATATTCCTTCCGTATCTGATTTTACTTTAGAAGAAAAAATAAAACCATTATTTTCCATTTATTGTAATGTTTTCATGTATAATATAGAAAAACGATCCATTTTTTTGGAGGGGATTCACATGGATAAGTTAAACAATTATTATTATCTTGGAAAATGCATCCAAAAAATACGGATCAAATCCCATCTAACACAAGAAGAATTGTGTCAAGGTATTTGTAGTAAGTATACACTTTCCCGTATTGAAAACAACACGATTACACCAAACACAAAACATATTGACGAATTACTATCGCGATTAGGATATCATCATAAGGATTGTGTTGACCTTGTCATACGAAAAAGCATTTTCACCCATCTAGAACAAATCATTGATTATTATCATTATGAAGATATTCTCTTTCAAATGGAAAGAATGAAAACAATCCTTGAGAGAAACCAAGATAATGTACTCTTTTATGATGATCGCCTACTGTATCATTATATGGAAACTCACTACAGCAAACAGCAAAAGATCTTGATTACCCCCTATGAATTGAATACCCTTTCCTTTCTATCACCAACACATTACCATATATTGATTCATATACTCAGTGAAAATCTTATCTTTTATTCCACCTTGAATGAATTTGTTGCATTTTATCATACTCTTCCTTATCAACAAGGAAGTCTCATGTTAGATTACTATTATTGTATTTATCTGCAATATCATTCTCAGATTCTAGAAGTTGACAATATTTATAAGCGCAATGTGGATGAACTAAGAAATACAGGTAAACAACTTTTATTGCTGCATTATCAAAGCATTTATGCAATTGGACACATTAAATATGAACCAAATCTCGTGAGCTCATTGTTTATGGAAATCCATCATTTTTATCGAACCAATGGCATCGAAGATCCTTATCATTTACTCTTTGCATTTGCCAGAAGTTTATTTCATATTAGAAAAGAAGAATATGAAATTGCTTTTCACATCTTAAATACGGATGCAATCCAATATCCTGCATACATATCCTCAATATTACATTATTTAATTTTCTTAGCACTTATAAGCGATAATTGTATTAAAGATGAATTATTGACTGATTTTGATAATCCTTTTCTAAAAGAATGCATTGCCTATTATCACTATCGCAGAAATGGAAATTCTTATCGGAGATGCATCCATTATATGAAATTGCATTTTCCTCCTTATCTAATTCCATTCGATTACAATTCTATATTCATTACACTCGTTCGTTTGGAAATTCATTTTCTGCAATCCCATTCGAAATGTTATAAATCAACGACCGAACTTTATTATCGAATCAAAGAAAGCTGTAAAGGAGATGTTTTAGATGATTATTCAAATAGCAGAAAAAGATAAAGCAAAATTAAATCTAATAATTACTTATTATCGAAGATTATTTGAAATTACCAATGATGCTTTTACCATGAAAAATTTCGTGATTGATAAATACGGTACTCCCATTTGTTCCATAACCACATTAAGTCGATTGGAAAACAATAAAATTGAATCCTATGATTCTACTTATTTTTCTTTGCTAGATAAATTACAAATGAAATATTACAGTGACCCAAAAATAGATGTTATTCTGCATGAAGCTAACCTTGCTATTCTACAACACGCAGAATTCAATCATGCAAAAGCGATCATCGATCTCATTCAAAATATTTTCACTCACTATGGGAAATATCGAAACTACGCCATTTACCATGAACAATTCGACGTTTATGACATAGTAATGGATTACTATGCTCATTATCAATTCAATCCCGACATTATTGACAAAATGAATGAACTCATCGAACTAGTGGACGACTGCTTACGACCAATATTGATTGAGATAACTTTCATTTATTACACTAGAATTAACATGAATGGGCAAGAAGCATTGAATACATTAGAAAAAGTAAAATGCTGTCACACCAACTCAATCATAAAGGAATATGTCGATTTACTATTAAGTTATCGAAAATATGAATTAACCGCAATTAAAAGTAAAGGAGAATCTTTAATCACAAGATGCAATAACGAAAATAATAAATTTTATTTGTGTAAAGCTTACAATATTTTATCCGTCATTTACACCGTACAAAATCCAAAGAAAGCAGCAGAATATCTCCTTGAATCGATTCAACATTTTGATCATCAATATGATATTCTACAAAACTTGTGTGTTTATCATAAAAATCTTGCGATCACTGCTTGTTGTAATTTAGAAGACTATGAACTAGCATTAAAACATTTCGAAGCTTGTTTTCAACTAGACGAGCAGATTCTGATTATCACTTTCCCTTATTATTTATTTGCTTTAGAAAAAGTAAATCTATTCACTAAAAAAATAAAAAATACATTATTAGTTTTAA
>JBGUVL010000041.1:0-28578 GCA_045134375.1 Breznakia sp. | reverse complement strand
GGATAGGATCTACTGCAGGTGGTATTAAATTAGGACGAGTTTGTATTTTATTAAAGAATCTTGTTCGGAATATTCGAAAAAAGATGGTACCGGATAGAACGGTTTTACTTGCTTATTATCACAAAGGAACAGAAAAAGAATTGCTTGAGAAGGGACGGATAGAGGAAGCATCCACTTATGCAGAGTGTTATGTGTTGATTTATCTATTTGGCATGGAGGCCTTTAAAACGATACTTAATGGAAATTATCAAGATTTAAAAACACCAGGAATGCTAGCGTTATTTGCTGCTATCGCATCGATTATAAGTAAAGAAGGAATGTATTGGTATACTAGATATCATGCGAAAAGAATTGATTCTAGTGCGTTAATGGCTGATGCATGGCATCATCGTTCGGATGCGTTTTCTTCGATTGGCGCTTTGATTGGTATTTTAGGTGCTCGAATGGGTTATCCAGTGATGGATTCGGTGGCTAGTTTAGTTATTTTTGTGTTTATTGTGAAAGCTTCGTATGATATTTTTAAAGATGCAATGGATAAAATGGTAGATCATTCCTGTGATGAAAAAACAGAACAACAAATATATGATTGTGTTATGGAAAATCAAGAAGTTTTGGGTATTGATTTACTTCAAACACGTATTTTTGGAAATAAGATTTATTTTGACGTTGAGATTCAAGTGGATGGGACTTATCCTTTACAAAAAGCTCATGATATTGCGGAAATTGTACACAATGATATTGAATGTCGGTTTCCAAAAGTAAAACATATTATGGTACATGTCAATCCTGGAAAGGTCCATCAATCATCATTGCATTAAAATAGAATGCTAAAAATTTATAATTGTCATTAGGAAAAGCATGTCGTTTTCAAATCACACGAAGTGAAGTAGAAAAAATAGGATAAGAAGGGCATGGTTTTAGCTACGAACTTATATTTTCAATCATTCCTTTGGGTAAGCATTTAGGATTCCTTATAAAAAAAACGTAGTCAAGGATAGACAAAATCTTTGCTACGTTTTTTTTACTAAGTTAATATGCTATTTTCATTTTAACTATTGTTAAATTGATAATCCGATTTTTCTTCCGGTTGCAATTGCATCTACAATTTTTCCTACGTTTGCTGCATCCCCAATGGTATGGATCTTTTTATTGCAGTCTTTTAAATCTTCAGCTAATGAATTCACTGAAACAGAACCCATAGCAACAACGATAGTATCTACATTTTCCACTGTCTTTGTTTGACCATATTGTTCATATGTTACACTATTTTCTGTGATTTCAGTTACTTTTGCACTGCAGTGAATCGCAATTGGTTTGCTCATCAAACGAGACACTAAATAATCGCGATTATAAGTTCCATCGGTTTTATCGATATTATCCTGCATTTCAATAATCGTTACTTTTTTTGCTAACACTTCGCGATAATTGTGTCTTGGTGCAATGAATTCTGCAACTTCGCAACCTACGGAACCACCACCAATAACAACAACGTTCATACCAGTGATACGATTACCGAACAGTACATCCCATGCACTCATAATGTTTGGATGTGCCGATTCACTAATGAATTTTGGCATTAATGGGGCAGCACCGGTTGCCACAACAATTTCGTCAAATTCATTGGACAAGGTATCTTTTGTCACTTCTGTATTCAACACAATATTAACTCCAGCCTCTTTACATTCTTTTATTAAATAGGCTAAGGCACTAGATAATTCTTGTTTACAAGGAGGATAAGAAGCAATGACAAATTGACCTCCTAAGAAATTTTTCTTTTCAAATAAGGTGACTTCGTGACCACGCTTTGCAGCGGTCGTTGCAGCTTCTAATCCTGCAGGTCCAGCACCAATCACGGCTACTTTCTTTATCGTTTCTGCTTTTTCTTTGATTTTCAATGTAGAATCCGCAATTTCTGGATTCATCGTACACTGCATGGTAATACCAATGGCGGATGTGTATAAACAGTGCAAACATCCAATACAAGGACGAACGGATAAGAAATTATTGTCGAAGAATTTTTTTGGAGAATGCGGATCACAAATCATCTGTCTTCCCATGTAAACAAAATCCATGTGACCTTGTTCGATCATCAAGTCTGCAACCCATGGTTCCTTGATACGACCAACAACACCAATTGGCATATTCGTGTTTTGCTTGATTTCATCAGAAATAGGAACATTCAATGCTCTTGGTTTTCCCGTTGGTGGTAATAAAGTTCCTGGATCGTATAACGTACCATTCGTAAAATGAACGTAATCAACGCCAACTTTTTCCAATTGGCGAACAACGAAAATATTATCGGATGCAGTTGTTCCTCCTGGTTCTAAATCGCTTGCACTTAAACGAACGGATATCGCAAATTGATCACCTACCGCTTTACGAACGGCATCACATACTTCGACTAAGAATTTGCTACGTCCCATGATGGTTCCTCCATATTCATCGCTTCGGTGATTCACTTGTGCGGATAGGAAAGAACCTAACAATGCATGACCGTGTGCGGCATGAATCTCAATGGCATCACATCCGGCATCTCTTGCACGAACTGCTGCTTTGCAATATAAATCGATATAATGTTGAATATCTTCGTGTGTCATTTCAACTGGTACATCCAGTGGATTCCAAACATGTGAAATTGGAGTACAGGATAATGGCATACGCCCACCATTTAATGTTGAATTTGCAAACGGACCGCCTTGGATTAATTGCACGGATAATTTACAGTCATATTGATGTAAAGCATTTGCTAATTTTGTGAATCCTGCTATTTGGGAATCCTCATAAATTCCTAAAATCGTGCTATCGTATAAATGTTCACCATCGATTTCTGCAGCTTCCGTGGTTATTAATCCAACACCACCTTTTGCCATTTCTTCATAATACTGGATGATGTCATCACTCATGGAATGATCTGCTTTGATGTAATTTGTTTTCATTGGCGGTACAAAAATACGATTTTTAACGGTCATTCCTCGAAAAGTAATTGGTTTTTCTAGATATGGATATTGACTCATAAATGCTCCTCCTTAATTGAGTAATATAAAACTTTACCACGGTAAAATTATATTTCGTAACCGCTTTCTTTGTCAATATATGAAATTAAATAAATTTGATTTTTGATTGATTATCTCTATAATAAGTAATGTTAAATTAAAGTTAGATTGGTTTTGATATCCCAATTAGAATGTATTATGATTATGGAGGAAAGGAATACGACCGTAGCGGGTTGTTCAATCGAAAAATTATGAGTAAAAACTTGAAAGAAAAGATTATTAAGACATCGTATCGAATGTTTAAAGAAAATGGATATACTCAGGTTACCATTATGGATATTTGTAAAGAATTAAATATTTCAAAACCGACTTTTTATAATTATGTAAAATCAAAGGAAGAATTACTCACCATTTTTTACAATGATATGGAAGAAGAAATGAGTAAAAGAATATTAGAAATTATTTCACAGGAAAATTATTGGAAACAGATTTTATGTGCCTTTCAAATTATCATGTCACATTCGCAAGAATTTGGTCATGATCTATATTCCCAATTGTTCATTTCAAATTTGAAAGAAAATAAAGGTACTTTCCAATTTCAAGAGGGAATTACGAAATTAATGACAACGTTATTTGAAAAAGCACAAAATGCGAATCAAATTCAAAATTTGAACGATCCAAAAGAATTATATTTAGCATGTGCTCATCTTGCTTTTGGTTATGGTATTATATGGTGTTTAGAAGGGGGAAAAGAAGACTTGTTGAAAAATTTTGAACATGGTTTGATTCAAGTATTGGAGGTCAATCCTGCATTTCTTTAGTATTTCTGTTTGCCCTATCAGATAGTTAATGTAAGAATCAATAACCATTGCTGGATTCGTTGGTATGGATGGGATAATCAATACGAATGAGCGAAGTTATCATAAATCTATTTTTTTGATAGTTCTATGATGAATGTACTTTTGTTCTTGGTATCGTTTTTCAATGGTTTCTTTTTTGTCTTAGGTTTTTCGAATGATTTCCAATATTCCTCACTTGACCCTTTCAATTACACTGATTATAATGAAAATGTATTAGGTTTGTACCTTGATCCACGCTAGTTAGGGAAAATGATTTCGTAACAGCGTGGATTTTTTTACTGGAGGATAAAGAATGCGCAAAAAGAGAACTGGAAATGGATTGGTATCAACGATGATTGCTGTAATATTAGGAAATGCGTTATACGCATTTAGTGTGAAATTGTTCTTGCTTCCCTCGGGATTGATCACCGGAGGAACTACCGGAATTGCGATTAGTGTCCATCATTATTTTGGAATTCCGATTTCCTTGTTTGTTTTTGGGTTTAATGTAATGATGTTACTTGTTGGTTATCTAGTGTTAGGGAAAACATTTGCTTCTACCACATTGGCAAGTACTTTTTTGTATCCTTTTCTGTTGGAATTGTTGGATCGATGGTTAGGAAATATAATGATAACGAACGATATTTTATTATGCACACTATTTTCCGGGCTTGGGATAGGAATGGCATTAGGAATTGTTATTCGTAGTGGTGCAAGTACGGGAGGAATGGATATCCCACCTTTGGTTTTAAAGAAATTTTTTAAGCTTCCGGTTTCTTTCAGTATGTATGTGTTTGATGTTTTTATCCTTCTTTCACAGGCGCTATTTTCGCAATCGGAAATGATCCTCTATGGAATTGTGTTAATTATCATCTATACAATGACATTAGATAAAATGCTGTTATTAGGCACGACACGAACGGAAATCAAAGTCATTTCACATCGAGCAAATGAGATTCGAGATGCGATTCTAAAACAAATGGATCGAGGAGTTACCATGTTGGATGGAGAGGGTGGCTATCAAAGGGAAAAATTGCAAATGATCTTCAGCGTGATTTCCAACCGCGAATTACCAAAAATCGAACGTATTGTCCATGAAATTGATCCCGAATGCTTTATGAGCGTAAGTCGGGTGAGTGAAGTAAGAGGACGTGGCTTTACGATGAATAAAAAATACCAATAGGGTAAGAACAAGAATTCCTGGTTTTTTAGAAGAATGCGTATAATTATGGTATACTATGGGAGGTATACTGCACAATGATAATGGCTTATGCAAGAGTAGAAAATGAGGGATATTAAATGGTAACAGATGAATTACAGGCAGCAATAAAAAAAGAAGAAAAGGATAATAAAGAGCTACCATGGAAACAAGTGAGTGGTATTTTAGAAGCGTTGGCAGATGGCTTTGGTTTCATCCGCAGTGAAAATTACTTAAGTGGAAGCGAAGATATTTATGTTTCACAATCGCAGATTCGCCGTTTTCATTTAAAAACAGGGGATGTTATAAGTGGAGTAGCTCGTGAACATAAAGTGGGAGAACGCTATAATGCATTGATGCAGATTACCTCTGTCAATGGAAAAAATCCAGAGGATGTAAAGCAGAGAAAATCTTTTGAAACACTAACGCCGATCTTTCCTAATGAGAGAATCCATTTAGGAGAGGGAAGTGATGTGTTATCCATGCGGATCGTTGACTTGTTATCACCAATTGGAAAAGGACAGCGTGGTATGATCGTTTCTCCACCAAAAGCAGGAAAAACGACATTGTTAAAAGAGATCGCATTATCGGTGCAACGTTGTAATCCTTCCATTCATCTGTTAATTTTATTGATTGATGAACGGCCGGAAGAAGTGACGGATATTAAGGAAGCAATTGAAGGAAAAAAAGTAGAAGTCATTTATTCGACCTTTGATGAACAACCGGAGCGGCATAAAAAAGTAGCGGAAATGACGATTGAAAGAGCAAAACGTTTGGTTGAACAAGGGGAAGATGTCATGATCTTATTGGATAGTATCACACGTTTGGCTCGTGCCTATAATCTAACGATAACACCTTCAGGAAGAACACTTTCTGGTGGATTAGATCCGGCTTCGCTCTATTTACCAAAACGTTTCTTCGGGGCTGCTAGAAATATGAGAGAAGGAGGCAGTTTGACGATTCTTGCGACGGCATTGGTTGATACGGGAAGTAAGATGGACGATGTCATTTATGAGGAATTTAAAGGAACGGGAAACATGGAATTGGTACTGAGCAGAAAGCTACAGGAGCGTCGTATTTTTCCAGCCATCGATTTATTAAAATCCGGGACAAGAAGAGAGGATTTGCTTTTGAGCAAGGACGAAAGAAAAGCAATGCAGATTATTCGCCATGCTTTTACTTCGCTAAAAGCTGACCAAGCCGTGGATCATTTATTATCTCTGTTTGAGAAAAGCAAGAGTAATGAAGAATTGATTCAGCAGATCATCTTCAAGGATAGTATTTAATTTGGGAAATTTCTTATTGAAACGAAGAAGAAAGCAATGAGCGTTATCCTGCTTCTTCTTTTTTTCTTTTTGAAAAATATGCTATGATAATAAAAGAAAGGATTTGAAATAGTGGAAAAACAAAAACAAGAAAAAAAAATACTCTATATATCTTTTTGGTCAGGGGTTGTTTTTGCCGTTGCGGAATTGATCATGGCGATTTATTCCCATTCCCAATCCATCTTAACCGATACTGTCTTTGATACCATTGAGTTAGTTGTCATTGCGCTAACCATTTTCATTATTCCTTTGTTTTATCAACCGGTTAGTGAAAAACATCCGTTTGGCTTTTCCCAGCTGGAAAGTATCTTTATTTTGTTAAAAGGGTTTATGTTTATTGCGGTCATGATTTCACTTATCTTTAATAATATACAAATTATGATGAGCGGAGGAAATCTTGTGGATCACAGACAAATCTCTTTCTTTGAAAGTACACTTACTTGTTTTAGTTGTCTTATTTTCCTATTCTTAAGAAAATGCAATAAAAAGGTATCTTCTCCTACGATCGATGCGGAAATTTATGGTTGGAAAATTGATGTATTGGGAAGCATTGGGGTATCCCTTGCTTTCTTTATTTCTTCCTTTTTGGAATCGACAACGTTCTTTTTCATTACTCCTTATTTTGATCAAATCGTTGCTATTATCTTGATTGCTTTTATGCTTCCAGAACCAATCAAAATGGTTGTTGAAGCATTTCGAAGCATTGTTTTATTTTCCCCTGATGATGCGACGATTGAAGATATTAAAAGGCGAACCGGGCAAGTATTAAAAAATTATCAATACGATCCTGTTTTCTATGATATCACAACGACTGGAAGAAGAATTTGGATATCCATCTATTTTACAACGACACATGATTTAATGTCGTTTACAGAGTTGGAATTAGCCAATAAAGAAATGTTAGAATCATTGAAAGAAAAATACGATGATTGTTTTGTGGAATTGATTCCAAACGTACTTGCCAATCGTAATACAAATTAGGAGGTGTTTTTTTTGGAAGCATTCGATTATGAAAAAGAAGTGATCAAAAAAGTAGAAGAAAACAAAATATATTTAACTTGTTTTCAAACGGTTTTAGAAAATCAACAATTATCTTTGAAGACAATACGACGACACTATGATCGTGTTGCTACTTATTTAAATGTTTTTTTAACTTACTATGATATTTTGTCAATCGAAAAGGGCTGTTATGAAATTTCTGCATTCCTTGGCGATTGGATCATTCGTAAGAGTGGTGGAATTTGTGCTTCTGAGCTAAAAGGGTATGCCGCTAGTATAAAAAAGTTTTATCGCTGTATGGCAAAACATGGTTATGTGGAAACAAAAGATTATGAATATCTATGTAGAATAATCAAAGAAGAAATGGATACTTGGCTTGCGCACTTAGAAGCTTATGATAATTTAAGCTTTGAATATTAGTGTTAGAAAAGAAAATGGTATGCCTTTGGAAATACGAGAGAGCGACATTACGCAATTTTCTTATGATGGGATCGTCAAAGCCACAAAGGAACATTTATGGATGGGTGGCGGAGTCGGTGGGATTATTTTCAAAAAAGCAGGAGTAAGTGAGTTGTTGAATGCCCGGTCAATGGATTGGATTTTGTCCGTGTGGATCGGCGTTTATCACACCCAGTTTCTATTTACCGGCAACCTATATTATTCATGCAGTAGGGCAAATGTATTACGATGGTAATCAAGAGGAAGCAAAAGGATTATCACAAGCTTATGAGAGTGTTTTACGATTCGCAAAACAATATCACTGTCATTCCATTTCATTTCCTCTTCTTTCTTCAGGAATCTTTGGCTATACCAAAAAAGATGCACTTGATATTGCGATTTCTACATTCTAAATATTTTTAGAAAAAGGAAATGAACTTTGCACTTATTTTGTTTGATGAGGAAAGCAAAGCAATGTTGTTGGCATAGAAATTTACCGTAATTTCTGTGTTTTTTTTTAACTTTTTACTTTCTTACTATCGTATTTTTCAAAGATAATGATAAAATAGTAATAATTATTGGAGGATTGATGTTATGAGTATAAGAATTGGAATTATGGGTTATGGAAATCTTGGAAGAGGCGTGGAATGTGCGATTGCGGAAGCAAACGATATGGAACTTGTTGCTGTTTTTACTAGAAGGGATGTTAGCAGTATCCAGTTGCATGATTCAACGGTTCCAGTATATGCAGTAGAAGAAGCAGAAAAAATGCAGGATCAGATTGATGTTATGATTCTATGTGGAGGTAGTGCTAATGATTTACCGAAACAGAGTGCATATTATTCGCAATTTTTCAATGTTATTGACAGTTTTGATACCCATGCGACGATTCCGCAGCATTTTAAAGCCGTAGATGAAGCGAGCAGAAACAGCAAGCATGTCAGCATTATTTCGGTAGGATGGGATCCAGGAATGTTCTCTTTGAATCGTTTGTATGCATCTGCTATCTTACCAAAAGGAAAAAGCTATACTTTCTGGGGAAAAGGAGTGAGCCAAGGACATTCGGATGCGATTCGCCGTATTGCAGGAGTAAAAGATGCTCGTCAGTATACGATTCCGGTAGAAGCGGCATTGGAAAAAGTTAGAAATGGAGAAAATCCAATCCTTAGTACAAGAGAGAAACATTTGAGAGAATGCTTTGTCGTAGCGGAAGTAGATGCTGATTTAGCAAGAATTGAAAATGAAATTAAAACGATGCCAAATTATTTTGCTGATTATGATACGATTGTTCATTTCATTAGTGAAGAAGAATTGATGCGTGATCATGCTGGAATACCACATGGAGGATTTGTTATCCACAGTGGACGTACGGGTTGGGAAAAAGAAAACAATCATGTCATTGAATATCGTTTGCAATTGGATTCCAATCCAGAATTCACTTCAAGTGTATTAGTGGCTTATGCAAGAGCTGCTTATCGTTTAGCACAAGAAGGTGCTTATGGAGGAAAAACCGTATTTGATATTGCACCTGCTTATTTGCACGAAGAAGATGGTGAGACATTGCGTAAGAACTTATTATAAAAAAATCATTCGTAAGAATGATTTTTTTTTATAATAAGTGACGTTGTTGATGGAGAAAATAGAGCGCTATGATCAGGGTGAATAATTCGGATAGTAGTGGTGAAATCCAAATTCCATTTGCGTGCCATAGATAAGTACATAAATAGAGTGAGGCGATAATGAAAAAGATTCCTCTTAATAATGATAGTAAAAGGGATTGCTTTGGCTTTTCTACAGCGGTTAACATGCCAGAGGTAATGACGACATGTCCCATTGGTAAAAAAACAAGTGCAAAGACACGTAATGCAAAAATAGTGGTTTGATAATTATTTCCATTCGTAAGAAAGAAAGATACTATGATAGGAGCAAATAATTCGATGCTCAAAAATAAAAGAATTGAGAGAACACTAACTAAAATACGGGCATATCGATGAATCTGGTGCATGGCGCTTCGATCTTTTTTCCCATAATAGTAACTTAATAATGGCTGTGTCCCTTGGGAGATTCCTACCATGGCCATCAAAACTAAATTATAAATATAGATAATAACACTAAAACTAACGAGACCGGAAGTGGATAACAATTGATTGATTCGATAGTTGAAAGCCATAATCATTATACCAGGCGATAGTTCTGCAATGAAATCAGAAAGTCCAAGTACGAATAATCGACGATATTCTTTCCATGGATAAGGACCTTTGACAAAATGAAAATGGGATTTTTTATTTCCTATGAAATGGGATAGAAAATAGCAAAAGGTTAGCATTTGCGAAATCCCAGTTGCCAAGGCAGCACCAGGCAATCCGAAGGAAAAGACACCCATGAAAATGGCATCTAATGCGATATTGCTAAAAGCACCAATGGCTACGCCAATAATGGATTTGTGAGGATATCCATCGGCTTTTAATAATACTTCAAAGCAATATGCGACGATATAGAAAAAAGCAAAGCAAGAAATGATGCGAATGTAGCGGGAAGAATACGAAAATACTTCTGCATTGGCTCCTAAGAAAGAAGTTATCGTAGTTGAAAAGAAAAAGGAACCAATAGAAATCAACAAGGCGATACAAGATATCGTGATACTGTTCATAGTAAATACTTTATGCATCATCACAGTATTATTTTGACCACGGTAGATGGACATGACGGTACTTGATCCAATCGCAAACAATACACCAATTGCAAAGATGATCGTAATATAGGGAGATGCTACATTGATTCCTGCTAATGCGGTAGCATTGACAAAATGGGCAACAAAGATGCCATCCACTAAAGTATACAAATTAAAAATCACCATGGACAAGATGGATGGGATTACGAAACGAAAATATTGTTTTAACATAGCAACCTCTCTTTTCTACTTGTACAGTTTAAACCTTAGTATTATACTAAAGTCAAGGTGAAATGATGAAAAAGTATTATAAAATAAAAGAAATCGCCGCTTTATATGGAATTGGTGTTGATTCGTTACGTTACTATGAAAAAGTGGGATTGATTCAACCGAAACGTTCTTCCAGTAATTATCGTTTATATTCGCTTTCGGATATTTGGGTATTAAATGTGATTCGAGATTGTTTAAAACTTGGTTACGATACGAAGCAGATCAAAGATTATCTAGAACATAGAACAGTCAATGCTACTTTGCAGTTTTTAAAAGAGGAACAGTGGCGGATAGAAAATCAAATCAAAGCATTAAGAAAACAATACGATAATATTCAAGCACGTTCAATAGGTGTAACAAAAGCCTTGTCATTGCCTTGCAATGAGTTTCAAATCGTGCATTTTGAAACTCGCAATTGTCGTTATCTAAAGGAACGTATTGAGGACGATGAAACGGTTGATTATTTATTGACAAAGCTAAGTGAGAATATGTCGCAAGATATTTCCGTGATAGGGAATTTGGATAGTGGAAGCATCATTGAAATCAAACAAGAAGTTCCTGTATATACCAGTGTTTTTATCGTTGATAAGGAAAAAGATTGTTCCGATTTTATTTTAGAAGAAGGGGATTACTGTATTTATACCTATCGAGGAGCTTATGATCGATCCAATCAACTTTTTTTTGATATGAAAGCTTATTTAGATAGAGAAGGATATAAGTGTAATGATATCTTTTTCGAATTCTTATTGATTGATGTGCATGAAACAAAAGATGAAAGTGAGTATATTACACAAGTTCAAACTAGAGTAACAAAGAAAAAATCGTGAGGCATAAGGAATGGAAGCTACCTTGCTTCTTTTATCAAAACAGTTTACTCTATGGGAGATAAGAAAGAAACAAGATAGGGTTTTAAGGCGAGCGTTGAAATTGAAAAGATCGCCCTTGATATGGAAAGAGGAAAGGATAGTGGAGATGTACCAATATCTTTTTTTCAAAATGATAGCAATTCAATTTTTTTCGAATACGAATATCACTTTTTATGATAATCATGAATTATATATGTTTTTTAACAAAAAAAGTATGTATTATATATATGTAAGTGCTATCATTAAAGTGACTATGAACAAAGGAGAAAATTAATATGAAATTATTAGAACCGATCAAGGTAGGAAATATGACCTTAAAAAATCGTATCATGTTTCCTCCATTAACAACAGGATATGAGGAAAGAGATGGGTCGATTGGTGCGCAGAGTTTTAATTTTTATAAGCGATTAGCCGAAGGTGGTGTAGGTTATATCGTGATTGGGGATGTTGCACCAGTGAATACAGCAAGTCCAACTCCAAAGCTATTTGATGATAAACAAATACCGACATTTAAAAATTTGGCAGATGCTTGTCATGAATATGGAGCGAAATTAGCATTGCAGCTTTTCCATCCAGAATACGATGTTCCAGGTGTTGGACGCATGATCATGGGAGCGCGTATGGCAGCCATGGAAGCGCAGAAATTGAAAGCGGCAGGAGATATGGCAGGCTTTACTGCTAAGATGGAAGAATCACAGAAGGTAACTAAGGAAGCTTATGCAAAGTTGCATCATGATATGCAACACTTTGTAAGTGAAGCGACAATAGAGCAGTTAGAAGATATTAAACATGCGATTGCAGAAAGTGCTAGACGTGCGATGGAAGCTGGGGTTGATGCGATTCAAGTTCATGGCGATCGTCTTTTAGGATCATTATGTTCTACGATCTTAAACCATAGAAATGATGCGTATGGTGGTTGTTTTGAAAACCGCATTCGCTATGCGTTGGAAGTTGTTGCAGCAATCAAAGCGGCAGCGCCTAATTTGACGATTGATTATAAATTACCGATCATTACCGATATGGGAAATGGTAAATTACGTGGTAAAGGTGGTTTATGCGCAGAAGAAGGAATTGCTTTTGCGAAGAAGCTGGAAGAAGCTGGTGTTGATATGTTACATGTTGCACAGGCAAACCACACTGGCAATATGGGAGATACGATTCCGGCGATGGGATGTCAGCCGTATACTTTCTTTGGGGAATATGCGAAAAAAGTAAAAGCTGTTGTTTCCATTCCGGTATCTACGGTAGGTCGCATCGTAACACCTAAAAATGCGGAATCGGTAATTGTCAGTGGTCGTGCTGATATGGTAGGGTTAGGCCGTCCATTATTAACCGATCCGGATTATGTGAAAAAGTTAGAAGCAGGAAATGCCGATGATATCCGTTTGTGTATTAGCTGTAACAAAGGATGTACGGATAATATTCAGAATCGTAAATTCTTAAGCTGTGTATTAAATGCAGAAAATGGTTATGAATACGAACGTGTGATTACACCGGCTAGTGAAAAGAAGAAAGTGGTTGTCATTGGTGGTGGACCTGCTGGTTTGGAAGCGGCTCGTGTTGCTGCTGTTAAAGGACATGAAGTTGTATTGTTTGAAAAAGAAACGAAATTAGGGGGACAGCTTAACTTAGCTTGTGTTCCTCCTCGCAAGATGGAAATGAATCGTGCAACAAACTATTTAACACAACAGGTAGTGAAGCTAGGGGTTGATTTACGTCTGGGAAGAAAGGTATGTGCTAACTGCGTTGCTGCGGAACATCCAGATGCCGTTATCGTCGCTGTTGGTGCAAGCAATGCGATCCCACCAATTGCTGGACATGATTTACCACACGTATTAGATGCATGGAAAATTCTTTCTCACGAACAGATTGTCAGCGGTAATATTGTTGTTATCGGTGGTGGATTAGTTGGTGTGGAAACCGCTGAATTATTGGCAGAACAAGGTAGCAAAGTAACAATCGTAGAAATGTTAGATGAAATTGCGAAAGAAGAATCTTTAACAGTCAAACCTACGCTTCAGGAAAGTTTTGCAAAATATGGTGTTATCCAAATGCCAAAAACAACGGTAAAAGAAATTACATTAACGAGTGTTGAATGTAGCAATGAGGCAGGAGAAACGGTATCTCTACCATGCGATTATGTCGTATTGGCAACGGGAGCAAGACCAAATGCCTTTGACGTTTCCCCATTAACCGAAGCCGGCATTGAAGTAATTGCCGTTGGTGATTGCAACGAAAAAGTAGCGGATATTAACAATGCGATTGAACAAGGTTATTTAGCTGCTAATCGATTGTAGTATGATGATAGAAAAAAAGTAATATAATATTGCTTAATACTAGCAAAACAAAATAAAAACCTATTTTTGCTCGATGAAGCAGGAATAGGTTTTTTGTTTTTATCTTTAAGGCATTGTAACTTAGAATACTGCGAATGGGATTGTTTTGCTATTCCATTTTGGAATAGGAATTCATCAATTATGAATTGTTACTTTGTCCTTTACTCGATAAAATAAGAAAAAAAGGAGTACGTTTGCTATGCCTATTGGTGTTATTATTAATTGTCTTGCGGTTACCATTGGGGGACTTTGTGGAAATATTGTAGGTCAGAAGTTAAGTGATTACATGATAGAACAATTGTATATGGTGTTAGGACTCTGTTCGCTTGGTATGGGAATTTCTTCCATTGTACTAATGAAGAATATGCCAGCAGTTATTTTTGCTTTGGTCATTGGAACTGGAATAGGATTACTTTTTCAGGTAGGGAAATGGATCGATCGTGGCGCTGGATTGCTTGAAAAAGGAATGGCAAAGATGGGTGTGCAAAATCGAAGCTCGCTTTCACAAAATGAATATAGAGCGACTTTAATTACCACGATTGTGTTGTTTTGTGCGAGCGGAACTGGAATTTATGGTTGTTTGGATGCAGGGATGAGTGGGGATAGTTCTATCCTAATTTCAAAATCTATTTTGGATCTATTCACGGCAGCAATCATTGCTTGTCAAATAGGTTTGGTTACTGCGATGGTTGCACTACCTCAGTTTCTCATCTTTTCTTTGCTTCTTCTTTGCGCAAAATTTATTTTCCCGCTTACTACGATTACCATGATTGCAGATTTTAAAGCTTGTGGTGGATTTTTAATGCTGGCGACAGGGTTAAGAATTTTAAAAATGAAAGAGTTTCCAATTGCGGATATGTTACCAGCGATGGTTTTGGTTTTTCCGTTCAGTCATTTATGGGAAATGGTTATTTTACCGATCCTGATGTAATGCTTTAATAGGAAAAGAATGTCTTAGTAAAATAAGGCATTTTTTGTTATTTTAAAATGGTAAACTAGAAACATGATATAATCATAAAGATGAGGAGTGATGTTATGAAAATAATGCATTTGTCCGACTTGCATCTAGGTAAAAGAGTGAATGATTTTTCCATGATCGATGATCAAAAATATATTTTGAAACAAATTTCAACCATCGTAATGGAGGAGAATATTGATGTGGTAATGCTATGTGGGGATATTTATGATAAAAGTATTCCTAGCGTTGAAGCGATTGCTTTATTTGATGATTTTTTATGTGAATTACATCAATTGCATACCACGGTTTTAATTATCAGTGGGAATCATGATTCACCACAGCGCCTTGCTTTTGGAAGTCGTTTTTTTCAATCTTCTCAAATCTATGTTTCCTCGCAATTTGAGGGGAGCATGGAACAAGTGACATGGAAAGAAGATTGGGGAGAAGTTGTTTTTTACCTGCTTCCTTTTGTTAAACCAGTGTATGTGAATCATTTGTTGGATGTACAAACAAATAGTTATGAAGAATGCATGAAATATCTGTTATCACAAACGAAAATGGATCTTGCGAAAACAAATATTTTGTTAGCGCATCAATTTGTTAGTGTCAATCAAAAAGGACCGGAATGTTCGGATTCGGAAACGGCTTCATTAGGAGGAATTGAGCAAATGGATTATCACCTTTTTGATGCTTTTGATTATGTTGCCTTAGGTCATATTCATAAACCACAAGCGATGGGAAGAGAGATGGTACGTTATTGTGGTTCCTTGTTAAAATATTCTTTTTCCGAAGCAAATAGAAGCAAGAGTGTTCCTATTTTAGAGATTCAAGGTCCAAAACAAATTAAATTATCGTTTCAAGAGTTAAGACCACTGCATGATATGCGCGAAATTACTTGTTCTATGGAGGCATTGTTAAAGCGTCAAGTGGAACTTGGAAATGGGCAAGATTATATGCATGTGATATTGACGGATGAAGAAGAAATCATTGATGCGATTGGAAAAGTAAGAACCATATTTCCTAATGTCATGCAGATCACATTACAGAATCGACGCTATGCGATGCAACAACAAACGAAGATCGATGAGGAAGAATTGCTTCAGCAAACACCACTCGCTTTGTTTGCTCAGTTTTACGAAAGGCAAAATAACATTAATCTCAGTGATGCGCAATGGAAGGAGCTAGAAAAACTCTTTCAGGAGGTGGAACAATGAAACCGTTAGTACTAAAATTGACAGCTTTTGGACCATTTGCCAACGAAATAATCATTGATTTTACCGTTTTTACACAGGGGTTGTTTTTGATTAGTGGAGAAACAGGAGCTGGTAAAACGACTATTTTTGATGGCATCTGTTTTGCGCTTTATGGGGATCTTAGCGGAGAAAATCGAAAAAGTGAAATGATGCGAAGTGATTTTGCGAAAGCCGATGTCGCAACACAAGTGGATTTTTCTTTTTCTCATCAGCAAAAAAACTATCGCATTGTACGTAATCCCTCTTATTATCGTAAAAGTAAGCGTGGCAAGGGAATGACAAAAGAAAATGCAAATGCTGTACTTTATGAAGAAAATACCATTCTTTCCAGTAATGTAAAAGAGGTCAATGCGAGAATCGAGGAAATTCTAGGAATGACTCGTTCTCAATTTAAACAGATTGCAATGGTAGCACAAGGAGAATTTTTAAATCTTCTTTATGCTTCCAGCAAGGAACGTGTTGCCATTTTCCGAAAACTGTTTGATACGCAGTATTATTGTAAAGTACAGGATCAATTGAAACGAAACTACTTAACATGCAAAGAGGAGTTTGAAAAAAATAATGCCGATATGTTGCAAATTGAACAAATGGCGATCTTTTCTAAGGAGGATGAAGAATACCAAGATTATCTTTCTTGCTTAAATGATGTCTACCAAATGGATCAATTTATTTCGATCTTGCAACAGCATCAGCAAAGAAACCAAAGTTCTTTTCAAAGAAAAACCGAACAACTACAACAATTACAAACCACGATCGAAAAGCAGCAGCTTTCTTTAGCAAAAGCGTTAGAACACAATGACATCGTTGTTCAATTGCAACAATTAAGAGCGAAATGGAGTTTATTAGAACAACAAAATGCAACCTATGAAAAGAAAATTGAACAGGTAAAGATGGCGAATCGAATCTTAGAGCATTTATTGCCACTGGAAAAGCAATATCAGGAAAAACAACGTCAAAACCAACAACATCAGCGACAATATGAGCAAAGCATAATAGAAATGGAAAAAGCAGAAGTGATTCATCAAAAGGCAGAACAAGAAGTCATGGCTTTGCAATCGATGGAAGAGCAACGACAGGCTTTGCTCATTAAAAAAGAAGAAATTCAAAGACAACTTCCAGAATATGAAGAAAGAGAGGAAGTCAAGCAACAATTAAATCATCAAATGAAAATCTTGCAAGAGAATCAAAATCGTAGGAAGCAACTGGAAAAGGCAAACTTGGAATGCGAACGTCAGTTAAACGTAGTGAATGAGTATGTAAAACAACATGAAAAAGATTACGATCGGCAGATTGTTTTACAGCAACAATATCATGAAAAATTACTGCAATTGGAGAAATTGGAACAATTGCGAATGCTTGTCAACCGATGGGAAAACAGTCAAAAAACATTCTTGCAAAACCAGCGACAATATCAAGATTATGCCAATGTGGTGCGACAAGAAGAAGATCAATATAGCAACTTAGAAAAAGCGTATTATGATAATATTGCCGGTGTTCTTGCGATGAATTTAAAAGAAGCACAACCTTGTCCTGTTTGTGGCTCACTACACCACCCAAAAAAAGCAGTATGGAGGGAACGGCCAATACAAAAAGATCAATTGGATCAAAGGAAACAGCAATTGGAACAGCACAAGGAAGAGTTACGAAAAAAAGCGATGAATGCTGGGAATCGAAAAGGAGAAATGGAAGCGATCGAAAAAGAAATTCAAGCGATTTCTTCGTATCCAACCTCTGCTTTTCCTAAAATTATCACGCTGTATGACAATACAAAACAAGCAAAGAACGAACTTGAAATTCGTTATCAAACCATGCAGCAACAAATGGTGAAAAACAAAAAACAGGAGCAAAAACGAGAAGAACTACAGCAAACAAAAGAAAATTATTTGCAATGTTTAGCAACCATTCAAGCGCAACAACAAGAGGTAGAAATCAAAATTGGTCAGTTACAAGTCACTCTTGAGATGAAGCAAAGATTGCCTTATGCAAGTAAAGAAGAAGCTCAACAACAATACTTTCAATGCCAACAAAAGTTAGAAAAGATACAAGAGCGACAAGCCAAGGCACAAGAGCAGAAAGAACAAGCTAGTCAGCAGTTAGCACAATGGCAAAAAGCAAAGAAAGATTTGCTACTGTTATTGGAAAAAGACGCTGAGGAAATGCAGCATTATCAAGAACAGCTACAACAGCGGAAAGAAGAATTGTGTCTAAAAGAGGAAGAGATCGTACAGTATCGACTCAATGAAACCCAACGTAATGAACTAGAGGAAGACATTCATCGATATCAGATGGAATGTCGTAGTACGATGGTGTTGTTGAAGGATAAAGAGGAGAAAGTGCAAAAGGAAGAATTCGTCGATGTTACTTTGAAAAAAGCCGAATTGGAACAGCTAAAAGGGAAAAAGGAATCATTGGAAAATGAGCGAAATGCAATGGATAAAATCATTTTTACCAATCACCAATGTCTTCTCCAACTAAAACAAAAGAAAAAAGAAAGCGAAAGAATCGAACAACGGTATCAGTTGTTGAAAACCTTATCCGATACTGCAAATGGGGAAATCAGCAGTAAGGAAAAAATTAGTTTTGAAGTATATGTGCAAAGTGTTTACTTTGATTTCGTATTGCAAGCCGCTAATCAACGTCTGATGCGTATGAGTGATGGACGATACCAATTATTGCGAAAAGAGGAAGCAAGTAATCTAAGAAGTCAGAGTGGTCTTGAGATTGAAGTATTGGATGAGTGGACAAACAAACGACGAGATGTGAAATCGCTGTCTGGTGGGGAGTCTTTTAAGGCAGCTCTCTCGCTCGCTTTGGGATTAAGTGATGTTGTTCAAAGTAGAAGTGGTGGTATCCACATGGATGCTATGTTTATTGATGAAGGATTTGGTTCATTGGATAGTGAATCCTTAACGAAAGCAATGGAAATGATTGCTTCTTTATCCTTGGATACAAATAAGTTAATTGGGGTGATTTCTCATGTGGAGGAATTGAAATTGCAAATTGATCAAAAAATTGAGGTCATAAGGGATAAAGAGGGGAGCAGAGTTGATGTTACTCTGTAATAAAGTTTTCTGTATTAACCATAGGAAAGCCTGCGTGTTTCTGTTATAATGGAACACGTTGGTTTTTTATTTTGGAGGATTTACTATGCGTGAAAAATTTTCCTCGCGCTTGGGTTTTATCTTAATCAGTGCGGGATGTGCGATTGGTTTAGGAAATGTTTGGCGATTTCCTTATGTTGTAGGAAAGTATGGAGGGGCTGCCTTTGTACTGATTTATTTATTCTTTCTTTTTCTATTGGGACTACCTATCATGGTAATGGAATTTTCTGTGGGTAGAGCTTCACAGAAAAGTTCAGCGCTTTCTTTCGATGTATTGGAACCAAAAGGAACCCATTGGCATTGGATGAAATATATCTCAATTGTTGGAAATTATCTTCTCATGATGTTTTATACGACAGTGGGTGGATGGATGATGATCTATTTCATGAAAATGGCGAGTGGTGAGTTCCAACATCTTAGTAATGATCAAGTCAGTGAAGTGTTCTCTTCTATGTTAGCTTCTCCTTATTTACAGGTTGGATTTATGACATTGACGACTTGCCTTGGTTTCTTTGTTTGTTCAAAAGGATTGCAGAAAGGAGTCGAAAAAGTTTCCAAATTGATGATGCTAGCATTGCTTTTATTAATGGGAGTTTTAGTGATTCGCTCATTAACGCTGCCGGGAGCAATGGAAGGGGTGGCTTTCTATCTATCTCCTGATTTTTCTAAAATTAGTGAATATGGGCTTGGCGAAGTTATTTTTGCTGCTATGGGACAAGCATTTTTTACGTTGAGTGTTGGAATTGGCTCGATTGCGATTTTTGGTAGCTATGTGGATAAAAAAAGAACACTGGTAGGGGAAACCGTTAATGTTGTTTTATTAGATACTGTCGTTGCGTTAATTGCAGGACTGATTATCATACCGGCTTGTTTTGCTTATGATGTCAATCCAGGAGAAGGAGTTGGTCTTGTCTTTATTACTCTTCCTCATATTTTCTTAACGATGCCTTTAGGACAACTATGGGGTTCTTTGTTTTTCTTATTTATGAGTTTTGCCGCCATGACGACGATCATTGCAGTATTTGAAAACATCGTATCGTTTACCATGGATCTAAAAAATATGCAAAGGAAGAAAGCCATCGCAATCAATCTGATTCTAGTATTGTTACTATCTCTTCCTTGTGCGCTAGGTTTTAATGTTTTGCAATTTATCCAACCACTAGGAAATGGATCCACCATACAAGATTTAGAAGATTTTATTGTCAGCAATAATTTACTGCCTCTAGGCTCTTTGCTGTATCTACTATTTTGTACCTCACGTTATGGATGGGGATGGGATCATTTTATCAAAGAAGCAAATACGGGAAAAGGAGTTCGATTCCCACAATGGGCACGTTTCTATGTTTCTTATCTACTGCCATTGATTGTTTTGTTTGTTTTTGTGCAAGGCTATGTTGTGCGATTCTTTGGGTGATGATAGAAAATGCTTGAATTTCGTTTTTCTTAATATCACATAATAAAAAAATTCATTACAATATTTTATTAAACGACAAAGACAATGTTCATAGAGAAAAAAATTATCCATTGAAATGAGGATAATTTTTTTTATGACTTTTTTAAAGGTAGAATCAAATAACTAGGATGTTTATGTATCCTGAAAAACATAGGGATTTTATTTCTGATATTTAATGAGTTCTGTTTTTATTTTTTCATAGATTTCATTTCGCAATGCTTTCGGTTCAATTAGCTCACAAAAACTGAGATATTGTATCGAAAAATAAATGATTCCTTGATGAGAAGAAGTTAAAATAACATGATAATAGGAATCCTTATGGACATCTTTCTGTATCATGATATCATTCCCAAATTGATCAATTACATCATCTAACATTTTTTCGTGGCAAAGTAAATGGACCTTTACTTCTTCATCACTAAACATGAACTTTTTATTTTTGACATATTGATAAGGATCAAAATTTTCTTTTAAAGGAGTATTATTATCTTTTAAAATGGTAATTTTTCGCATTTTATCAATTCGATAATGGGCTATGTTTGTATGATGAATTCCTTGGCATAGCAAATAAAGATTATCGTTTTCTTGTACAATGAAATAAGGACTAACGATATAAGGTAAATCTCTTTTTTTAATTAATCTCTTTTCTTCATTGTATTTTAAATATTCGAAAGAAATTCGGCGTTTCTTTTTGATCGCATTGGAAATAATATCAATATTCCAAAGAAGTTCTTTGTTTTTTGTTTTCTTAGTATTACTAATATAGTATTGATGTAAGAATTGATTTCTTTTGTATTTGCTTTGTAAATTGCTTAATTTTTGGATTAATTCTTTGCTTGCTTTTTCTGGAATATAATGGGCAGAATGAACACAATGACAAAGCAATTCGATTTCACTATCCTCTAAATAGCGGTCGATAAGATAATATCCCTTTCGGTTTGTTTGATAGGTTTCAATATCAACCCCAAAATCGATTAATGACTTGATATTATTTATGACAGTTCGATAATCAACATCAATATGATAAATCTGATGGAGCAATCGAATGATATCAGGATTGCTTAAATAATGATTTTCATCACTAAAATCTTTTAAAATTTCATAAATGGCTAAGATGTAACTTTTGGTATCCTTCATATTTTTTCTCCTAAGTTTATATTAATTATATCGTTATACAAAAAAATGTATAGCGAATTTTATATAATCCATTTAATCAAAGGAGTGGAAAATATGATTTATATAACGATTACAGGGATGCAATATCACCTAGGAATGGAAGCATTTAAAGTAGGTCAGATTGTCTATCTTGAAAAAGAAGAAGATAATGATTATGATGCCGAAGCCATTCGAGTGTTAGGAGAAAGTGGAATTAAATTAGGTCATGTAGCAAACAGTGTACGTACGGTAGCGAAAGGTACTCATAGTGCGGGATGGATTGGTCATTTGCTAGAAAAGAAAATTAGTGCAAAGGTCATGTTTATTACAGGGAATTCCATCATCGCTTGTTTACTGTTGGAGAATGACAAATAGGAAAGGGAAATTGGGAATAGGTGAAAACTTTTAGAAAAATAGAGAATAAAGTTCTCATAGAATTTAAAAAGAATAGAAAATAAAATAAGTAAAGTTTAGGAAAACCTATTTTTTTCATTTTTTATCATAATCTGTATTATAATTATAATTAGATTAAGAAAGGATAAATATTATGGGAAGAAAAGTATTAGGATTGGATATTGGAATTACTTCTGTTGGTTATGGCGTTATTGATATTGATGACAATGAAATCATCGATTATGGAGTAAGACTGTTTAAAGAAGGAACCGCATCAGAAAATGAAAAGAGAAGAACAAATCGTGGGGGAAGAAGGTTAAAATCAAGAAAAGTAAATCGAAAAAACGACTTATTAAAACTGTTAAAAGAAAATCAAATAATAGATGATTCCTTTGTTTATTTAGATCATCCTTATGATTTAAGAATAAAGGGATTACATGAACAATTATCAAACGAAGAACTTGCAACGGCTTTATTGCATATTTTAAAGCATAGAGGCAGCAGTTTAGAAATGATTGAAGAAGATAATGAAAAAAATAAAGATGTAGGAGAAACAAAAAACATTTTGAAAGAAAATGATCAATTGATCAAAGATGGTTATTATGTATGTGAAATTCAAAAAAAGCGATGGGAAGAAACAGGTAAAATTCGAGGAAACTATAATAATTTTAGAACCAAAGATTATGTCAAAGAAGTAGAGAAAATTTTAAGTAATCAAAATTTAAACGAATCACTACGAGAAGAAATCATTACGATCATTGAGCGAAGAAGACATTATTCAACAGGGCCTGGTAGTTTTAAATCACAAACACCATATGGGATGATTTATGATGAAGATGGTAATATTCTAGAGAATATGATTGATAAAATGAAGGGAAAATGTAGTCTGTTTCCTGATGAATATCGAGCGCCAAAAATGTCTTACACAGCAGAATTGTTTAACTTATTAAATGATTTAAATAATATTAGTATTCAGGAAGAAAAATTATCAACGGATCAGAAAGAGGAAATCCTATCTTTTGTAAATAAAAAAGGTGGAATTACTCCCAAACAATTAGCAAAAATGATGGAAGTAGACCTTACTGAAATAAAAGGTTTCCGAATCAATGCAAAAGAGGAACCAATTCTTACGGAATTTAAAGGTTATAAAATCCTCAAAAAAATAATGGAAGAAAATCATCAAAAAGATATGCTTGATAATAAAGCGTTATTCGATGATATTGCAGAAATATTAACGAGATCAAAAAGTGTAGAAGAAAGAGTACATGATATTTTGACTTTGGATCCAAATATTTCTGAAAATTTGGCAGTAATTTTAGCTAACGTAAGAGGATTTAGTGGTTATCATGCATTCTCTTTTAAAGCGATGAAGGAAATGATTCCAGAATTGATGACGACGAATTTAAATCAAATGCAAATTATTCATAATTCGAATTTAATGAAACAGGCGAAAAAAGATTTAAAAGGTCAAAAAAATATTTTTGCAGATGATACTGCCATTTTATCACCCGTTGCAAAAAGAGCACAAAGAGAGGCGTTTAAAGTTGTTAATCGTTTAAGACAATTATATGGTGAGTTTGATAGTATCGTTGTTGAAGTAACACGTGATAAAAATAGTGTAGAACAGAAAAAACGATTGAAAGAAACACAAAAGTTTTATGAACAATGGAATAAAGAAATTACTGATAAATTTGGTGATGATGCTAAAATCAATGCAAAAACAAAATTAAAATTAAAGTTGTATGAAGAACAACAAGGAAAATGTCTTTATTCGGGAGAAACATTAGATTTAAGACTGATCCTTCAAGATCCTACGGCATATGAAGTGGATCATATCTTACCAATCTCCGTTTCTTTTGATGATTCAATGAATAATAAAGTCTTGGTTACACATAAAGCAAATCAAGAAAAAGGTAATTTGACTCCAGTCATGGCTTTTCGAAAACATCAATTTAGTAGCAATACCTATGATCAATATAAATCAATGGTTATCAACTTACTAAAAAGTAAAAGCATTACACCAAAAAAGGCAGAATATTTATTGTGTGAAAAAGATTTAACTAAATTTTCTGAAATGAAAGAATTTATTAATCGAAATTTGGTTGATACCAGTTATGCATGTCGTGTTGTAATGAATACATTAACGGATTATTTTTCACAAAATGAGATTGATACAAAAGTTCATACAATAAGAGGAAAGGCAACAAGTAATTTTAGAAAAAGAATCGGATTTACGAAAGTTCGAGAAGAAGATTATTCTCACCATGCCATTGATGCATTAATTGTCGCTTCTTTAAAGAAACAACCTCGTATTAATGAAATGCTATACCGTTATTCTCTAGATAATCTTTATGATGAGGAAACAGGGGAGATTAAGATTGATGATGATCAGTATTATGATACAAAATATATAGCTTTTTTAAGTCAATTGAAACATTTAGATGTTACTAAATATTCTCATAAAATTGATACCAAACCAAATCGTCAAATTGCGGATGAAACCATCTATAGTACAAGACTTATCGATGGAAATGAGAAAGTTGTGAAGAAATATAAAAATATTTATGATCCAACTTTTACAAAACTTGCAGACGATATCATGAATGATGAATTTCAAAATAAGTATTTAATGGCAATTCACGATCCCCAATCTTTTGTAGGTATCAAAGAATATGTTGAACACTGGTATGATACATTCAAAGAGGATAAGAAAAAAGTAACGGTTGAGAAAAAGAAAGATAAACAAAAAGTTATTTTTAAAGTAAATCCATTATGTGATTACAAACAGGAGTTTGGATGTTTTAGAAAGTATTCTAAAAAAGGTAATGGTGCCGAAATAATACAGATGAAATATTTAGAAGATACTTTGGGTAATCATATTAACATTACAAAAAATTATCAAACGAATAATAAAAATGTAGTTTTGCTTCAAGTCTCTCCTTATCGTACCGATTTTTACAAAACAACAGAGGGAAAATATAAGTTTGTCACTGTCCGTTATAAAGATGTAAAATATATCGCTTCAAGGGATTGCTATATGATATCAAAAGAATGGTATGATTTAGAAAAGAAGAAAAAAGGTATTTCCGATGATGATAGTTTTGTCGCATCATTTCATCGAGATGAGTTGATAGGTATCGTAAAAAAAGCGGGAAAAAAGAAATGTTATTTTGATGCTAATCGTGATGAAACAGAATTGCATGATGGAACAACAGTAGAAATATTAAAATTTACAGCTACGAATAATGATAATAATAATAAAATCGAAGTAAAACCAATTTACAAATATGAGTCTAAGCAATTAATGCCGACAATTGGGTCAGATATTATTACCATAAAAAAATACGCTACGGATGTTATTGGAAATTTGTATGAGGTAAAAAATTCTAAGTTGAAATTAGAGTTTTGATGTTGTATAATAAAAGTGGTCAAAGTCTAACAAAAATTTATATGACCTAACAAAACAAGGGTTTATCCCGGAATCAAGGCTCGAAAGAGCCTTTTTCTTTGATAAAATGGGACATCGAATACTTTATGTGGAAAGAAGCAATGAATTTCATTTATATTTAGATAATTTACGTATTGAGAACGAAAAAGGAGAATTGCTCTTTCCAATTTCAGATATTCTTATTTTGGTTATTGATAATTATAAATCTAAGCTCACGGTACAACTCATAAATAAATTAACCGAGTATAATGTTTGTACCATTTTATGTGGTATCGATCATTTACCAAAATCATATATTATGCCTATGAATGGACATTATGCACAAAGTGGTAATATACAGAAACAAATCGGTTGGACAAAGGAACAGAAAAATATAATTCATCAGAAAATAATACAAGCGAAAATTTTTAATCAGATTGATAATTTACGAAAAAACAATTGTGATAAAAAAGTTATTTTTAAATTACAACAGTATTTATTAGAAGTTGATGAAGGTGATACAGGAAATCGAGAGGGGTTATCTGCCAAACTTTATTTTCGTGAATTGTTTGGTGATGATTTTATTCGTTTTGATAATGATGTAATCAATGCAGGATTAAATTATGGATACAGCATATTTCGTTCACTCATTACTTCCATTGTTGTTGCAAAAGGTTATTTACCTAATTTAGGATTTTTTCATGTTGGAAAAACAAATATGTTTAATTTAAGTGATGATATCATCGAAGTATTTCGACCTATTGTCGATGATTATGTTTACAATAACTTACGTGATGAAATTCTATTTAAGGAAAAGCATAGAGAAGATTTGATTCAATTGGTTTTATATAAAACACGAATTGATGATAAAAATCAAACTGTATACAATGCGATAAATATTTATATCGATAATATTTTATATTGTATAGAAACAAATGATTATTCCAACTTTGTATTTCCATCCATCCGAGTTATCAATGATTTATGAATTTATGCGATTAGTTTTGTTCTTTGATTTGCCTATGGTAACAAAAAAAGAAATTAAAATTTATCATCATTTTAGAAAATATTTAATTAAAAATGGTTATATTATGATGCAATATTCGGTGTATTGTAAATTATTTCCTAATCGAGATGCTGCCATTAAACACATACAAATTTTAAAGAAGAATGTGCCTCAAATTGGTCAAATTCGAATTATGGTAGTTACGGAAAAACAATTTTCTAAAATAGAAATCATTGTTGGTGGCAAATCAAATCAAGAGGAAACGGTTTCAAGTAATTCATTTATAAAAATATGAAAAAAATAGAAATGATATTAGGAAATACAAAATTAACATTTGCTATTGATAAGATTAAAGTTATCAAAGGAAGTAATTATTGGTTGAAATATACCATGTATCAGCTTATAAAAGGAAAATGTAAGAAAAAAAGTGAATATCAAATCGAGCAATATCAACAAAACGTTTTAATTAATGGTGATGAATTAAGAATTAAATCAGAATCTATTTTTGATGTTCATCCTTTTTTTAGTTTAGAGGACGATTTAAAATTAGGAACAAAATCATTATCGTATCGTTATATCAATTGCATTTTAGAAGACGAAGTATTTTTTGATGTAAAGAATACGATTCAAATATTATTGCAAACTTTTGAAGAGGAATTAAATGGTGTTGATGATAATTTTAAAATTAATTTATCCGAATGTACGAATTCCATGCTGATTAAATTTATGAAACCTTATTTTATGGTTGATGGATATGTCGTTAATGAATCTGATTTGAATTACGAACAACATTTATTATTTCAATTAAAAATGATTAAAAAAATCATCGAACAATCTCTTAATGATACGATACTTTTAATTACAGTGGAAGAACTAACCACATCGTTATTAGAAGAGATTAAAACGATTAAAAGCACTTATACATTGATATTTACTAATCATTCTTGTGTGATCCAAGATTTAAATATGCTATATTATGTTAACAAAAATAATGCATTCGATTTTTCTGATTTATCCTTTATGTATGAATCGATTTGTCTAAATACTGGCTATTTATGGTCGGAGGAGGAATTAAAAATGAATTTAATTGATTATTTTAATGGTATTAGAAATGAGCAAACAATAATTATTGATAATCAAATAAATAAATAAAAAAATCTGTAAAATTAAAAATAAATCGTTTTGTTATCATATGAAAATGAATTATTTAGTTATTATAAAGGATGTGATATACTAGTTTTGAGGTTTTGTTACCATATGGATTTTTGTTAGACTTAGACCAATTAAATCTAATGTTTCTAATCCATCAAGTTTTGTTACCATATGGATTTTTGTTAGACTTAGACTCGTTTACACTTGTAACTTCTACAGTATGAGTTTTGTTACCATATGGATTTTTGTTAGACTTAGACACAAAACCAACTACACCAACGAAACCAATAGTTTTGTTACCATATGGATTTTTGTTAGACTTAGACTGGTTTCTTTCAGCGCTTCCCTTACATCATGTTTTGTTACCATATGGATTTTTGTTAGACTTAGACCGATGTATTCTAAGTAAATAGAATCATGTTGTTTTGTTACCATATGGATTTTTGTTAGACTTAGACGTTGGTATGTATGATTATAGCGTGCACAACGTTTTGTTACCATATGGATTTTTGTTAGACTTAGACATTGGGTACCAGTAGTTGGTGGTAAAGGTTGTTTTGTTACCATATGGATTTTTGTTAGACTTAGACCATATATAAGCAATTTATTACCTTTTAATTGTTTTGTTACCATCTGGATTTTTGTTAGACTTAGACAAGTAACTATTTTCTACACTGCCTTAATAAGTTTTGTTACCATATGGATTTTTGTTAGACTTAGACATAAACTCGAAACGGATGTACAT
>JBGUVL010000040.1:0-9151 GCA_045134375.1 Breznakia sp. | reverse complement strand
GAAGCAATCACTTGTTTTTCTAACGACTCATAGATACGATAGAAAAAATCATTTTTTTCAGCAATTTTCAAACTCTGCAACTCACTGTTTTCTCTGAAATCAAAATAAAACCAACTTTCACAAAACAAAGAACAAGCAGAAGCATTTTTGCTTTTGCTTGTTCGAATTCCTCTCGCAACGAAAGAAATCACTCCATATTCCTTTGTAAACACCTTTAAAATCACATCATGATTTCGATAATCCTGCTGTTCTAAAACAATCCCTAAAATACGATTATTCATACTCTCCTAAATCACTATACCCTAACTGATTTAATTTGCTTTCTTTGTTTCTCCAGTTTTTCTCAACACGCACATACAAACGCAAAGCTACTTTTTTTTGCAACATTTGCTTTAATTCCTTTTGTGCTGCCATGGTAATGGAGTGAATCATTTTTGCTTGTTTCCCAATCAAAATCCCTTTTTGTGAATCTCGTTCAACGATCACAACAGCTTCAATTAAAATACTATTTTCTTTCTCTTCTTTATTTTCTAATACCACTGCTACGGAATGAGGAATTTCCTCCTGTGTTTTATATAATACCTTCTCACGAATACATTCGCGGATTCGAAAATCAACGCTTCGATCGCTTTTCATTTCTTCCGGGTAAAATGGAACACCATCCTGCAAATAATTTCTAGTTGTTACCAATAATTCATCTAAATTATTTTCATTTAAGGCACTCAATGGAATCATTTCTGCAAAATCAAAACGTTCTTTCCATTGCAACAGCAAATGAAAGATTTCTTCCTTGGTTAACAAATCACATTTATTTAAAAGCAGAAAAACAGGACATCCTGAATTTTTTACTTTTTCTAATAAAAATTCATCACCACCACCAAATTCTGTTGTTGCATCCACCATCAAGTAAATGACATCAACATCTTGCATACTAGAATAGACTCCTTTGTTCATTGTTCTTCCTAATTCATGTTTTGGTTTATGAACTCCAGGAGTATCAATGAAAACGTATTGTGTATCATCTGTTGTTAATATTCCCTGTATATTATTTCTCGTTGTCTGCGGTTTCGGTGAAATAATAGCAATTTTTTCTTGTAATAGTGCATTTAAAAGTGTACTTTTTCCAGCATTGGGTCTTCCTACAATAGATATAAACCCAGATTTAAAACTCATATAAAATCCTCCCAACAAAATCGACACAGATGAATTAAAATATCTTTATCAACTTCTTATCTAGTTTAAAATTAATCATCTACAGTCATTTTTCATTACTTGAAAATTAATGGCAACACCCATAACAATTTCCCTCCAAAAAGTATGCATCCGATGAATAATGCACAAATGGAACTCATCAAAACAAAACCAGCTGCCATATCTTTCATTTTTCCTACCATTTCATGATACTCTGGATGGATAAAATCTAGCATTTTCTCAATCACGGTATTGATCATCTCACAAACAATAACAAACCCACAACTAAACAAAACCAGACACCATTCAATCCCATTGAAATGAAACAAAAAAGATAAAATAATAGCAATCCCACTAAATCCTAATTGAATTTTTACTGCCGGATCATTGATTAGCAAACGAAATCCTTGAAAACTATATTTGAATTTCAATGCGATTCTATTTTTCAATGATTCCATACAATATTTCATCCTGAAGAGCAAACATTATTTTTTCCTCTTCTACATTTTGGTGATCATATCCTAATAGGTGAAGCAATCCATGTGTAAACAAAAACGATAGCTCACGATCAAAAGAATGTCCATATTCTTTTGCTTGCAAATAAACACGATCAACATTAATAAAGATATCCCCTAATTCTTCCTCCAATTCTTCCGTCCGTTCATACTGATCTTCACTATCTTTCAACGCAAAGGAAATAACATCGGTAGTGCGATCGATTCCACGGTATTCTTTATTAATTTCATGAATCATTTCACTATCTACAAAAATAACAGAAAATAGATATTGTTTATCAAGATGCAAAAGCTTTTCCGTTTTTTCCATAATCTGATGAAATAAATTCTCATTTTTTTCCTCTAATATGAAATTGATTTGACTTACTAAATTTACTTCCATACAATTCCTCTCTTATTTTTCTTTCATTATAACATAGTATGTATACCTTTGAATAACAGAAATAAAACCTTAGAACATTCCTTTTTATCACCTGATCAACCCCATCATACAACGTTACAAAAAATAATGAACGCTCAATCAAAACCATCATATGGGCTTGTTGTAAGGGTCTTAAAAGAACTAATACAGGCGTTTGATTAGGAATACAAAAACTACGGAACGCTTTCATTTTTAGCCCTGCTTGATTTACTATCATTAGTAAATCATAAATATTGATTCCTTTTTCTGTTATTTTCTCTTCCAAGCGTAATAAAACACAATCATCAATATCATAATATAATTTCAAAAATCTTATACATTCAATTACACATCGCATCGCAATTCCTCCTAGTATAAGATATACGCTAAATCAATAGACATCACTAACATGAAATTATAATTTCTTTTTCTCTCAAAACAACAATGATTTTATTAAAAAACCTGTAAGACAAAAGGTTAAAGTACTTTTTACTTTTCCAATTGCTTTACAGGTGAATTTTAATTTTATTCTACAAATTCAAACTCAATATCACAGATACCTACCGTGTCTCCATCTTGACATCCCGCTTGACGCAATGCTTCATCAACACCCATAACACGCATTTTACGCGCGAAACGCTGTTCCCCATCTAATGTATCGAGTTTTGCCATACGATAAGCGGTTTCAATCTCATCTCCGGTAAGCAACCATCGACCATTTCCAAGATTATGAATTTTGAAAGGTTCTTTTTCTTCTTCAAACTTATACAATACACCTTCACTATCGTTTTCTTTATCATATAACGGAAATACTGGTGTAATGTCCAATAAATCCGCAGCACGATACAAAATAGAATCCATTCCTTCCGCTATTAGCGTCATCGCTTCAAAAACCTCAACGTCTGGGTAAGCCGCCTTAAAACGCTCTAAATTTTCCTTTGCTCCATCTAAATCCATTTTATTAGCAACTACAATTTGAGGGCGTTCAAGTAAACGGTATTCATAATCATTGAGTTCTTTGTTTATGATTCGATAATCTTCTAATGGATCACGGCCATCATAAGCACCCATATCAACGATATGAATAATAACACGACAACGTTCAATATGTTTCAAAAATTGATGTCCCATACCTTTTCCTTGTGAAGCACCTTCAATCAAACCAGGAAGGTCCGCCATTACAAAGCTTCTGCCATCTGGAACTTTTACTAAACCTAAATTTGGTTGTATCGTAGTGAAATGATAATCCGCAATTTCTGGCTTAGCAGCACTCACAACGGAAAGTAATGTACTCTTTCCTACGGAAGGAAATCCTACCAATCCCACATCCGCTAATACCTTTAATTCAACTTCGACTTCTTTACTTTCACCCAAAGCTCCTTTTTCCGCATATTCTGGAGCTGAATTACGGCTACTTTTAAAATGAAAATTCCCTTTTCCCCCTTTCCCTCCTTCACAAATCACCGCTTTCTGTCCTTTTCTAGTTAAATCAGCAATGATTCGTCCGGTGGAAAGATCTCTCACAATCGTTCCTAATGGTACTTTTATGTATTTGTCTTCCCCACAGGCACCATGCATTTTTTTGGTTTTTCCATTAACTCCATTAGGAGCAATAATTTTGCGATTATAGCGTAAATCCAACAATGTTGATTTTCCTTCATCAACAACAAAAATGACACTACCACCTTTTCCTCCATCACCACCACTAGGGCCACCTAAAGGAACGTATTTTTCACGACGAAAGGAAACCATTCCATTTCCACCATCTCCTGCTTTTACCTTTATTTTTACTCGATCAATAAACTGCATAACAATCTCCTTTCTTCATGAAAAATAAAATCCTCACAAGCACCTGTGAGGATTTACTTAATTATGCCTGTGGATATACAGAAACTTTTGTTTTCTTTTTACCCATGCGTTCGTACTTAACAACACCATTTACCATAGCAAATAAAGTGTCATCACCACCACGTCCTACATTTGTACCTGGATGAATTTTAGTACCACGCTGACGGTAAATAATGCTTCCAGCATGACATGACTGTCCATCAGCCAATTTAGCACCTAAACGTTTCGAATGAGAATCACGACCATTCTTTGTCGAACCTACTCCCTTTTTAGATGCGAATAACTGGTTATCCAATACATACTTCATCATACGTCTTACACCTCGACTTTCGTAACTTTAACATACTTTTTATTTGTTTGAGCAACTGTTTCCAGCTGTATTTGAATCGTATTCAATATCACTTGTAATTTAGAACTATTATGAATTACATTAATACTCACATATCCACTGCGCATTTCTATCGAACAACTATCGGGACACATGATATCAATGCTGTTCAAGCCACCAACGCTAATAGCACTGACTTCGGAACATACGACATCCATCATTTCACTCGAGTAACCAGCATGTCCACTGATGATAATCGCTACGATTTCATCATTATGTCTGCTTACTTTCGCGTTAACCATAATTATGCCTCAATTTTATTGATGACTAATTTCGTATATGGCTGTCTGTGTCCCTGCTTACGATGAGAGCTTCCTTTTTTTGCTTTGTACTTATAAATAGTAATTTTTCTAGCTTTTCCCTGTTTTTCTACAGTAGCAGTTACCTTGGCTCCTTCAACGTATGGAGTACCTACTTTAACACCATTGTCAGATACTAAAACAACTTTTTCGAATACTACCGCATCACCTTCGTTAGCTGCTAACTTTTCAACGAAAATAGCTGCACCTTCTTCTACTTTAATCTGTTTTCCACCTGTTTCAATAATTGCGTACATGAATCGCACCTCCTTCTGTTTAACATTAAGACTCGCCATATAAGGTGATGATATTCATACTTAAAACCTTACTATGTGCGGTTGTAAGTCACTAAAAGGACATACAACATAGATATAATACAGGATGTGTTCATTTAAGTCAATCTTTTTTTGCCTTTTATACATTGTTTTTTATCATAAAATTTTTTATTGAAGAAATATTTTTTGATTACCAAATTTTAAAAAATCAACTTTCTTTCTTCGTAACATCGATCAATTCAAGATGATGAATCAACAACGATTGAGGACGATCAATCTTTCCTTCCACATAAAGATAACAACCTTTTTTTAGATAGGAACGGTAACGAGTATACCAATTCGGCATACATACCAAATCCATTTTCCCGGTTTCATCACTGACCGATAAAAATGCCATTAAATCACCATTTTTAGTACGATGCTCTTTTATTCTTTCAACAAAACAGACAAGCGAAGCATATCCTTTTCTCTCATAAAGCGCTATGATACTCTCTGCTTTTATATATTTTTGACGTATGGCTGTAATCGGATGAGTACTCAAATAAAAACCAAGAACTTCTTTTTCTTTTTCCGACTTTATTGCCGCATTGTCGTTCGCCAAAACCATTACTGGTTTACTAACAAGTTCAAAATCGATCCGTGTTTGTTCATCATCCTCAACACTGACTAGAGAAGCATAACGGAGTGCATCATCAAGTGACATTTTCATGCTAATACGACTATAATGAAATTCATCTAATGCCCCTGCATCAATTAAAGATTCTAACACCTTACGGTTTACTCTACGATGAAATACCCTTGCGATAAAATCGAAATAATCATGGTATAATCCATTTTGTTGACGTTCTTTCAAAATTTCTTTCGCGGCAGCTGAGCCTACATTTTTTATATTTAACAATGGATAACGAAGCGTTTCTTCTTCTCGTTGATATTTATATCCACTGTAATTGATACTTGGATGTAATATCGTAATTCCTCTTTTTTTTGCTTCAAATATATATTGGCTTGTTTTATATTCACTGCCAATCACACTATTTAATAGACTCATAAAAAATGCCAATGGATAGTTTGCTTTTAAATAAGCTAATTGATAGGCAATCAAACCATAGGCAATCGAATGAGCACGACCAAAACCATATCCAGCAAATTTCATGATTAGTTCATATACATCTTCCGATAATTTTTCATCATATCCTTTCGAAATACTACCTTCAATAAATTCTTTTCGTAAAGCGATTAATTCATTGCTTTTCTTTTTTGATATCGCTTTTCTTAAAATATCTGCTTTTCCTAATGTGAATCCTGCCATTACTTGTGCTACTTGCATCACCTGCTCTTGATAAATCATTACCCCATAAGTATTTTTCAAAATATCTTTTAAATCATCATGAATATAAAGAATATTATTAGGATGTTTCATATTCTCTAAATAAAGTGGAATATTTTCCATAGGACCTGGACGAAACAAAGCAATCGCAGCAGCAATTCCCTCGAAATCATGAGGTTGCATCTTCCTAAGAAGATTTTTCATGCCATCACTCTCTAACTGAAACACTCCCATCGTATCTACATCACGAATCAACTGAAATGTTTTTTGATCCGTTAAAGGAATTTTCATAATATCAAAAGTTGGATCACTATATTCTTTTATCGAATGACATACCTCATCAATGATAGTAAGATTTCTCAACCCCAAGAAATCCATTTTTATCAAACCCAATTCCTCTAAATATTCCATCGTAAATTGTGTCGAATAAACATCTTCTTCAACCTTCATTAAAGGACATACATCACTTATTTCTCGATCGCTCAATACGATACCAGCCGCATGCGTGGAAGCATGCCGAGGTAACCCCTCCAATTGTAAACCTAGTTCGTACATTCTTTGATAGTTTCGACTTGCCATGATTACCTGTTTCAATCGACCGGAACTTTCAAAAGCAGAACGTAATGTAATCTTAGGTGTTGATGGTATTAATTTACAAATCATATCTATTTCACGTAAAGGTATATTCATTGTCCTTCCAATATCTCTTAAAACCTGTTTTGCTCCCAATGTTCCAAACGTAACAATATGAGCAACATGATCAACGCCGTATGTTTCTTTCACATATGAGATTACTTCATCCCGACGATCATCTGGAAAATCGACATCAATATCTGGCATACTGATACGCTCTGGATTTAAAAAACGTTCAAATAGCAAATCGTATTTGATAGGATCGATTTGTGTAATCCCTAGACAATAGGATACTAACGATCCAGCAGCACTGCCCCTTCCGGGTCCTACATAGATTTGTTTTGTTTTTGCGTAACGAATAAAATCATATACAATTAAAAAGTAATCGGCATACCCCATTTTTATAATAATTTCTAATTCATAAGAAAGACGTTTGACATAATTATCACCAATCTGACCACACAAGCGTTTTTCTAATCCTTTACGACACAAATTTCTCAAATAAGTATTTGAATCAACATGGTATCGATTTTTAAAAACCGGTAAACTAACTTTCTCAAATTGCATCAAAACATTACACATAGAAGCAATTTCTTCGCATCTTTGTAAATCATCATCTTCGTACAATTCCTTCATTTCATTTTCATTTCGAAAATATCGGCGACTGCTATAATGTAGGGTTGGATCATTGATCCGTTTCTGTTGATCAATCGCACAAAGCGTTTTAAAAGCTTCTTCCCCTTCTTTTTCCCCATAATAAATTCTACTTAAAGCAAATGTCTTAATCCCTAATTTTAAACATATTTCTTTCAACAACGGATTTTTCAACTGCAATAATCCAGAATCATTCATCGCAATCGCAACATAAAAACAATCAAACATTTCTTTGCATTGTTGTAAAAAATACACTAGCGTATCCTTCTTTTCATTTATCATCCAAGACTGTAAATCATCGTTATCGCCTGCTGTTGTCACAATTAAATGATGGTCGAATCTTGCTAATTCTTGAAACGATAAAGAGTCTTTTCGAGTATTAAGATATGTGGATAATTTAAGCAACTGTTGATAACCTATATCATCTTTTGCATAAAGGAGAAACCCAAAATGCTTTCCATTTTCAACACATTCCACCTCCATACCCAATATTGGTTTAATATCATTATTTTTACAAGCATGAAAAAAAGCCATAGCACCATGCATTACATTACGATCACATAATGCAATCTGACTACAGTTATTTCGTTTTGCTAACGCAACGATATCATTAATCCTAAGGGTTGAATTTAGAAGTGTATAAGCACTTCGAACATGCAAATGAGTAACCATATTCCACCTCTTTGCTTTATTATATCATATTTTGAATTACTCCATCTAATATTTACATAGTAACGATTTATTGCTTGTGATATAATATAAAAAATGATAAAGAGGATACGAAAATGAAAATTGGCGAACGTTTGCAAGATACTAGAAAATTCATCATTAACATGGTTCTACTACTTTTAATAGGAGCCATTGTTTTTTGGATGGGCACGATTTACTCTTCCAAAGGAAGCGAACCCAAAATCACTGACAGCAGTTTATATTCACAACTAAATGAAATAAGCGAGTTAAGTGTTCTTGAATATCGTTATAGTAAGGTAGGAAAATTTGAAAATTCTCTTACTTTAAATGGATGGGAGATACCATTAACCCAAAAAAGTTTCTTATTAACTTATAGTGGATCTTTAAAAGTAGGAATCGATATGAAAGATGTCAACATTAATATAAAAGGAAAAACAATTTATATTACTTTACCTGAAGTAACAATAATCGCAAATACCATTGATGAAAAAAGCATTGAAGTATACGATGAAACCCATAATATTTTTAACCCTATTAGTATTAGTGATTACAAAGCTTTTGCAACGCAACAAAAAAACAAAGTAGAAGAGGAAGCCATTGAAAACGGGATCTTTAATGAAGCAGCAACAAAAGCAGAACAATATATTCGTTCTTTCTTAAAGGCATTCCCAGAAATTGATAATGATTATAAAATTGAAATTTCATTTGCTTCTAAATAATAAACAGCATTCTGCAGTGCACCGGTAAAATTGGAGCGATATAAATATACTAGCTTAATTCTAATTGTTCAAAGGATTGATGTCGATACATTAATGGACTCAACCCTTTTTTTATATTTCTATTGTTACCCATTTATTTACATGATCAGGAAGCCCTTTATGCTTTACTCCATATGGATCATTAATCCATTTTCAATTTTTTTGTTTAAGGA
>JBGUVL010000039.1:0-2310 GCA_045134375.1 Breznakia sp. | reverse complement strand
ATTTTCTTTATTGCGGATAAAAAGAAAGTGGCACAAACAGCTCTTGGAGCGTTGCGTACAAAACTTGGACATGATTTAAATTTAATTGATGAAAATGCCTATGAATTTGCATGGGTTACCGATTTTCCAATGTTTGAATTCGATGAAAAAGAGGAACGTTTTGTAGCGGCACATCATCCTTTTACTTCTCCTAATTTAGAGGATGTTGATAAATTAATGAGTGATCCGGCAAATTGCTATTCTCGTGCTTATGATTTAGTATTAAATGGTTATGAATTATTAAGTGGTTCCATTCGTATCCATGATCAAAAATTACAAGAAAAAGTATTTGAAGCAATTGGTATGACAATGGAAGAAGCACACGAAAAATTTAGTTGGTTTATGGATGCCTTTGCTTATGGTACTCCTCCACATGGTGGTGTAGGAATTGGATTGGAACGTCTTGTGATGATACTAGCAGGAACCGATAATATTCGCGATGTTGTTGCATTTCCAAAAACAGCTAGTGCTTCCGATTTAATGAGTGAAGCGCCAAGCCCTGTGGATGATGCTCAATTAGAGGAACTAGCACTTACGATAAACAAAGTAAAAAGAATAGTTGAATAAGAATTAGGAAGCCATTGATTTGGCTTCTTTTTTATGTAATATTTTTTTATTATTTCATATACAAAGCATGAAATATTATTTACAATATAAATATAATGGAGGGTATAAAAGATGAATTTAGATGTAAGACCAGAATCTATGGAAAGAATTACAACAAAAGAATTAGCAGATCAATTTATTGAAGAACAAATTCGATTAGTAAAAGAACAAGTAAAAGATAAAAAGGTTCTTTTAGCTCTTTCAGGAGGTGTTGATTCTTCCGTGGTAGCTGCTTTATTGATTAAAGCAATTGGAAAACAACTAGTATGTGTTCACGTCAATCATGGACTCATGAGAAAAGGGGAAAGTGAACAAGTGATTTCTGTGTTTAAAGAAGGATTGGATGCCAATTTAATCTACATTGATGCCACGGATCGTTTCTTGGATTTGTTAGCTGGAGAAGCAGATCCAGAAACCAAGCGTAAGATTATTGGAAATGAATTTGTTCGTGTTTTTGAAGAAGAAAGCGAAAAGTTAGAAGGTATTTCCTATTTAGCACAAGGAACGATCTATCCAGATATTGTTGAAAGCAAAGGCGTAAAAGCACATCACAATGTAGGTGGATTACCTGAAGATTTTAAGTTTGATGGATTGGTAGAACCAGTAAAATTACTTTATAAGGACGAAGTGCGTGTAGTAGGAAAAGCTTTAGGTCTTCCTGCAGAAATGGTGGACCGACAACCATTCCCAGGACCTGGGCTTGGTGTTCGCTGTCTTGGTGCAATCACTCGTGATCGTTTACATGCATTGAGAGAATCCGATGCGATTTTAAGAGAAGAATTTGATAAAGCAGGTTTGACTAACAAAGTTTGGCAGTTCTTTACGGTAATTCCTGACTTTACTTCAACGGGAGTAAAAGATGGGAAACGTTTGGATTTTTGGCCTGTGATTATCCGTGCTGTAAATACGGTAGATGCAATGCATTGTACGGTTCCAGAAATTGATTATACTGTATTAAATAAAATTACAGAACGCATTTTAAATGAAGTGGACGGTGTTTGTCGTGTGTTATATGATTTAAGTCCAAAACCAATTGCCACGATTGAGTGGGAATAGAATATTAAATGCAAAAAACGCCTTATTTAGGCGTTTTTTTTCGTTCTAAGGGTTTAATTGGGACGATTTTGGAACAGTTTTACTTTTTCTTGTTATTTCTGTTGAGTAAAACATATTTCCATAGACTGGTTTCGTTGTCATCAATTTCAATTCCATCTTTTATTAGATCAGCTTTTATGTGTTCAAAAACTGTAGATGGTTTAATGTATGGATAATTAATTTTCCATTCTATGTATTGTTCTTCTGACCAATCTGTGTCTCTATAATAGTTGTATGTTTCGTACCAACATTCTATCTCTTTAGCAATAGCATCAGAACCGCCATCAATGTATGGATTAGGACCTACAAGAAAACGGTCTTCCCTTTTGCGCGGCTCTAAATCATAGTATTCTTCAGCAAATAACATATTCATTAAAAAACCTTGTGGCATTTCTGAAGATACTACTTCAAGAGTTGGTATAGGAACATTTAAAGCTAAAGCTAGTTTTTCGATTGCTTTCTTTCTAGGCTTTTTGTCACCACGTTCGTATTGAGAAATGGTAGATTCTGCAGCTTTTTCAGATAGCCCCATAGCTAGACCTAATTGTTTTTGAGTTAACCCTCGAAACT
>JBGUVL010000038.1:0-10564 GCA_045134375.1 Breznakia sp. | reverse complement strand
TGGATTTAATCGAGAGTGACTTATTTACACAACTCGCTCATCCGGATACCATTAAGTTATTTAATTATTATCCTGACTATGATCTTACTCCTACCTATCATAAAATGGCAAAACTTTTAAATTTACATCATATGAAAGCAGAAAATAATACTGGTTGTTTCTATCGTTATCACCATAATGATCGAGGGCTTAGTAACGAACTACTAGCAATATTGAAAAAACATAACGTCCAAATGATCACAGCCTCGGATGCCCATAAACCAAGTGATGTTGGAACCTGTATTAAAGAAATTTGGGATAAAACTATGAAGTAAGAGGATTTTTTAATCCTCTTATTTTTATGATTTATTTCCCATTGTGGAATCCTATTCCATTTGCATTTCTTCTATTATTTCACTTATTTTTACCGCTTTTCGCGTCCATTTTTTCTGATTCTCACGAATCCCCTCAAAATCCAACTCTGCCAATGTTACTATGACATCACTCTATTCTTTATCTTCTTATTGGCATTATCACTAGTAACAAAAAATTACCAATTTTAAATCATTGTTTCCTTCAACAAATGTCCTGATGATCGTAATAAAGAAGCAATCGTGTCTTTTCATATAAAAGGATCGTATTAAGAATACCATCTTTTCCCACTGCCATTATAATTTAAAAATCCAAGTTTCCATTTTCCTTTCATAAACGACAAACCGCATTTTCACCTATTTCATTCGATGATAATAAAAAATATTCACAACAACCATTAAATTTGTTATTTTTTTCATACAATTTCCTCCTTATGATAACTTTTACGTAGAAAGCAACAAAAGATTTGAAAAAAGAAAAACACAAGATATCGGAATACCTTGTGTTTGTTTCCCTATTATATTTTAGAAATCTACTTCTGTGTCATAGTAGCAACACTTCAGTAATTTTACCATTTCTTCCTGTGTAGGAATACGTGGATTACTTCCTGTACATGCATCTAAAATAGCGTTTGCGGCGATATCTTCGACTCTATCCAAGAATACCTCTTCTGGTACAAAACCTGTTTCCGCAGGAAGTCCATCGGCACCATAGTGATTGATACTGTGTGGAATATTTAAATCATCATTCATCTTACGTAAGTAAGCAATTAATAAATCAACTTTTTCTTCATCCGTTGTTCCACCCAAATGCATGTAATCAGCAATGACTCCATAACGTTTCTTAGCTGTTTCATCTTTTGAGTTAAACTTGATTACTTTTGGTAAATACATTGCATTTGCTGCACCGTGGATAATGTGAGAACCATAATCAGCAAAAACTGCACCTGTCTTGTGAGCCATTGAGTGAACAATACCTAATAAAGCATTCGAGAATGCCTGTCCAGCTAAACACTGAGCATCGTGCATAGCTCCACGAGCTTCCATATCACCATTGTATGATTTCACTAAATTAGCCTGTATCATTTCAATGGCATGCATAGCTAATGGATCCGTATAGTTACAATTAGCAGTTGATACATAAGCTTCTACAGCATGAGTCATTGCATCCATACCAGTGTGTGCAACCAACTTAACTGGCATTGTTTCAGCCAATGCTGGATCTACGATTGCTACATCTGGTGTAATTTCAAAATCAGCAATTGGATATTTAATTCCTTTACTGTAATCTGTAATAATAGAGAATGCAGTTACTTCTGTTGCTGTTCCTGAAGTTGATGGAATAGCACAGAAGTGTGCTTTTTTACGTAATGGTGGGATACCGAACACTTTACACATTTCTTCAAATGTGATTTCTGGATATTCATATTTGATCCACATTGCTTTCGCTGCATCGATAGGTGACCCTCCACCCATTGCTACAATCCAATCTGGTTCAAATTCAGCCATAACAGCAGCTCCACGCATAACTGTTTCTACCGATGGATCTGGCTCAATTCCTTCAAATAATTTAACTTCCATTCCTGCTTCTTTCAAGTAATCTTCTGCTTTTTGTAAGAAACCATTACGTTTCATAGCACCCCCACCAACACAAATGATGGCTTTTTTACCTTCTAGTGTTTTTAATGCTTCTAACGCATTTTCGCCATGATATAAATCTCTAGGCAGTGTAAATCTTTGCATTTTATTTCCTCCTTCGGGTTAGGATGTAACCCCTTTCTTACGCAAGATTATACTACCTTTAATTGACAAATACAATCCATTTGTTATTTTTTTCACAATTATTTAACATTCTTTTATGATTATATCTGAAATATGTATTTATCCAATGGTTAATGTAATTAGCTTTGCAACAATTAAAAACATACGATACTTAAAAAATTACCAATACTATCTCATCAATATAAAAGTATTATAATTTATTATCCCCTTCTTTCCACTTGTTACAACATTTATAAAAAGAGGAAAATAAAAATTCCACCATTCTTCCCCCATTGGTTTCCTGTTGTGGAATTTACGTTCCTAACTTAATTTTGTTCACAAAAACATAACAGTACAGCATCTATTATTTTACTACTTTACAATATTCATTCTTTCGCGATAATCTGGTAAATAATTTTCAACCACTCGATAAAATGATTTCGAATGATTTGGTTGGATAAAATGTGCTAATTCATGGACAATCACATACTCGATAAAGGCAATCGGATAATGAATCAATCTCGTATTCAATGTAATACTTGCTTTTGCAGGTGTACAACTTCCCCATCGGCTTTTCATTGTACGATATTTAATTTGAGGATATGGTATTCCCTGCTCTTTCATTCGTTCATAATGATATTCCACCTTTGGGGTTAATTGTTGTATGCAGCATTTACGAATAAAAGAGATTACATTTTGATTGGCTTTTTCTTTGGAACTATAATGCACATACAGATGAGATTCATCGTAATAAACCCGATTTGAAAAACTTTCCCTGCGAACAATTTTTAATGGCTTCCCATAAAGATAAAACACTTCATCAAGTAAAATATCTTGATAAATAAATCGTTGCTTTTCTTGTATTTTTTGTTGTTTTTGTAGGATCCAAGATATCTTTTCAATAACAAATTCATCCACTTTTTTTCTTGGAACATACGCATTGCATATAACAGAAACAGCACCATTTTGTTCAATTTTTAGAGTTATATTTTTTACTTTTTTTATCCACAATGTATATCCAATTTGTAAATTGTCACACTGTACTACTCTTTTTTCACATTCCATGATAATAGGGTAGCGCATTAACAAAGAAAACGCAATTATTTTATGATATGATAAATAAGGTGATTCACAATGAAACATAAAAATCCATTTCCTTATTCATTTGATAATAAACGCTATCATACATGGAATTATTATCTCAAACAAAAATTTCATCAAAAAGTATACAAAGTGTCTTTAAATGCAAATTTTTCCTGTCCAAATCGAGATGGTACTTGTGGCATTGGAGGTTGTACTTTTTGTTCATCACTTGGTAGTGGTGACTATGCTGGAAATATCCACGACGATTTAGCAAAGCAATTTTCTGATGTGAATAAAATGATGAAGCAAAAATGGCCGCAAGGGATTCCTATGGCATATTTTCAAGCCTATACTAACACCTACGCCCCTTTAGAAAAATTAAAAGAGTATTACACCCCATTTATAGAAAATGAAGAAATCGTTGCATTAGCAATTGCAACTCGTGCTGATTGTCTAGAAGACGATAAAATTACTTATCTTGACTCCCTTACTAAGAAAAAAGAAATATGGATAGAATTAGGCCTACAAAGTATATTTGATCAAACCTGTGAACAATTAAATCGTGGCCATGATTTTTCAACTTTTTGCAATTGCATTGAACGATTGAGAAAAACTAATATAAAAATATGTGTCCATTTGATCAATTCTCTCCCAATGGAAAGTAAAGAAATGATGATTGAAAGTGCCCGCGTGCTTGGACAGTTACCGATTCATGCGGTCAAAATACATATGCTTCATGTATGTGAACATACAAAAATGGGTGAACAATTCAAAAAACAACCATTTCCTTTGCTTACCATGAACGAGTATATTGATGTTGTCATTTCACAGTTAGAAGTTCTTCCATCGAACATAATCATTCAACGCTTAACCGGTGATGCTGTTAAAGAAGAGCTTATTGCCCCATCTTGGACTTTAAACAAAACCAATGTATTAAATAACATAGATAAAGAAATGGTACGAAGAAACACCTGGCAAGGACGTTGTTTTCAAAAAACAACAATCAGTGAATAACACTTTTATTATATACTCCTCTATTTCTAACATAAAAAAAGAGCATTTTAACTTTACCCATCTAGGATTGCTCTCTACTGATTTATTTTGTTTCAATATAACTTCCTATTTTAAAAGCTATTTCAATGAAAAAAGTAAACAAAAACCATACTGCCCCCATGTTATACAGTATGATCCTTATTTATTATGTATCTTTCTATAATGCACACTTTTTTCGATTCTTCATATAATGTTTTAAAGCGTAGTAATCACGTCTTTGTACTAGCTCATTCACTGTCCTTCTCGGACAGTTTTTCAACCAACATAATGCCTCATCTTCTTGTAGATACACAATATCTTTAATCAATTCTTTTTCTTTTGCTGTTGGATCACATTCTCCCTTATCCTTCAACTTCACTACAAAATATGTTTCAATATTCTCCACATTGATTAAATTGTAGTGATCAACAATTACCCCCACTTCTTCTATGATGTCACAATCATAGCCAGTTTCTTCTTTGATTTCACGACGCAGAGCTTCTTCTAAAGATTCATCATTTTCCACGCCTCCGCCAATCGTTTCTAAATGATTTCTACGTCCAAACACATCACTTCCCTGCACATGCAGAAATGCTATCTTGCCTTCGTCATTATAAGCCAACGCCCTTACAGTCCATCTTCTGTTGTAGATAGCATGCATTTTTCTTCGAAATGACCCATCTTCCAGTATGGCTATCAACATATTTTCACCTCATTTTTTGGACGATATAAAACAAGAGGCACCGTTGCGCGCCTCTCGTACGATCTAACGCAGTCAATCATCTTTGGGGAGAATCTAAATTGACTTCTATGGGTGGGGGAAGAAGTTCAATTCAGCAGACCAACTGCGAGGCATCACTACCTAATTCAAATATACAATGCTTTTCAAAGAAAGTCAACGAGAAATTAAAGCGCTTACATAAATTAAAGGAGCATGAAAAAATGAAAGCACTAATCCCTATTAGAATTGATACTTTTGCGAATAGTAAAAAGTGTTATTGCAACGATTCCTATCTGAAATGGTTGCAAAAATATAGTATTTCTGCCATCATCGTATCGGATTATCAATCCTTAGATGAATTAGTTCAACAAACCGATTTTTTACTTCTTTGTGGAGGGTATGACATCGATCCATTACTTAGTGGATTACCTCCTCAAGCTTCCTATCCTTATCATCTCCAAGTGGATATCCTCGATCTCGTTTTACTCAATGCCTTTCATCACTCTAGAAAGCCTGTATTAGGAATCTGTCGTGGAATGCAATTAATCAATTATTATTTCAAAGGCACACTATTCCCTGATATTCCAAACCATCAAAATAATAATCATTTACTACATTTCAAAAAAAACAGCCTTTTGAAACCTTTTTTCTCATCTCATCCAATCGTCAATTCCTATCATCATCAGGCAATTGAAAAGCTTTCTCCTTTTCTCACCTGTGAAGCAATTGCAGAAGATGGTATTATTGAAGCCATCTCGTATGAAAATACCATGATTGGTGTACAATGGCATCCAGAACTATTAGATAACGATCCTACACTTTTTTGCTTTTTAAAAGTCCTATTAAATACTTCACAAAAAAATAACTAATCAAAATAGCAACAAAAGCTGTCCCATATTGATCCATATCAATCATGATTCCAAGTTGAATAAAGAAATACAAAAGGATGATACTTCGAAAAAAGCGAGCAATTCCATCGCTAATCGCAAAAGCCAAATAATTCATCCTTGTAAAACCTGCAATATAAGCAAGAATAAAATCTGGAATCGGTGTGATTCCACCAACGATAACAGCAAATATACCATATCGTTGGAATAATGCTTTCCCTTTTTCCCAAGTCGATGCCCCAAAAATAGAAATCCAAACATTTTCTTTCACGATTCGAGCAAAAAAATAACCAATGCTTCCACCAAAAAAAGTACCAATTGCACCTAGAAAAGAATAATGTACAAAATACTCTGGGTGAGTTATCACTAGCGGAATCAATACAACCTCTAAAGAAGGCAAAGGGAGAAATGCTTTCATTGTGGCATAAAAGAAAAGAAACAGGAAGCCATTCATTGTATCACCCTGTTTCTAGTATAGTCGATTCTCTTATTTTTTATGTATCAGTGAAGTTAATGTTGAAATCGTCATGGTAGGCTCAATTCCCAAACGTTGAATATCTTCTAATCCATGTACTCCTGTTGTAATAAAAATGGTATCCACACCATGATCCACTCCTAATTTAATATCGGTTTCTAAATTATCGCCGATAATCGCACATTCCTCTTTCTTTTTACCTATATAACGAAGAGCTTCTTCTAAAATTGGGGCATTGGGTTTACCAATGGGTTCGCTTTTTTGTCCCGTTGCATATTCAAACATTGCTACGATAGAACCATTGCCTACATTAAAACTAGTATCATTCGCTAATAGTCGATCTCCATTTGTTCCAACCAGCTTTGCACCATTTAATAAATGCTGAAGTTTTTGGGAATATTGTGCATACGTGCCAGAACGATCTAACCCAACAAAAAGAAAATCTGCATTTTCTTCTACAATCTCAAATCCATTATTTTCCAACGCTTCCTTTAATCCGTCCATTCCAATATAGTCGCAGCGTCTTTTTTCACTGGACTTTGCGATATGAGCGGCAGCCGCCATAGCAGAAGTGAAAAAATGATCCTCTTTAATTCCTTGAAATCCCATATCTTCCATATGTTTTACATTTTGACGCAAGGTTCTAGAAGAATTATTCGTTAAAAAAAGAAATGGTCGATGGTTTGCAATTAAGTAATCAATCAATTCCTTCGCACCTTCAATGATTACATTTCCGCGATACATTGTTCCATCTAAATCAATCAAATAAATTTTATCTTCTAAATGCATATCATCACCCTAAATAATAGTATCATATTTCATTGTTTTATCCTATTCTTTTTCAACAACAAAAGAATTAGTGGAAATAAAGAGAATGTAGCCCAACCATAAAGTATCGTGTCATAATCGAAATATTGTGCCATAAAACTAGTGATCAGTGGTGTTACAAAAGCACTTCCCCCAATAAAAAATGCCATAGCTAACATTTGCGAACTTGCTTTTAATTTTGGTGTAATCAAAGCAAAGATGACCTTACTAGTATAAGCGACCACAGGTAAAGACACAATTTGAAGAATGGTCGTAATAATGATCCAAAAAGGAGATGGACTGATTCCATAGAATACAAATTTAATCCCATACATAGCAATTCCGATTCCCAATAATAAATAAGGGCTATATTTTCTTAATAATTGATCCGCATACAAAAAGAAAGGAATTTCTAATAAAGATTGAATTGCCCATTTTATACCAATCAAAATAGATCCTGCATTTAGATTCATCATTTTATCAATGACCGCATACTGATCTGCTGTTCCAACCATATAAATAGTAAAATAGATGAACACAAAATATAAATACTCTTTATTATGAAATAAGGAAATCATCATCTTGACATCTATTTTTTCTTGATAAGAAACTTCATCACTTAAAAAAGCACACAATAAAGTGATACAAGAAATAACCATTGCAGCTATTACCAAACCATAATACGAAAAAGAAGCAATAATGATACCTGCCAAAGGACTACCGAAACATAATCCAAGAGCTCCCATAGAACGATACTTCCCATATTTTTTTTCATCTAAGTATAACATCCATGTCTCCAACAACGCACTTAATACTTTTACCATACTGGCCATCATGGAAGTAGTGACAAGATGAAAAAAGAACATCTGTTTGCTCCACCAAAACATCAATATTCCAAAACCAAGAAATAATGCATACGCAAGATAAAAGAAACGTTTCATATTTTGAAATTGGTCACAAAGAAATCCAAACAACATTTGAAATAAAATCGAAAAAAAAGCATTGATGGCTAAAATAATACCTCTTTGCATGGTATCATAGCCAATGGACTTTAAAAAAGGAAGCAACTGCGTATTAAATATTGCAATACACAAAAATAGTGAAAAATTCAAAAAAAAGCGAATTTCATTTTGGTATTGACGAAGCGAAGTTTTCATCTTGTATCACCGTTTTTAGTATGAGCTTTTCTTTTCATTCAATGCGAAACATGGTACAATATTTCTGAGGTGTTTTTATGTATCAGGATATTATCATTGCTATCATCATTGGCTATCTTTTAGGTTCCATTCCTTTCGCATTAGTGATTGGTAAACTATTTTATAATACTGACGTTAGAGAGTTTGGCAGTGGAAATTTAGGAGGTAGCAATGCGGGACGTGTATTAGGCGCAAAAGTTGGTGCTTCTGTTATTGTATTAGATGTATTAAAAGTAACCTTCGCTATTTTTATTACATCCCATTTTAAATATAGTGAAATGGCAAGTATATGGGCTGGATTAGCAGCTGCATTTGGTCATTGTTATCCTTGTTTTGCAGGATTTCGTGGAGGAAAAGCGGTAGCAACAATGTTTGGTTTTCTGTTAGGAATTTCTATATTTACCTTCCATGATGCGAGTATGCTATTAATTCCATTTGCTGTATTTCTTGTCGTTCTCTTAGCAGGAAAAATGGTTTCACTAGCTTCTATGTGTGCAGCAATTGCTTCTAGCGTTTATATCATTTTCACTTCTTCTGCCGATTCAACTCGAGTCGCTTCAATTTTACTAACTGTACTTTTGATCTATCGTCACCGTTCCAACATTCAACGCATTTTGAAAGGTGAAGAAAGTAAAGTGAAATGGCTATCGAAAAAGAAATAAATGAAATTTAAATAAAAAAATGAGCAGATCATCATGTCCGCTCATTTTTTTATTCTTGTTCATTAAGCCATCGCAATGCAGAAATCACAAACAAAGCACTTCCATAAGATAAAATATCCTCATTAAATACCACATGGTCATTATGCATCGGTTTACCATATAATTCATTTTCATTAGATGATCCTGCCCCTAATAGTAGATAACAGCATGGAATTTCATAGGTAAAAGATGAAAAATCTTCCGAACCCATACCTCCTCCTTCATAAACGATTACTTTTCTTGGATCGATGACTTCTTTTAAATAGTTCGAAATACGATCAACCATTGCTTCGTTATTATATAAAGGAGGGGCAGAGGCAATTTCAACAACTTCCACATCACCTCGAAACATCGCTGCTGTTTGTTTGGAAATTTCAGTAATTCGTTGAAAAATATATTCCGATAAATCTTTATCTAGTGAACGAATCGTTCCTTCCAAGACAACCTCTTCAGGAATAATATTTGGTGCTGTGCCACCACTGAATTTTCCAATCGTAAGAGTAGCAGATTTCATCGCCGAGATTTCTCTAGCAATAATTTCTTGTAACGATAGATAAATATGTGTCGCAATATTGATAGGATCCACCCCTGTTTCAGGCATCGCTCCATGACATCCAGTTCCTTTTACCTGAATACGAAACAAATTACAACTTGCCATACAGGTTCCTTTCCCACATAATATCATACCTGTAGGGGTAGAAGAATGGACATGGAATGCCATTCCTGCATCTACCTTAGGATTTTCTAAGACACCTGCTTTCATCATTTCTTTTGCCCCGGTAAATCCTTCTTCATCCGGCTGAAATACTAATTTAACCGTTCCTTTTATGAGTGATTGATATTGTTTCAGCAATTTTGCAGCCCCTAACAGCATTGTCGTATGCATATCATGACCACAAGCATGCATATTATCATTACAAGAAGAAAATGCAAGTCCACTTTCTTCTTTGATTGATAAAGCATCCATATCTGCTCGTAACATAATCGTCTTTCCAGGTTGATTACCAGAAATGGTCGCTACAATACCACTTTCACAAATTTCTTTTGGCTCATAACCAAATTCCCTTAATTTCTTCATTACAAAACGTTTTGTTTCTGGCAAAGACGCACCCACTTCTGGACATTCATGAATTTTTCTTCGAATTGCGACTAATTCATTTTGCAGCAAATTGGCAGATTCTATTATCTTTTTCATAATTCCTCCTATTTGAAATTCTAATATTAATAGTATTTCCAATACAACTTCTTTTTACTAGGAAAGTTTTTTCTATTGTAACATTCTCTTGTTATTTTTGCACGAAAGAAACCCATATAAAACAAACGACCATTTCTATAAAACAGTCGTTTGCTTTGTTTTTTATTGAATTTTAGCTGCAATTAAGTCTCCCATTTTTTCACAACCAACCAATATCAGGTTATCACTCATGATATCAGCCGTACGATATCCTTCCACTAGAACTTCATTCTCTGGCTGTTCATTTGCTTTGCTCTCGTTTTCTAAATGAAAAGAGTATTTCAACATCATTGCGGCACTTAAAATGGTACCAATAG
>JBGUVL010000037.1:0-4746 GCA_045134375.1 Breznakia sp. | reverse complement strand
TTTTCACGATTATTTTATTGGGTTTGAGCCAGGAGAAGATCGTAAAAAACATATTATTCCTAACTGCAAAGCAGTACGTTTTGAAGTGAAGTAAATATCAAAGATTTTAAGTAGAAAGGATACTGCTACTTAAAATCTTTTTTTTGTGCTTGTATATTAAAAAATTCAATCTTTTTTCAATGTTACTTTGTATAATGGTGTAACGAAGATATATTTTACGAAAGGAAAGATAATTATGTACATTATTAAAAATGCACTTCGTTGTATTTGCAGATCAAAAGGGCGTAATGTTTTAATCGGTATTATTGCGCTGGTTATTGCCGTGTCTGCCTGTCTTGGTTTGTCAATTCGACAAGCTGCGGAAAGTGCTAAAGAAAGCACACTTGCAGGATTAAACATTACGGCTACGATATCATATGATAGAAGTTCAATGATGAATGATATGATGGGTGGCGATAGAGGCCCAGGTAGTGGTGGCTTTGATCGTGATCAATTCAAAGATATGATGGGTAGTGCTTCTTCATTAACATTAGAAGAATATCAAACATATGCGCAAGCTGAGTCTGTTCAAGATTTCTATTATACTATTAGCGCAGCTTTGAATGGAAATGATGATTTAGAGCCTGTAAGTGATGAAACTGAGGACGAGGAAACATCATCAGACTTTGGTGGATTTGGCGAGGGAATGAGATTCCCTGGCGGATTTGGTGGTGGAGGTATGTTTACCTCATCTGATTTCTCTGTGATTGGTTATAGTAGTGATAGCTCTATGAGTGCTTTTGTGGATGGTACAGCTTCTATTTTAGAAGGTGGTACGATGTTTGAAGAAGGTACAACTGCCAAAGAATGTGTTATTTCAGAAGAACTTGCAATCTATAATGATTTAAAGGTTGGAGATTCCATTGTTTTTACCAATCCATCGGTAGAAACAGAAACATATGAAGTTAAAATTGTAGGACTTTATACTAGTAGCTCAAACAATGATTTTTCAATGTCAATGTTTGGTAAGAGTCAAGACCCTGCCAACCAAATTTATATGAGTGCTGCAGCACTTCAAACCATTATTGATGCTTCTGATGAAGTATCTACAACGATTACGGATGAAGACACAGGTAGAGAAAGAGATAGTGCCATTACTGGTTCGATTTCTGCAACTTATGTTTTTGCTAATACGGAAAAATTTGAAGCCTTTGAGGATGAAGTTCGTACTCTAGGACTTGATGAAGCTTACAGTGTATCATCACCTGATCTTAATGCTTTTGAAAACAGCTTAACACCTTTAAATACACTTAGCACAATGGCTGGATGGTATCTAGTGGTAATTTTAATCATTGGGGCAATTATTCTTGTCGTTCTTAATATTTTCAACGTACGTGAACGTAAATACGAGGTTGGGGTATTAACTGCCATGGGTATGAAAAAATGGAAGGTTGCGGCTCAATTTATGTGTGAAATCCTTGTGGTTACAATGATTGCCATCGTAATTGGAGCTGGTATTGGGGCAGTAAGCTCAGTTCCAGTGACAAATACATTATTGGCAAATCAAATTGAAAGCCAAAGCAACCAACAAATGCAAATGGATGAAAACTTTAGACGTCCTGGTAACTTTGGTGGAGAAATGCCTGGAGGAATGCCTGGTGGTTTTGAAAGTCAAAGTCCTATTGAAATGCCTGATGAGTTAGAAGGTATGAACAATCCATTTGAAAATATGTTTAATAGTGCTGAAAACTATATTAGTGAAGTAAACTCTGCGATGAATTTAACCGTTGTATTACAAATGATTGGAGTAGGATTACTTTTAACATTAATTGCAAGTATGGCATCAGTATCGTTTATTATGCGATATGATCCATTAAAAATTCTTGCCAATAGAGATTAAGAAAGGAGAAAAAAGTTATGGCTATTTTATCACTTCAAAACATCTGTTTTGCGTATGACAAAAATCCTGTCTTACAGAATGTTTCATACGAATTTGAAAAAGGTAAAATGTATTGTATCGTAGGTAAATCCGGTGCTGGAAAAACAACGCTTTTATCACTCCTTTCAGGTTTAGCATCACCAAATAGTGGTGAAATCCTTTACGAACAAAAAAATGTTGCCGAGATTGATAAATACGTATTCCGTTCTAAATATATTGGGGTTGTCTTTCAAAGCTTCAATTTAATTACGAAATATACAGCTCTTGAAAATGTTATTTTGTCAATGGATGTAGCTGGATATAAAACAAAAAATAAAAAACAAAGAGCAATTGAACTTCTTCAAAGTGTAGGTCTTGATGAAGATGAAGCGAATCGTCGTGTTTTAAAGTTATCAGGAGGGCAACAACAACGTGTGGCGATTGCACGTGCACTTTCTTATAATCCTGATATTGTTCTTGCGGATGAGCCTACAGGAAATCTTGATACAGAAACGCAAAATGAAATCATGAGTATCTTCCGTGAGCTTACAAACCAAGGAAAATGTGTTATTTTAGTAAGTCACTCACCCGAAGTTGCGAAAATGTGTGATGAACGCTATGAGCTTGTGAAGCTAGGACGTAATAAAAAATAATATTATGGAGAGGTGGTAAATGACCTCTCCTTTTGAAATATAAGCATTTGGTGTTTAAAAAGAGATGATACATCAATCTTTTATTGTATAATAATGATATGTGGAGGTGTCTTTATGAGGATTTTACTCGTTGAAGATGAAAAAAGAATGGTACAGGCACTTTGTGAAATCCTGCGTCTAGAAAAATATGAAGTTGACCATTGTGGCAATGGCCTTGACAGTTTAGCCGCAATTGAGAGTAATATTTATGATATTGTGATCCTGGATGTGATGCTACCTGGAATGAATGGTTATGAAATCGCAAGACGTGTTCGGACGCAAGGTATTACGACACCGATTTTAATGTTGAGTGCTAAATCAGAGCTTGACGATAAGGTTACAGGTCTTGATAGTGGTGCCGATGATTATTTAACAAAGCCATTTATGACCAAAGAGCTTCTGGCGCGTCTTCGTGCTCTTGCAAGAAGATCATTAGGAACTACTGATGGAGTACTTTCTTTTGCCGATATTGCCCTTGATACAAGCACACTAACTCTATCTTGTACGACGAATGCACAAAGTGTACGACTCAGTGAGAAGGAATATCGTATTCTGGAATATTTAATTATTAATAGTGGTCAAATACTAACGCGAGAACAATTGGCAGTAAAAATTTGGGGATATGAAAGTGATGCAGAATATAACAATGTAGAAGTATATATGTCATTTACGCGTAAAAAACTTGCATATATTGAAGCAAAAACGGAAATTAAAGCAGTACGAGGGATTGGATATGAGTTGAGGTATGATGATGTTTAAAAAATCAAGAAGAAAAATTGTAGTTGCGATTATGTCCATTCTTGTGCTTTTGTGGGTTGGAACACTAGGTATTATTTATTCATCAAGTTATTTTGATATGACAAGGAAAAATGAAATGATGCTGAAAACACATGCTGAAATGTATCGTTTGAGTGATTCCTTTGAAGGAATTAGACCACCATCAATGCCATTTCCTGGTGGTAATCCTGGATTTGAGCCAGAATTTATACAATCGCCGATGTTTCAATTATCTACTTTTTATACAGTCGCATTATCTTATGATGGTGAAGTTTTAGAAACGATAAATAATGCGCCTACTGTACATACTGATTCAGATTTAGAAGAATTAGCAAAAACGATTATCATTGGTAATAAAACAAGTGGTACGAAAAAGAATCTTGCCTTTTATAAAATTGATAAAGGTGGTTATATGCTCGTTGCGTTTAAGGATAATACTGTGATCAATGAAAATGCCATAACTTTATTTCGGTATACACTTATTCTAGGTGGGATGGCATTAGTTGCATTTTTCTTTTTTTCCGTTGTATTAGCACGCAAAATTGTGAACCCATTGGAAGAAAGCTATCAGAAGCAAAAACAGTTTATTTCTGATGCTGGACATGAACTAAAAACACCGGTATCGGTTGTGAGTGCCAATGCTGAATTACTTGCTCGTGAGGTTGGGGAGAACCAATGGCTACAAAATATTCAATATGAAAATGAACGAATGGGACTGCTTGTAGGACAGCTGTTAGAGCTTGCCCGTACCGAAAGTGTTATTCCTCAAATGGAGCAGTTGAATTTAAGTCGCTTGGTTAATGGAGAAACACTTCCATTCGAAAGTGTTGCGTTTGAAAATAAGATGGTTTTAAATACTCAAATTACTCCAAATATCAATGTGGTTGGAAATAGTGCACAGCTGAAGCAAATTGTGTCTATTTTACTTGATAACGCAATTCGTCATAGTAAGGAACAAGGTGAAATACGATTAACATTGACGAAGGAGCATGCGTTTGCCAAGCTTTCTGTCATTAATAAAGGAGATGAAATTCCTGAAGATCAATGTGCGAAGATCTTTGAGCGTTTTTATCGTGTCGACACTGCACGCAATAGTGAAGATAAACATTATGGATTAGGTCTAGCAATCGCCAAAGCGATTGTGACATCACATAATGGAGAGATTTATGTGAAAAGCTATGGAGGATTGGTTGAATTTAGAGTACTAATACCATTAGTATAAATAGAATTACTTTTTATTTGATGATAATATATTTACCTTTTATAAATATATTATCGATTGTATGAGTTTAATTGCTATTTCTTTCACATGATAGTAGCTAATTTTATTGACAGAAAAAGCGAAAAGAATTAAAATAATAATGATGGAGAATGCCCGAA
>JBGUVL010000036.1:0-66750 GCA_045134375.1 Breznakia sp. | reverse complement strand
TGCATAATGCATTTGCTGTTGCATTAAGAAATGTGGAAGATCCACTTTTTGGAACAGACTCTATCACAATTTCGCTTTTCTTCACCTGATTTAAATCAATTTTTTCGTTCGAATCAAGTAATAAATAGTTTTGTTCAACTCTCATCATTTTTCCTCCTATCTTCTTCATTTTAAATTTATCCTTTCTTTTTTTGAAAGCGCTTCCTTACTTATATAATATCATTATTATACCCAATGTAAATGACTAGTTTTGCTCAATATTTCGTGGTTTATACTTCTTTTGTATGACCTTGCTCATAGCAATCGAATTTTTCCCTTTTTTATACAACAATGTTATTTTATCTTTTACCATCATTCCGATCACTACTACTTTTCCAATCTTATCCTTCATAAATAGAATATATTTTTTATTTTAATTATCGTACGATTTAGAAATTGGTAATTATTCCTAATTTGTTTTGCAATAAACAATGAAACCTTTTTACCAATAAAAAAGCAGTTTCCATCAACGATGTACTACTGCTTTCTTATATTATTATTTTATTACTTTTTTTCCACTTTCTTTTTCTTTGTCGTTTTCTTTTCTACTGTTTTCTCTTTTTCCTGTTTATTCTTATGATGTAAAATAATTCCAGCAAATGGAGCTACATCCACCTCGATATAGTATGGTTTAAAATCACATTCCCCTTTATGTGCACGAATTGATTTCGCATTGATGATTCCACAACCGGAATATTTTTCATCCTCTGAGTTGCTGATTTCTTTATAGAATCCTGCTTCTTTGACACCGAAACGATGTTTGTGATAAGTATTTGGTGACATATTCAAGATCACAACAAGTGTTTCTTCCTCACTCATTCGCATGTAACTGAACAAGTTTTCATTGCAGTTATCCGCATCGATCCATTCAAAAGCAGTATAATCGTAGTCCTTTTCATATAAACATGGATGTTTACGATACAACGCAGAAAGGTGGTTGATAAAGTTATGGAATGAATCATGCATTGGATACTCTAATAACATCCAGTCATTTTCTTTTTCTTCATCAAACTCTCGGAACATACCAAGTTCATTACCCATGAAATTCAACTTCTTTCCTGGGTGGGTAAACATATAGGTATATAGAGCTCTTGCTTGTCGGAATTTATCTTCATACAATCCCCACATTTTATTAACAATCGTTGCTTTGCCATGTACAACTTCATCATGTGAGAATGGCATTAAGAAACGTTCGGAATAGAAATACGCCATTGAGAAAGTAATATCATTGTGATGATATTTACGATAGATAGGATCTCTTTTCAGATAACTTAACGTATCGTTCATCCATCCTAAATCCCACTTATAGTCAAAGCCCAATCCACCATCAATGGTTGGTTTTGTTACATTAGGGAAATCCGTAGAATCCTCTGCAATCAACATGATTCCAGGGAATTTCTCATGCAGTTTAAAATTCATTCTCTTCATGAAGGATAAGCCACCATCATTGACCCCACGATTCTTATTTCCCTGCCAAAAAATCGCGTTGCTAATGGCATCCATACGCAGACCATCAACATGGAACTCATCGATCCAATAAGCAGCAGCACTCATCAAGAAACTTCTTACTTCTTCCTTCCATAAGTCAAAGTTAGCAGTTCCCCATTCGCTATAGGCATCCGCAGCGTTTGGATATTCAAACATGTGAGTTCCATCAAATTTATTCAATGCGAAATTATCCATAACAAAGTGGACTGGTACAAAATCAAAGATAACACCAATATTTGCTTTATGGATTGCATTGATTAAATATTTTAAATCATCCACACTACCATAACGAGAAGTTGCACTGAAGAATCCACTTGCCTGATATCCCCAGCTTCCATCGAAAGGATATTCATTTAGCGGCATAAACTCAACATGCGTATAACTTCCTTGTTTCAAATATTTGACTAAATCTTTCGCTAACTTTTTATAGTTTACTGTTTCGTCTTCTTTTTTCTTCCATGCACCTAAATGCATTTCGTAAATATTTACCGGTCGATCATAGTTGTTGTTACGATTTTTCACCCATTCCGCATCAGTCCATTTCGTATAATTACGATTCTGGATGATGCTTGCGGTATTTGGTCTTAACTCACTGTAATAACCAAACGGATCCATTTTATCAACGACTGTACCATCGGCTTGTGTAACACGATATTTATAAGCTTGTCCTGCTTTTGCATGAGGAACAAATACGCTCCACATACCACGATCATCGATCTTTTTCATGAAATTTCCTTCACAAGACCAATCATTAAACGCACCAATGACCTGAATTTTTTGTGCGTGTCGTGCCCAAAGCGTGAAGCGAACTCCTTCCACCTTTTCAAAAGCAAGCTGTGCACCCATTTGTTCATAGGCATTGATACACTGTCCTTCAAAGAAAGCGTCTATAATTCGATGTTTCATACTATCATAATCTCTCCTTCAAAATTTAATAGGGATGGGACTTCTCCCATCCCTATTGCTTACACTTCGTAGTCCATGCAATTTCTAGATACAACTTTACCTTTCAGATAGGAAGCTACTTCTACATGCTTTGGATGAACCTGATAGGCATCCAAAGTCGTCTTTTTATCAAATTCACTATCTAACAGGATGTCTACATTACTGCTAGAAAGTGGAGAAATCTCAACTTTTACCTTCCGCACCCCATCCATTAAATCACTTAATGCTTCCAGTTTTGTTTGAAAAGTTTGCGCAATTTCCTTCTTTTCTTCCTCGCTGAATTTATCATCCAGTTTCCACATGACGATATGTTTTATCATTGTACTCTCCCCCTATTGCATTTTTTTATTTTGTATACTTTTCCATTTCTTTTTTCAATGCATTTCCTTTTTCATGAGCATCTTCCATGGAAGTACCTTTAATGCAGTAATAGAACTTACATTTTGGTTCGGTACCACTTGGACGAATGGCAATCCAACTACCATCACTCAAATAATATTTCAATACATCGGAAATCGCAAATCCTTCTAATTTGCTTTCCGTTCCATTTTCACGAACGATACAATCTTTATAGTCCTCGTATTTTACTACATCATAATCTAGGATTTTTTCTACTTTAGAAGTTCTTAAATTTGTTAAGATTTCTTTAATCTTAGCTGCTCCTTCCATTCCTTTCAACGTTAAGGATACCTGACTTTCTTCGTAGTAACCATGTCTTTGATAAAGTCCTTCAAGAACATCTACCAATGTCTTTCCTTGTGCTTTGTAATAACAAGCAGCTTCTGCCAGCATCAAACATGCCTGTGGTGCATCTTTATCTCTAACAAATGGTCGAATCAAACTACCATAGCTTTCTTCATAACCAAATACATATTGCTTTTCATTGGTCACTTCATATTTTGCAACCTTTTCACCGATGAACTTAAATCCAGTTAATGTTTTTTCTGTTTCTACACCATAGTAATCCGCAATCTTTTCTCCTAAATCACTTGTTACTACCGTATTGAACATAACAGGATGAGGTGGCATCATTCCTTTTTCTTTCAATTGAGAGAAAATATATTCAATTAATACACTACCACTCTGATTACCGGTTAATAATTCATATTTACCATTATGTTTAACACCAACACCCATACGGTCAGCATCTGGATCGCAAACAAGAATAATATCCGCATCTTCTTTTTCTGCATACTGTAACGCTAATTCATAAGCGCCTTTTTCTTCTGGATTTGGTGTTGCCGTCATAGAGAAGTCAGGATCTGGTGTACACTGCTCTTCGACTGCTACATAGTGATATCCTGCACGATCGTATACTGTCTTCACTGGGATATTGGCAGTTCCATGTTCTGGTGTAAAGATAATCTTTACATCATCTTTATTTACTTCTGGATTCAGTTGAATACTTAAAACATTCTTGTAATATTCTTCATCAACATCTTTGTCGATCATTACGATCAACTTCTTTTCTTCTTCTGAGCATTGCGTAGAGATAGCCAATTCATCCGCAATCGCATTCACTTTTGTGATGACCTGTTCTGCTAATGCAGGAACTAACTGACATCCTTTTTCATCGTATAGCTTGTATCCATTATATTCTTTTGGATTATGAGAAGCCGTAATCATGATACCACCAAAACAGTTAAAGTGACGTACCGCAAAAGATAATTCAGGTGTTGGTCTTAATGATGTAAATACATAACTCTTGATACCATAGCGTGCTAATACATTCGCACTTACCATGGCAAATTCATAAGACATGTGACGGTTATCATAACCAATCGCAACCCCACGCTGACAAGCTTCTTCACCATTTTCTTTAATGTATTGAGCAAAGCCTTCGTTTGCTTTTGCGATTGTGTGAACGTTGATACGGTTGGTTCCTGGACCTAATACCCCACGCATTCCTGCTGTTCCAAATGCAATATTGGTATAGAATGCATCTTCTAATTCTTTTTCACTCATCGTAGCCAGTGTTTTTGCTAACTCTGGATCAAGATTTGGATGTTTCATCCATCTTTCAAAATTTTCTTTGTACATAAGTATTCTCCCTTTCTTTCTTTTCTATCCGTGTCATTCGATTATGATAGTGAGATAATGATACGATTCATTTCTAGATTTCATTGTAAGAACGACTTTTTCATCCTATAATTATCAAAGCAAACACAAAAAAAGTCGAATCTCCAAGTTTGGATACCTGGACAAAAAAAGGTGGAACAGCCACCTTTTCTTTTTACCCAATAATTTTCTGAGCTCTTAATACTTCTTCGATCGCTGCGATTGCTGCATCTTCGTCATCACCGTTGCAAGAAATAGTGATTTCTGACTGTGTAGGGATTCCTAAAGACATAACACCCATGATTGACTTCATGTTTACTTCGCGTCCACCAAAAGCAACATTTACTTCACATTTGTATTTGCTAGCTGCATTAACGGCAACTGTTGCTGGTCTTGCGTGTAATCCTACTGGATCGATAACAGTAACTGTAATTTGCTTCATAATATATCTCCTCCTATTGAAAGCTTTAATTAACTATCTATATTCTACACCAAATTGGAACCACTTACAATGCTTTTTTTCTAACGTTTTCCAAAAAAAATTTCCTGCTTTTCAATTCAAAACCAAGTTGTTCTTCATCCATAACGGATAGCCCATGCCGTTTCAACATTTGGGCACAAATTCCATCCCCTTCCGTTAGGGTTCCAGTGAAGGTACCATCATACACTTTACCAACTCCACAGCTAGGACTTTTGCTTTTGAGCACGGCCATGGTAATCTTTTCGCGTTGCATCAGCTCGAGTACTTTCCGCGCTCCTCTTTGATATTCCTTGGTATGATTTTCTCCTGTTTTACTAATCACGCGATTGCCTCTAATTTCACAACTTGTTCGAGGAATCAAAAGTCCTCCTAACACTTCGGGACAAACCGGATAAACTTGTTTATCACTACAAAAATCAATCACCATTGGATTGGGGCAACTTTTCCCATCGTAGCGACAAGGTTCTCCCAACAAACAAGCGCTTACCACAATTTTTTCCATCGCTATCGCTCCTTTACAAAAACAATATGTTGCGCATCCGATAATGCTTCTTCGTAATGATAACCATCTTCTGCAAAACGAAGTAGCTCTTCTCTTTTCTCCACCTTTTGTTTTACTACATAATGAATCCATTGTCCTCGTGCTTTTTTCACTTGCGTAGATTGGGTCATCAAACGACCATTCTTACGAATCTTAAAACTGATTTTCACCACATTTTTACCAAGAACTTTTCCATATTCCTCACTTGCTGCATCATAAACAATACTTCCTTCAAAATAATTCGTTATGCTATCTTTCCAATAGGTAGAAAGTGAAAAAGGAGAATAAGCCATTTCTAAACGATAAGGATAAATACTCGTAAACGGAGTAAGAATACCATACAGCCCGGATAAAATACGAACATGTTCTTCTAAAAATTCTTTTTCTTGTTCGTCATATTCCTCAAAATGTAACTGGCGATACTGCAAACCTTGGTAAGCAACAATGGCGGCAATTCCTTCTAAGTCAAACTGTAAATTCGCATAGCGCTCATAATTTTGTTCCGCAATTTTTTGTGATACTTTCATTGTTTTCCTAATATCTTCTACCGACAAACATTTCAATTGTTCCAACAGCACACTGCTTTGTTTCACAAACATCGGCAGTTTCGTTCCTTTCCTGCCTTGTTCTGCCATATCTTTTGCAGGCGATATAATAAAATACGTTTTCATTGCTTATTTATGATACGTTTCATGATGATTGATCTTATAGGAACGATAGATCTGCTCCATCACCAATAGTCGTACAAATGGATGCGTAAATGTTAAATCAGAAAGTTTCCAGCGAAAGTTTGCACGATCAATCAACGCCTCGCTGACACCTAGACTCCCCCCGATCACAAAAGTAATATCACTGCTTTGATAGGTCATAATCTCATTCATCTTATCAGCAAACCGTTCCGAGCTAAGCATTTTCCCATGTAAGTCCAAAAGAATAACAAATTCTTTGTCTTTGATTCTTTTCAAGACCCGTTCTCCTTCCACTTCCATGACCTTTCGATTTTCTGCCTGTGAATATTGATCCAAAGCTGGTTCATCATTAACCTCGATGATCTCTATTTTCGTATAAGGTCGAAGTCGTTTTTCGTATTCTTGAATTAACGATTGAAGGGACTTCTCCTTTATTTTTCCAATTCCGATAATTTTTATCATAAGTTATCCTTTCGTACTATTGCTATTCTTTCTGTGTCCCTATTATATCATATCCTTACCATCACTCAACGCTACAAAAAAAGACCTTTCCAAAGAATAATTCTAATTTTTTCTCATTAGAATTTTTCTTCTGGCAAGATCTTTGATCAACGATCGCCACCAATTACGATTTCAAATTGTCCCGCAGCATGAATTCGTATCGAAGCGGTATCTACCTTTTTGTGATGCAAATGATTCAACAGTACTTCTTTTGCCCTACTTCTCTCATTTCCTTCTTGACTAATGTGTGCTAACACAATTTCCTTCGTATTATTGCCAATGAGAGAGGAAAGCAATTGCGCACTGTCTTCATTACACAGATGTCCTTTATCTCCTAAAATTCTCTGCTTCACATACATAGGTCTTCTCGTATTCATTAACATCTCTACATCATGATTGCTTTCAAAAATATAGTAATCAGCATTGCTCATTAAGGGATGATAATCCTCTTTTACATAGCCAGTATCCGTCACATAGACAAGTTTTCTCCCCTGACTTTCAATAATAAATCCACTCGTGCAATCGCAATCATGGGATAAAGGAATTTCTTTTACCTTTAGCGATTGAATCGTGACCTCCTCAAATGGAGCCAAAAGATGAAAATGATGGGTATCTAATTTTGATCTCGAATAGGTTGCAATCGAATCGAACATCTTCAATTGTGCGATATGATCCTTATGAGTATGGGTAATAAAAAGGGCATCACTGTTTAAATAGTCATAGTGCAAGCGGTGGAAGCATTCGTTTAAATATTTTTTCGTACTTCCACAATCAATGATAATGGACGCTGTTTCATCTTTGATAATGGCACAATTCCCTTTCGAACCACTTGCTAATAATGCGAATTTCAACATCCTATTTTAAATACATCATTGGATCCACTTTCTCCCCTCGATAGCGGATTTCAAAATGGATATGCGGACCGGTTGCTACCCCCGTCATACCGATTTGTCCAATAACTTCTCCTTTTTCCACATAAGTTCCCACCTCATAATACCCTAGTTGATTCATATGTCCATAATAGGTCACAAAACCATTTCCATGATCAATTTCCATATAATATCCATTGATTGGATGATACTCATTGACAATAATGGTCCCACTGTCCGCTGCCAACACATCCCCATAATAATCGTAACGATTTTTTACATCCATTGCATTATGGTTGCGGTAGCACTGCCAGCCGCAAGTCACAGATGGATTTTGCAATGGATAGCGGAAACTACCACTGATCAAGCGTTCTCCCACATTCACTACATTGCCATTACCATCATCGCTTTTTTTGACACCAATGCGAATTATTTTTCGCTTTGGACTTTCTACCAAAGAAGAAGAAACGAATTGACTCGCTACTAATTTTCCATTTTCGTAAGATTCCTCTACGATTTCTTTTTGATAGCCAAGACTTTCTTCTTGTACAATTTTTTCGACTCCTAATGCGAGTGTTTCATCTTCTATGTATTGTGGCAAATCCGGATACAATGTCACTTTATTTATCGCTTGCTTTTCTATTTTTAACGTTAGTGGTGAGGTAATCCCTTTGACATTTACTTTCATACCCACAGGCAACAACTGATTTTCATCCGTTATTTCTTCATTCATCGCTAGCAATACATTGACTTCCAACGCATTTTTACTGGCTACCCCTTGAACGGTATCCCCCTCTACCACACGATAGATCACTTTCGATGGATCATAACCATTGAAAAACCAACGAACAATTTCATCCTTGCTTTGTAACACCTTGTCCGCAGAAGTATAACCTTTTCCTACGCTCACACTTTCTTCAAAGCCAAACGAAGTGACATACGAACCATAATTTTCATTGATGATACTTTCCTTGTTTTTTAATTTGCGATAACTCTCTTTATCCACAAAATTAAGAATGTATTCTTCTTTTGCTTTTTCATAATCATCCAAATCTTCTACGTACATGACACTGCCATTCGAAAAACGAATTTGGTTACTTTCAATAGAAAATAAATCATTTTCTTCAATGTAGGAAAGAATTTCATCATCCTTATTTTCATATTTTTTAATGACGTATTTTTTTACTCGATAAATATCGACCGAAAGTCCTAGCTTTGTATGAGAGAAGCGTTTCTCATACTTTTCACGATAGACTTTATTTAATAACTGATCCAAACGCTCGCTATCATGAAGAACTCCTAACAAACGATTTTTATAATAAAGGACATCCACTTGTTCGATCGTGCCAAGCGTTCCTTCATTTTCTTGGTGAATGATCGCATTGCTCATTGGCAATACCATGTGACGTTCTTGAAAGGTTGAAAACAGCACGGTAAAAAGTGCCGACAATAAGACAATCGCAATAAATACAAAAAAACTTCGACATCGTTTTCGCATCTTCATATCCCCAAAACCTACTATCTTCCTTCATGACGAATATTATAAAAAGCATTTACTGATTTTTGAAATTGCAGACGAATTTTTCCTGTTGCCCCATTACGATGCTTTTGGATATCAACTTCTGTCTCAACCGAATCAGCGGCCTTCTTCTCATCATCTTTTTCATAATAATCGTCACGATAGAGGAACATAACAATGTCCGCATCCTGTTCAATGGCACCGGATTCACGCAAATCACTCATCATAGGACGTTTATCATTTCTTGATTCTACCGAACGAGATAGCTGGGAAAGAGCAATGACCGGAACCTCTAACTCTCTTGCCAATGCTTTTAATGATCGAGAGATATCGGACACTTCCTGTTGGCGATTTTCTCCTGCATGGCGAGCGGTACTCGTAATCAGCTGCAAATAATCGATCACGACTAAATCCAATCCATGCTCACTTTTTAATTTTCGGCATTTTGAAAAAATATCCGGTATCTTTACCACTGCACTATCATCAATAAACAGTTTCAATGAAGCCATTTCATTTGCCGTTTCATTCAAACGATTCATCTCTTCCGCTTTTAAGAAGCCCGTACGAAGTTTGCTCCCTTCCACTTCGGATTTTGCACTTAGCAACCTTCGCATTAATTGTTCTGCTGGCATTTCTAAGGAAAAGAAAGCAACTGCACCAGGATTTCTTTCTGCACTTCGTAAGGTCACATTCAAAGCGAAAGCGGTTTTCCCCATGGAAGGTCGAGCGGCTAAAATAATTAAATCCCCTCGTTGAAACCCATTGGTAATCTTATCCAGATCTTCATAACCCGTACGGATTCCCGTCACCCCGTCTGGTGCATTTCTAAGGTTCGCTAACTCTTCCATCACGTTAGCCACAACACTGCGACTGCTTTTAAAATTACTTGCTTTTCTTTTTCTTGTTACATCCAAAATCGCGCGTTCTGCTTCATCCATCAAAGTATCCAGTTCATTGCTCGTGTCAAATCCTTCTTCGGCTATTTTTTCAGCCGTTTCAATCAGATTTCTAGCATACGCCTTGCTTTGTACAATTTCAATGTAGTAAACAACATTAGCACTCGTTACAGCACTATTACTTAACGAAACGATATAATCGGCTCCCCCTACTAAATTCAACTCCTCATTGTCCTGCAGACGGGTTACCAAAGTAGTCGGATCGATTGGTTTTCCTTGATCGATCAGATATCGCATCGCCCCATAGATGCGACGATGGATATCTAGAAAAAAATCTTCTTTCTCTAGATTTTGGTCAAAGACCTCCTGCACAACACTAGGATAGATTAGCATCGCACCAAGGATTGCCTGTTCCGCTTCTACGTTGTTTGGCAGTTCTCTAGTGTTCGCACTCATAACCCATCTCCTTATTTTTCACTTACATGAATCTTTACTTCACCGATTACTTTATTTCGATAAAGATCCACCTTAAATCGAGTTACCCCTAATCCCATCGCTGCATGAGCGTCTAAAAACTTACGTTTATCTAAATGGATGCCATGCTGCTTTCGTAATTCTTCCACGACTTGTTTACTGGAAATCGTTCCAAATACACGTCCTCCAGCACCCGTATTCACTTTAAATTCTAAGGTGATATCTTCTAATTTTTTCTTTAATTCATTCGCCTCTTGTTCTAACTGTTTTTCTTTCATTGCCGCATCACGATTTTGCTCATCCAATACTTCCAAGCTTTTCTTCGTTGCTTCTACCGCTAATCCTCGAGCCACCAAAAAGTTTCTTCCATAACCATCCGCAACTTCTTTAATGTCTCCTTTTTTTCCTAATTTTTTAACATCACTTAACAATATTACTTTCATTTCTTTCTTCCTCTCCTACAATATAAGCATCAATCTGCTGCTTCAACTCTTCACAAAGCTGTTCCTGCGTCATATCTTTGCGCTGCGTCGCTGCCGCACTAAAATGTCCTCCGCCATTCATTAATTCCATAATTCTTTGTACATTGATATTCCCTTTGCTACGGGCTGAAATTCCGACTTCATTGTCGGCCGTTTTTGCCACCACGAATGCTGCCTCCATGTCTTTGATCTGCAGCAAGGAATCCGCACTCATCGACATCAATGTTCGAGATACGATCGCACTTCCATTGACACAAGCAATGATAAAATGATCATGATAAACTTCAGCATATCGATAAATATTCGTTTTGGCCTCAAAGTCATGATAATTTTCTTTCAATAAATCCTCTGCTTGAATTGGATCTGCCCCTAATTTCTTTAGCTGCGCTGCTGCTTCAAACGTTCGAAAACCAGTTCTCATTTTAAAGTGGTTCGTATCCACCAAAATACCCAAATACATAATCGTAGCTTCGACATCATTAATGTCAAGATGACTGATCATATATGGGAAAAATTCAGTTAACAATTCACAGGAACTACTAGCACCTGATTCGATATACACAAGCAATGGCTTAGGAATATAGTTTTCTGTTCTTCGATGATGATCAATAACAACAATTCGTTCTGCCTTTGCTAATAACTGAGGCGCATTGCAATGCGCTGGATTATGATAATCGGCAACGATCATCAAATCATTTTTCTTCATCAATCGACAAGCCTCTTCATCACTAAGGAAGCGATGACGTTCCTCTAAACCATCCGCAAAATAATGCATCGCATTCTGTAAATAGGATTCAATTCCACCACTTTTAGAAACAATGTAAGCTTTCTTACCATAGGCTTGTACAATTCTAGATAACGCTAGATTAGCCCCCATACAATCAAAATCCATTTCTTTATGTCCACTGATAAACACCTGACTACTCTCTGAAATTGCTTCCTTTACCGCTTGTGCCATCACGCGGACACGCACACGACTGCGTTTTGAAACAGCCTCTTGATTTCCACCATAATATTTGACATCACCACCATAGCTTTTGACCGCAACTTGATCGCCGCCACGGCTTTGTGCCAATTCCAGAAGATTATTTGCCATGTCATCTAAGGCATATAGATCATCACTACCACGTGCATACGCCATACTCAAGGTAATGGATACTTCCATTTCTTGCGCTTTTTTTCTTGTATCATTTAAAATATCAAATTTATCTTCTAACATTTTTTTAAACACGCGCTCATTTAACACAACGACAAAGCGATCGCTGCGAACCCGTCGAATCATCATTCCATACTTGCCAGCCCATTCAACAATTGGTTGACGTAAATTCGTATTGATGGCAGCTACTTTGGATTCATCTTCAAACGAAGAAATATCCATATAATTATCCATGTGAATAATCCCGACCACGACACTATCCTCTTCAAATTGCTTTGTTATCGTAGCCAGACGAGTAATGTCTTTCACAAACAACACATGTCCTTCATTTTTTCTTGTCACTTCATAAATATGACCGTCGTATTCCCCACGAATAACATCCACTTCGCCATGAAATAAATCACTGATGGCTTCAATAAATACCGTTGGTTTTTTCCCCACTAAGTGAATGTCTCTTTTCATTAAAAAATCACTGATCCAAGTAACAACATAATTTTCATCGTAAACAATAATGCCAACTTTTCCAAAATCAAAGGCTTCTTTCGCTTCTCTTCCTAAAATTCTTGAAATATCAATATCTTGTGATTCTTTTGCTTTTTCAATGACGTATACGATCCAAATAATCATCGTTATATTTATCAAAAGAAACACCGTTAATGCGGTGGCAACATTCGTAAATCCAAGGAAAAACAACATTGCTAACGCAATGATTTCAAGTAGGATCAAAATGATAACCTGTACTCGAATCTGTTCAATATATTTCATGTTACACACCTTCTTTCCATCGCAATCGATACGAATGATAAATATCCAATATACCAACCAAAGAAATTAAATTCTGGATCGGCGGCAATAAGCATGCGAACAGAATGACATACATTGATCGTTTGGTTGCTTTCTGATGATATTTCAAATAGCAAACGATCGTGATGTAGCCATCTACTATCGATAAAATTAACATGCAACAATAGAATGCCATTACCACTTTTTCGATCCATGATGCAAAAGGAAAATACCATGTTGCAAGATAGCAACCATAGGCAAGAATGATCAAAAATGAACACCATTTTGGAAACATAATTTCATATGCATTTTTTATCGCAATGGTTTTGATTTTTAATCGCTGCAATAGTAAGATAGAAAACAAATGCGTTACCATCGCTTGCAGTATTGCATACGCAAAATAAAGCAATACGACAAACAGGATCGCAAATTTCAATACGTAAGCATTTCCTAGTCCACCAAACATGGTTAATATTTCTTGATAAATTGCAATATCCTCATTAATATCATAGCCAAACAATGAACTCAATAGTAATACAGTAACAATCGTAACAATAAGATTGCCAATCATACAAATGGAAAGCAACGCTTGATTGCGCCATTGATGAATCACTCCGTAGCTGTAACAAAGCCCAATCCCAACCGCACTAAACAAATAAAAAATACTAGTTAAGGTAGAAACCATCAGGCTAAGCAATAGCGAAGCCAAACATAATGTCACTCCCATTTTCATGCCATATTTTACACTATAGATAACAATTGGTACGCTTAGGACAAAAAACAACAGTTCAAAACTTCCAGCAAACTGTCGATTCAAAAGCATAATCATCGCCATGATTGCTAACATCATTGCCCCTTCACTAATGGCTCTTGTTTTTGAATTCAATGGACTCACTCCTATCAGGCATAATGATACATATTATATAATACCAATTTTTAAAGGCAAAAGAAAGAGAAACAAACATTCGATCCCCTTCTTCCAATCAAAATCATCGATTTGCCTTTTGTGATTGCATGCTAAAAAATAAAAAAAAGCAAAGCTCCGCAGAAAGAAACCCTGTGGATGTTTTGCTTTTTATCAATCATTTACTCTTTATTTAGAGACAAAAATTGCAATGCGTTATCATAGAAGATTCTTTGTTGTGCTTCTTCCCCCAAGCCACATACTTTTACTTTTTGAATCTCGACACTTGGATGATGAAAAGGACCATCCGTTCCAAACATAATGCGATCGCTACCGACACTCTCATAGGCTTCTCTTATTTTGGATGACATCGGCATACCTGACATCTCTAAATAAATATTTGGATAACGTCGAGCCATCTTTAAAGCTGCATCAATATATACACCATGTCCATGTCCCATATGAATCATCATGACCTTTACTTCGGGAAAACGTTCTGCCAAAAGAGCGATGCTCCAAGGCAAAGAATAAGGAGGATGTCCACTATGAATACATACCGGAATCCCATATTGCTTTGCCTTCTCCATCACCGGATCTACGATTGCATCATCCGCAACAAAGGCATGTCGCAATGGATTTAACTTCACCGCACAAAATCCTTCCTCCACATAATGATCGATGCTTGCTACACTATCCGGATCCAATGGGTTAACATACACCGCACCTAAGATACGATCGGGATAGCGTTTCATCGCATCCAATGTCAATTCATTGTCCATGGCACAAAGTAAGGTTTTTTCAATTTCATAATCATTCATTAACTGTATCAGCTGATGACAATCCATTTTGACATCTGCCCAACCTCCGATATAACCAATATGCGCATGAGCATCAATCTTTCTCATAATTTCGCTCCTTTTAAATTAACCACACTAGAGCGTTCTAGCAATTTTGCAATTACCACATAGATGACAAGACCAATTAACGTCTGCATCAAAATTCTTGGAATGGAAGCAACCGCTGGCGCCATTCCTACCATTGGAATCTTGACTAACGTATAAGCAATACTTTGCCAAATACCACCAAGAATCGCTCCAATGATCCATCCATATTTTTCATTTAACTTCATTTCTACGATACTTCCCATAATCCAACCCATGATTAGTTTGATGACAAAAGTAGGTAGCACCCACAAAGTGGCACCCGTCAATAAATCCGATAGCGCTGCTCCTAGACCACCGGCTAAAGCCCCTTGTTTTTTCCCTAACACCAAAACGGCTAAAAAAATCATACAATCTCCCATATGAGTGTATCCCCCCGTTGCTGGATTTGGAATTTTCACCGTATAAGTACAGACAAAAATCAGCGCAATCATAAGCGCACTCATTGCCAAATTCTTTGTTTTTTCTTGATTCATACATTTCTCCTCCTTATGATGGCTCCTATTCTACCACCATTCTGTACTCTTAAAAATATACAATTTTTAATATTTTTTAATGGTCAATATACCTTTCATTCAATCCATATATCGTCTCAAAGTATCTTAGAAATAATATACTTATTTTTTATCTGCAATAAAAAAGGGCTTTTGCCCTTTTTATTCATCAAAATCGGATGCGCTAAACGAATACATGCGGAAATAAGTGATTTTTCCTTCTTTTATCTGTGCACGTCCATTGTACTTACACTCTTTTCCATTGTAATTAACGGTAACTTTCACATCGTAGTTCATGTCGTCCTTTTTCTGTACCGCAATGTCCATTTCACTAAATGTTTTTCCTGATTCACGAATCGCATACTGGTAAGATACATAATCCGTTTTTTGTGCAATATACTGAATCCCACTCTCGGAATAATATTCATTAAAATCTTGATAAGCAATCTTGAAATCAACCGGTGCCGTTGCTAAGGTAGCTTCCTCTCCCATCGTTTTCTTTGCCTCTTCGATTGCTTCATCGTACGCTTTTAACACCGTTTCATTGGGTGCGCTTAAATATAATTCAACGCCTTTTTTAATAATTTCCTCGTTGCTTTTGCCAGTGGAACATCCAACAAGTGTTACCGTCATAACAAAAGCCATTAATAATATAACTATTCTTTTCATAATAACAATCCTTTATCTACAATATTATCTTGCTGCTCGACAAAAATCAAGTTCTTCTATGACGGACAAATAAACAATTTTGTCTTTGCTCGTTTCACAAATAAATCCTGCTTTTGGATCCCGTTGCTGTCAATCGTAAAAAAAGAATTCCTATTATGTGATAGGAATCCTTTTTTTCCAAATTACATTAAATCTTGCTTAACATTGATACGATTGATGGCTTTCTGCAGTGCAATTTCAGCTCGACGCATATTGATATCCGTCGCATGCGAAGCAAGTCGTTTTTCTGCTCGTTCCCTAGCTTTGATAGCACGCTCTAAATCAATCTCATCTTCTCCTTCAATCGTGTCAGTCAAAATACGCACTTCATTGTTAGCGAATTGCAACATACCACCGCTAACCGCATATTCTTTCTTTTCCTCATTATCAAAGATAATTTCCATACGAGAAATCGCCAACATTACAACTAGTGGCATATGATTGGAAAGTAAGCCAAACTCTCCTTCTACACTTCTTGCATTGATCTGCTTTGCCTGACAATGCTTATATAATCCGGTAGGTGTGATGATTTTAACATCCATCATAACTATTCACCTGCAATTTCTTTTGCTTTTTGAACCACTTCTTCAACCGTTCCTACTGACATAAATGCTTGTTCTGGAAGATCATCGTATTTTCCTTCCAAAATTTCTTTAAAACTACGAATGGTATCATCTTTGGTAACATATTTACCTTGCATACCAGTAAATACTTCTGCTACATGAAATGGCTGCGAAAGGAAGTTTCTGACGCGACGAGCACGGTTGACCGTAACCTTGTCTTCTTCGCTTAATTCATCCATCCCTAAAATTGCAATGATATCTTGCAGTTCTTTGTACTTCTGAAGCAATTCCTGTACTCCTCGAGCTACTTCATAGTGTTCTTCTCCTACCACTAATGGATCTAGAATTCTTGAGCTGGATTCCAGTGGATCAACCGCAGGATAGATACCTAATGATGCAATTCCACGATCCAATACCGTTTTCGCATCCAAGTGCGTAAACGCAGTAGCTGGTGCTGGGTCAGTCAAGTCATCCGCAGGAACATAAACTGCTTGCACCGAAGTAATGGAACCATTCTTTGTCGATGTGATACGTTCTTGTAAAGCACCCATTTCCGTGGCTAAGGTTGGTTGGTACCCTACCGCACTTGGCATACGTCCAAGCAAGGCACTTACTTCACTACCTGCCTGAGTGAAACGGAAGATATTGTCAATAAATAACAACACATCCTGATGATTCACATCACGGAAATATTCAGCCATTGTAAGCCCGGTTAATGCAACACGCATTCTGGCTCCTGGTGATTCGTTCATCTGACCATAAACCAAAACCGTCTTATCAAGTACGCCAGAATCTTTCATTTCGTGATACATATCGTTACCTTCACGAGTTCGTTCCCCTACTCCAGTAACAACACTACGTCCACCGTGTTCCTTTGCAATATTATGGATCAATTCCTGGATCAAAACGGTTTTACCAACACCGGCACCTCCGAATAAACCAATTTTTCCACCTTTGGAATAGGGACACAGCAAGTCGATTACCTTAATTCCTGTTTCCAACATTTCAGCACTTGTTTGCTGTTCATCAAAGCTAGGCGCATCACGATGAATTGGCATTCGCTTGACATCATCGCCAACCGGTCCTAATTCATCAATTTCACGTCCTAATACATTAAACATACGTCCCAATACTTTTTCTCCAACGGGAACTGAAATTGGTGCTCCGGTATCAATCGCTTCCATGCCACGAACTAATCCATCGGTAGAACCCATGGCGATACATCTAACACGATCATCTCCTAAATGCTGTGCCACTTCCACTACCAACGATTCCTTCCCTTCCACGGGAATGGAAATCGCTGTTAACAGCTGTGGCAAATCACTGTCACTTTCAAACAGGATATCGACAACCGGTCCAATGACCTGTACAATTTTACCTTTATTCATACTCATATTTGTCTTCTCCTTTTATTGTAAGGCATTCGCTCCACCAACAATCTCCGTAATTTCCTGAGTGATGGCGGCTTGACGTGCCTGATTATACTGCAATTCCAGTTGATCACGCAATTCCTGTGCGTTATCGGTAGCCGTTTCCATCGCATTCTGACGACTTCCTTGTTCACTTGTTTTCGTCTCTAACCAATAGCTATAAAGCATTGATTTTAAATACATTGGAACTAAAGTATCCAGAATTTGGTCTCCAGAAGGTTCAAAAATGGTTGTCTGTGTCGTAACCACTCCTTCTCCCTTATTTTCCACTGGAAGCAATTTAACAAGCTGAGGCTCAAAAGATACGGGGTTGACATAGTGAGTAAATAGTACTTGTATTCCACTGATTTGTTTCTCTGAATACAAATTTAATGCTTTCTCTGCCACCTGAACAATATCTTCATAACCTTCTTCATCTACATTATGAAGACGTTCTATAATATGATAGCCCCTTCTCGAAAGCCATGCATCCCCACGGTTTCCTAATACTATAATAGGATCCTCTTTATTTAAACGTTCCTCAATCAGACGAAATTCATTCGCATTATAACCTCCACACAATCCCATATCAGAAGTAAATACGATTGTCAAAAGAGGTTTTGATGCATCTTGCGAAAGATAAGGATGATTACTATCAAATAAATTCATCAAAATATGATCGACGGTTTCCTTCAAGTAGGAAGCATATTCTCTATTCTCTTCCATTCTTTCTTTGCATCTTCTCAGTTTGCTCGCAGCTACCAACTGCATTGCCTTAGTAATTTTCTTTGTAGAATCCACCGAACGAATACGATTCTTGATTTCTAGTTTGCTGGCCATTGCTTTAACCCTTTATTGTTTCAAATACCGGTTTAAATTCATCCAGCGCCGCCTTGATCGCACCATCAAGATCATCTGAAATCATTAATTTTTCATCTAATTCCTGAATGATTTCAGGGTGTTTATCCTTGATAAACTTATGCATTTCTTTTTCGTATTCCGCTACTTCATCTACTGCGATATCTTTTAGATATTTATTTTTTGCCGCAAACAGTGACAATACCTGTTCACTGACTGTCAAAGGAGAATACTGTGCCTGCTTTAGCAGTTCCATCAAACGTTCCCCATGTTCTAGTGTTGCCTTCGTTGCTGGATCAAGGTCACTTCCAAACTGTGAGAATGCCTGCAATTCGTGATATTGCGCTAATTCCAGCTTCAATGAACCAGAAACCTGTTTCATTGCTTTTACCTGTGCGCTACTTCCAACACGAGATACGGATAAACCACTATCCACAGCAGGACGAACTCCTGCATTAAATAATTCTGTCTGCAAGAAAATCTGCCCATCGGTGATGGAGATTACGTTGGTTGGAATATAGGCAGAAATATCCCCTGCCTGCGTTTCAATGATCGGTAATGCGGTCAAAGAACCACAACCATATTCTTCGTTTAATTTTGCACTTCGTTCCAATAATCTAGAATGTAGATAGAAAACATCCCCTGGATAAGCTTCACGTCCAGGTGGACGTTTTAACAATAAAGACATGGTACGATAAGCGACCGCATGTTTACTTAAATCATCATAAACAATTAATACATCTTCGCCCTTTTCCATCCATTCTTCTCCAATCGCACATCCAGAATATGGAGCAATGTATTGAAGTGGAGCAGCTTCACTAGCGGTCGAAGATACTACCGTAGTATATTCCATAGCTCCATGATTTCTCAGCTTTTCTACAATCTGAGCAACCGTACTTGCTTTTTGTCCAATCGCAACATAGATACATTTAACATTCTTTCCCTTTTGGTTCAAAATGGTGTCAATGGCGATGGCTGTTTTCCCGGTCTGACGATCGCCGATAATTAACTCACGTTGTCCCTTTCCAATTGGAATCATGGAGTCAATACATTTTAATCCTGTCTGTAATGGCTGATGTACACTTTTTCTTGTCATTACGCCAGGTGCTACTCTTTCTACGGGACGGAAACGATCCGATACAATAGGCTCTCCCCCATCGATGGCTTGTCCTAATGCATTAACGACACGACCTAACATGCAATCGCCGACTGGTACTTCGACAATTCTTCCGGTACGTTTTACTTCATCGCCTTCTCTAATTCCTCTGTCACTACCCATTAATACGGCACCAACCGCTTCTTCTTCTAGGTTCAAAACCATTCCATACACATCCTGAGGGAACTGCAGCAATTCTCCTGCCATCGCATTTTCCAAACCATGGATCATTGCGATTCCGTCCCCTACACTAATAATGGTTCCGGTTTCACTTACTTCTAAGCTCTCATCATAATTTTTGATTTGAGCTTTAATGATCTTACTAATCTCTTCAGGTCTTAAGTTCACCTTTATGCCACCTCGCTTTTATGCAGTGAAGCTTTCGCTACCTGCTTTTTCATTTTTTCTAGTCTGGTTGCAGCACTGTTATCCAAAATTTCATCTTTCATCTTAACTTTGATCCCAGCTAACAGTTCCTCATTCACACGCAAATGCATTTCCACGTGTTTCCCTGTTTTCTTTTCCAGCATCTGTTGTAATCTTATCTTCTGATCCTCATTCAGCGCTACCGCACTTTGAATATAGGCAACTTCAATGTGATGGAAGTCATTATAAAGCGCAACAAAGCTGCTACAAATATCATGAAAATTGCTAAAACGACTCTTATCAATTAAAAGCTTAGCAAAATTTCTAACATAATCATCGCACTCTCCAAAAATGTCATCAATCAGTTTTTTCTTATCTTCCTTACTGATTTTTGGATGTTTCATCACATTGGATAACTCTTTCATTGTCATGAAGGTTTGATCCATCGTTACCAGTGATTCTTTGAATGCTTCCATTTTATTTTCTTCCTGTGCCAGCGCAAATAAAGCATCCGAATAGTTTACCGCAACTATGCCTGCCATGCGTCTTCACCAGCCTGTGCAATGAAGTCGTCCACATATTTCTTGTGCGTTTCTTCATCCAGTTCTTTGCCGACAACCTTTTTCGCTGCCATAAATGCAACTTCACTAATCTCTTCTTTTATCTGCTCTTTCACTTGCGCTTTTTCATGTTCAATTTCAGCCGCTGCTTTCGCTTTCATAGCTTCTGCGCTATCCTTCGCTTTCGCAACAATTTCGCTTGCCTCTTTGGAAGCACTGTCCTTCGCAATCGCAAGAATTTCTTTCGCTTCCGCTTTTACGCCTGCCATTTTTTCTTCATACTGCGCTTTCAGTTCTTCGCTTTCTTTCAAACGATCTTCACTTTCCGCTAACTGCGTAGCAATCAGCGCTTGCCGTTTTTCAAGATATTCACGAACATAATTCCAGAAAAACTTCTTTACGATAAATACGATCAGAAGAGTGGAAATCAGCACCAATACTGCATCATAGACATTGATTCTAAGATAGTCATCAATATTGATTAAATCATTCATTGGGTCATTTCCCTCCTATCATTCAATAGATTTTTTATGTAAATTACGCTTTCAAGAAAATCAGCAGTAGAGCAACTACTAATGCATAGATACCAGTTGTTTCCGCAAGTGCGATTCCCAATACCATTACGGAACGAATCTTTCCTGCTGCTTCTGGATTACGACCCGTTGCTTCCGCACCCTTGCTGGCAGCGATACCCTGACCAATACCAGGACCTAAACCAGCGATCATTGCGATACCAGCACCTAATACAGCCATACCTTTTACGAAAAATTCATTAAATTCCATTTTTAATTTCCTCCTGTTAATTTTTCTTTCACTGTCGTTGTTTTTTCATTTCTATTCTTCCTCGCGATCACACGCTTCTCCAAGGAAGTAAGATGCCAAAGTAAAGAAGATATAGGTTTGCATAAAAGCAGTAAATATATCAAAATACATATGCAGGAATGGGGTTACTACATACATAACTACTGAGAATGGCATCAAAGATTTCATCAGTAGATAAAGTAATGATACGATGATCGTACCACCTAGCATATTCCCGAAAAGACGTAATGTCAGTGAAACAGGAAATGCCAGATCACCAATCACATTCAAAGGAAACAGCAATGCCACTGGTTCACACCATGCTTTCAATTTTCCGATAATCCCATGCAGTTTGATGTCCGTACCATGAATCGTTAAAAACATCAGTATTACCAAAACCGCATCAAGAGTTAAATTACTGGTTGGTGATTGCAATCCAATTAATCCCATTAGGTTTGAAATTACCATCATGATCATAATTGTCCCCATAAAAGGCAGATACTGCCATGTCTTGTTGGTTAGATTGGCTTTCAGAACACCAGCACAGAGATGAACTAGCTGTTCAAATACGAGTACTACCCCGGTTGGTGCCTTGGAAGGATCCGCCTTCTTGAACTTGCTTCCTGCCCAACATAGCAGAATCGTTACCACAAGTCCAATCGCCATCCAAATGATGACGCTCATATGAAGTTCGATCATAAAATCGCCAATATGAATTATCAGTTCATTTGTCAAGCTCCATTTTCCTCCTTTCTTCCAATCATCTCATTGATTTTTATGCTTAACGAAATGCATAAAAAACCAATCAGTATGGAAATTATATTTAGCCCTGCTTTCATCGCCAAATACATCACAAGAAAGTAGAGTAAATACCGAATCAAATAGGCACTCGTGAATCTTGCCTTCACATTCCCATGTAACGATGAATGTGTCATCATTATTATACTGAGAAATCCAGTTATGCTTAGGAAGCCACCGAGCAAAGTGGCAATTCCATAGCTTAGCTCACGCATCACAAGCAACGTCACAAGTGTCGCTACAATCAGAATGAAAAAGGCATTTTTCAATATTTTTTGATACAATTGCTTATTTTCCATCCTCATCACCTATTTCTTTCATCAGTAGATAAAAGCTTCCTCCGATCACATAGAATAATAAAACCAAAAGAATCCATGGTGTTGTAGAAAACTTATCATCTAAATAATGACCTAGAAACCCTGCAGCAATACAGCCTACCAACATTCTTGAAGTAAAGCGTCCCGCTGCCTTATTCTTCATCTATTTCGTACCAAAGATACGGTCTCCGGCATCTCCTAATCCCGGAACAATGTATCCTTTTTCATTCAATTTTTCATCCAAAGCAGCCAAATAGATATCCACATCCGGATGCGCTTCTTCCACTGCTTTTACCCCTTCCGGTGCGCCTACCAGATTTACTAAGCGAATGTCTTTTGCCCCTTGTTTTTTTACCATATCAATGGCTGCGATAGCACTACCGCCAGTTGCCAGCATCGGGTCCACGATCATGACAACCGCATCTGAAATATTCTTTGGATATTTTTCAAAATAAACATGTGGTTTTAACGTTTCTTCATCTCGATATAAACCAACATGCGCAACTTTTACGGTTGGGATCAAATTCGCAATCCCATTAACCATTCCTAATCCTGCTCTTAAAATAGGAACTAGAATAATATCTTTTTCCAATTCATACGTTGTGCATTTTTTGATCGGTGTTTCAATTTCTACTTCTTTGATAGGAAGATTTCGAGTAATTTCATACGCCATCAACCCACCAATCTCATCGAGATTGTCACGAAAATCCTTTGTTTTTGTTTCCTTTTTACGCATCTGCGTTAATTTATGCGTAATCAATGGATGTTCTAATACTTTCAGCATCGTATTCTTCTCCTATTCTGATACTATGTATCTCCATAATCATTACAGTTTATTATACTACCTAAGGTAGGGAAAGACAATGTAAATCGCTTGTTTTATCAAGTCGAATCCCCCTTGCTCATTGGTGTTTTTCTGCCCATTTTCTAGTATTTTCTCTTATTCCATGGCATATACCATTTCACCAATGAAGGAAATCGAAAAATTTTGATATTGGTAAAAAAAGAAAATCCTACTAAGGCGTAGTGTACATCACCATTGATGCCTATTGCAGGATTTTTTCATTTTACTTCTTTGTTTTTGTCTGTTCTGATTTCGTATAATCGGTAAAATTATTGTCTTCCAACCAAGTATTGAATAAGGTTTCGAAATTGTCGGCATAGGCGGCTCGATAGTTATCCACCAATTCCGTCTTTTGAATGGAAACTGGTTCTTTGGCATCCTTGTAGGCAATCTTCAATAAAATCGGTGTAATGACGGTTGTTACCACGACCATAATAATTAACGGAGTAAATACAGATTCTCCTAAGATACCCATACTGATTCCTTTGCTGGCAATAATCAATGCCACTTCTCCACGAGAAACCATTCCAACCCCAACTCGAATACTTTCTTTGTTTGTCATACCACAAACTTTTGCTCCAGCAGCACATCCCACCACCTTACTTAAAATGGCTACTAATGTAATCACACAGCCAAAGGAAATGACATATGGAGTTACTTCAGGAATGACGACCTTTAATCCAATGCTGGCAAAAAATACCGGAGTAAAAAACATATAACCTAAAGAATCGGTTCGATGTGCAATATATTTAGAATGCGACGTGTTCGCAATGATCAACCCCGCTATGAACGCACCAGTGATATCCGCAACACCAAAAAATTCTTCTGCTACGAAGGAATAAGCCAAACAGAAAGCAAAGGAAAGAATTGGAAAACGACGCAAATCTTTCTTGTATTTTCCCATCCAGCGATCAAAAGCACCATGCAGCACATAGCCAAGTCCAAGGCTGATTGCGAAGAATGCGACAATCTTCACGAATACCATTACAATGCTAACTCCTTCGCTCGCCATTGAAGTCGCCAATGTCAAACATACAATACCCAACACATCATCAATCAAAGCAGCGCCTAAGATAGCATTTCCACTAGTGGTCGATAATTTACCCATCTCTTTCAATGTTTCTACGGTAATACTGACCGAAGTAGCCGTCAAAATGACACCGATAAAAATATTTTCCATGAATGCCGCTGGTTCTGGATTAAACAGATGTCCCACTGCAAACCCTCCAGCTAATGGAACAAGAACACCGACAAGCGCAATCACAAAGCTTGCTTTTCCACTTTTCTTCAATTCAGAAATATCCGTTTCTAATCCAGCAGAATACATTAGGATAATAACGCCGATTTCACTAATCTGCGTCAAAAAATCCGTTTCATTCAGCAGATTCAAGCAACCAGGACCTAAGATCAACCCTGCTAATAACGCCCCTACTACCTGTGGCATCTCTATTCTTCTCGTAAGTAATCCAAATAATTTTGTCGCAATAATTATCATTGCTACATCAAGTAAGAAATAGTAAGACAAAAAAACCACCCCTTCTTTTTATGCTTTATTATTTTACACCGATTTCGATAAATGTAAAGCCAACAAAAGCGATTTTCTCATCGTTTTTTACACAAACAAAACAAAATGCAAAAAAGCGCAAAATGCAAGCGATTACATCATTGATCAACCGAATCGTACTTCTCTTTTTTTCTATCGTAAGATTTCCTATCATCATTGGAAGAAAATGCGGTGGAAACTTGAAAAAAATAACCCCACCTTTTTTCAAAAGGTGAGGTTTTCATCAAAAAGATAAAATTGTTATGCTGAATAAAGAAACGATTTTATTCTTCTCCATCCCAGCAATAGGTACATAGTTTACACTTTTCTAACCCAATGGATTCAATCATATCGTCTAAGCGATGATAGCGTAATGATGTAAATTTCGAACGTTTTCTGATTTCTTCGCACATCGTTGCATATTTTTCGCTATCTGGATTGGCATATTCCTTTAACGTTTCCGTCGTAACATCATCGCCTTCTAGTTTTTGGATCACACGTCTTGTGATCAGATCCATTTCCGAACTAGAGCGAGAGAAATTCAAGTATTTACAGCCGAACATAATTGGTGGACAAGCCGGACGTACATGCACTTCTTTTGCGCCGCTTTCATATAGGAAATCCGTTGTTTCTCCTAACTGCGTTCCACGAACGATAGAATCATCAATCAACAATAGTTTTTTATCTTTGATCAATTCTTTTACTGGAATCAGTTTCATTTTCGCAATCATATTACGCTGTACCTGTGAAGTTGGCATAAACGATCTCGGCCATGTTGGTGTGTATTTGATAAATGGTCGAGCAAAAGGAATTCCTTTCGTATTGGAATATCCTACCGCATGAGCAATTCCTGAATCAGGAACACCTGCAACACTATCCACTTCTACGTTATCTCGTCTCGCTAATAATTCCCCACAGCGATTTCGCATACATTCTACATTAATTCCTTCGTAAGTCGATGTAGGATAGCCATAGTAAACCCATAGGAAAGAACAGATTTTCATTTTGTCGAATGGTTTCTGTTTCACTTCAATACGAGTCGGAGTCATTAATACGATCTCCCCTGGTCCTAAATCACGATAATGATGGTAGCCCAGATTTAAGAAAGCACTGCTTTCAAAAGTAGCACAGTAACCTGTCGATTTCTCTCCAATGATGATAGGCGTTCTTCCCACTTTATCTCTGGCAGCATAGATGCCATGTGCACTCAGCAATAGAATGCTCATACTTCCCTCTACCACATCCTGAACATAACGAAGCCCTTCTACAATACTTGCTTTTTGGTTGATCAATGCAGCTACCAATTCGGTAGGATTAATTTCTCCCGAACTCATTTCCAAGAAATGTGTCATTCCATTCGCAAAGCATTCTTCTTTTAATTCTTTTAAATTATTGATACGACCTACCGTAGTAATCGCAAAACTGCCTAGATGCGATTGCATCAATAGCGGTTGTGCTTCGTTATCCGAAATACATCCGATCCCTAAATTTCCATGAAACTTATCTAAATCGTTGTCGAATTTAGAACGAAATGGACTATTTTCAATATTATGAATTGCACGCTTAAATCCATGTTCCCCATGAACCGCCATTCCGGCACGTCTTGTCCCTAAATGAGAATGATAATCCACTCCAAAGAATAAATCAAGCACACAGCTTTCTTTCGAAGCAACCCCAAAAAATCCACTCATACAATAATCCTCCTACGTTATCTATTAATGTTTGAAGTGACGTTTGCCTGTATAAATCATAGCGATATCATACTTGTCGCACGCATCCACAGAAAGCTGATCTTTGATCGAACCACCGGGTTGAATAATCGCTGTTACTCCTGCCGCTGCCGCTGCTTCTACTGTATCTGGCATTGGGAAGAAAGCATCGCTTCCCATCACACTTCCTTTTGCCTTTTCCTGTGCTTGCTCTATCGCAATGTTAGCTGATCCAACACGGTTCATCTGTCCTGCACCAACGCCTACGGTCATATTATCTTTCACCAATACGATCGCATTGCTCTTTACATGTTTTACCACTTTCCATGCCATTAACAACTGCTTCATCTCGGCTTCGGTTGGCTGGCGTTTTGTTGGACAAGTAAAGGTAGCAGGATCATCTTCTCCTAAATCAGCATCTTGCACTAACAATCCATCATTAACATTCGTTACTTTTAATTTGTTATTTACTTCTAATGAAGTATCCAATTGTAATAATCGAATATTTTTCTTCTTACTTAAAATCGCAAAGGCTTCTGCTTCATAGGAAGGAGCAATAATAATTTCTAAGAAAATTTGTGACAATTTTTCCGCTGTTTTTACCGTTACTTCACGATTGAATGAAACAATACCACCAAAAATAGAAGTCGTATCCGCTTCATAAGCTTTATCCCATGCTTCATCAATATCGTTTCCAATACCGACACCACATGGATTCATGTGTTTCATTCCAACGGCACATGGCTCATTAAATTCCTTTAACACTTCAATGCAGGCATTCGCATCCTGAATATTGTTGTAACTCAATTCTTTTCCATGTAACTGTTTCGCATTTGCTAACGAATATTTTGGATTATAAGTCTTATAGAAGGCGGCTTCCTGATGAGGATTTTCTCCATAGCGAAGATCCTGTACTTTTTCATAAGTAACCGTATAATTTTCTGGGAACTTTTCACCACATTTATTCGTTAAATACTGCGCAATGATAGTGTCGTATGCAGCCGTATGACGGAATACCTTAGCGGCTAAATGTTCTCTTGTGGAAAGGGTCGTTTCGCCATTTTCCTTTAATTCTTTCAATACTGTTTCATAGTCGTTAGGATCCACGATCACCGGAATGGAAGCATAGTTTTTCGAAGCACTACGTAACATACTAGGACCACCGATATCAATGTTTTCGATGATTTCTTCATGGGATACGCCATCTTTCATTATGGTCTGTTTGAAAGGGTATAAGTTTACAACGACCATATCAATATATTCAATTCCTAATTCTTTGATTTGTCGAACATGATCTGGGTTCTCTCTAACGCAAAGCAATGCCCCATGAACAGCAGGATGTAAAGTTTTTACTCTCCCATCCATAATTTCTGGGAAATTTGTAATTTCACTGATTCCAATCGTTTTGATTCCTTCCGTTTCTAGTGCACGCTTTGTTCCTCCCGTGGAGATAATTTCATATCCCAAAGCAGTTAATTCTTTCGCAAACGATACTAAACCCGTTTTATCAGATACACTGATCAACGCTCTTTTCATTATTTAAGACCCTCCTTACATAGTTTTTCTATCACTTCTGGATACATTTTATACTCTAACGCATGAACCTTTGTTTCTAACGTTTCTAATGTCCATGCTGGATCGATTTCAAATTTTTCTTGGCGAATGATTTCTCCTGTATCAACACCTTCATCCACATAATGAATGGTGACCCCTGTTTCTTTTGCTTTCGCATGATAAGCATCCGCGATGCCATGCGCACCTGGAAAATTTGGCAAATAGGCTGGATGAATATTAATGATACGCTGTGGATACGCCTGCAGTAACACTTCGCCAATATAGCGCATATATCCTGCTAATACGATAAGTTCCACTTCGTATTGATCCAAATATTCTTTGATTTGCAATTCGTATTCTTTCTTGGAAGGAAATGCCTTCGGATTGACGTAGATCCAAGGAACATTCAATTTTTCAGCGCGTTGAATCGCATATGCATTTTCCTTATCCACGATCAATAATCGAATACGAGCATGTGGCATCTCACTGTTTACCAAATTTTCAAAATTGGTACCACTTCCACTCGCAAATATTGCAATATTTACCATGTTAAATCCACACTTCCACTTTCGCTAACTTTCCCAATGACATAGCTTGGTTCATCAATTTCAGCTAATAATTTCTGTACTGTTGCCACATCTTTTTCTTCCACAGCCATGATAAATCCGATTCCCATATTAAACACATTGTACATTTCTTTTTCTGGAATGTTTCCTGTCTTCTGTAGCAGATTAAAGATTTCTGGTTTTGGGAAAGAATTCACATCAATGCTGACACCTTGTCCCTTTTTCAGCATTCTTGGGATGTTTTCATAGAAACCACCTCCCGTGATATGAGACATACCTTTAATCGCAACATTATTGTTTAATAAGTGTTTAATGGCTTTTACATAAATCTTTGTTGGTGTCAATAAAACTTCCCCTAATGGTTGATCAAATCCATCATATACTTTCTTTGGATCCAATTTTCCATCCTTGAATAAAACTTTACGAACCAAAGAAAAACCATTGGAATGACATCCACTAGATGGCAATCCAATTAATGTCTGACCAGCTTCAATATGAGATCCATCCAATAATTTGCTCTTTTCTACTGCACCCACACAGAATCCTGCAATATCATAATGATCGATACTATACATATCTGGCATTTCTGCCGTTTCGCCACCGATTAATGCACATTCACTTAGCACACAACCATCGGCAACTCCTTTGACAATTTGTTCGATGCGTTCTGGGAAGTTTTTTCCTACCGCAATATAATCCAAGAAGAAAATTGGCATTGCACCCTGTACTAAAACATCGTTAACACACATTGCTACCGCATCAATACCGATGGTATCGTGCTTATCCATTTCAAAAGCAAGCATCAATTTTGTTCCAACTCCATCGGTTCCAGAAACCAATACTGGTTCTTTCATATTCAACATACTTAAATCAAACATACCCCCAAAGCTTCCTAGTGAATCGATGGATCCTTTGATCTGCGTACGTGCTACATGGGATTTAATTCGACGTACCGATTCATACCCAGCTTCTAAATCGACTCCCGCTTCTCTATATTTATCGCTCATTCTTGATTTCCTCCTCTAGCTTTTTCCCCAGACCATATAACTTGGTTACATACGCACCACTAAAGCAAGCTGTACACAAAGCATCACTTCCGATTGCTTTTTTCAACTCCTCTATGCTAAGGAATTTTAAAGAATCCGCCATGATAAACTTTCTTACTTCCTCGACTGATTTCCGTGCCGAAATCAATTCTTTTCTAGTTGACGTATCGACTCCATAGAAACATGGATGAGTGATGGCAGGGGAAGCAATACGCACGTGTACTTCCTTCGCTCCTGCTTCTTTCAACAGCTGTACGATACGCTTACTTGTCGTTCCACGTACCACGCTGTCATCAATTAAAATAATACGTTTTCCTTTCACAATATCACTAACTGCACTTAACTTCATTCTTACCCCGCGTTCTCTCTGTTTTTGCGTTGGCTGAATGAACGTTCTTCCGACATAACGGTTTTTGATTAATCCTATTTCGTATGGCAAGCCGCTTTCCTCAGCATATCCTACGGCAGCCGATAGCGAAGAATCCGGTACACCAACCACAATATCCGCATTGGTATCCATGGCTTCGCGATCTATTTTGGCTTGCATTCTACCACATAATCTTCTTGCTGTATGTACATTGATACCATTGATGGAACTATCCGGGCGGGAAAAATAGATATATTCCATCGCACACATTTTACTTTGTGTCTGTTCTGTGTAATGAAAGAATTTGATTCCTTCAGGTGAAATTTTAACAATTTCCCCTGGTTTGACATCACGAATCACCTTTGCATTTACGATATCAAAAGCACAGGTTTCAGAACTTAAACAATAGCCATCCTCTAACTTTGCTAGTGTCAATGGTCTTAGACCATTATGATCTCGAACCCCATACATACAATTTTCTCGCATAATAATAAATGCAAATGCACCTTCAATATGTTGAACCGCTTTCCTAACCTTTTCCTCAAATGTTCCACTTTCCCTTTGAATCAAATGCCCAATGACCTCGGTATCACTCGTTCCTTGAAAGATGCTTCCTTCATCTTCCATCTCTTCTTTCAATTCTTGTGCATTGACGATATTACCATTGTGTACAATCGCAAAGTGTCCTTTGTGAGAACGCACCATAATAGGTTGAATATTTTCAATCTCGTTCCCCCCTGCAGTAGAATAACGAACATGTCCTACCGCATGCGTTCCTCCTAATGAATTAATCACATCCGCATGGAATGTTTCCGTTAATAATCCTTTGCCTTTGACACACTTTATTTGGTTAAGATCACTGGTCGCAATTCCACTTCCTTCTTGTCCTCGATGTTGTAGTGCATGTAGTCCAAAATAGGTGAGTGAAGCGGCGCTTTCATCGCTGACATTAAAAACACCGAACACCCCACACTCTTCATTGATCTTACCGCTTAGAAAATAATCCTTTTCCCATTGCATGTTTTCTTCCTCCATTAGTCAGCAGGGAAGTCTCCAGTCCTCCCTACGCATCTCCCAACAGATGATTCTACCTGCATGTTATTTGTTTTCCATTCTTGCTAATACTTCTTTATAGGTTTCGATTAAATCTCCAATATCCTGACGGAATACATCTTTATCGTATTTCTTGTTTGTTTCGACATCCCACAAACGACAAGAATCTGGTGAAATTTCATCCGCCAATAGAATTTCTCCATCCTCTGTTTTGCCAAACTCAATCTTGAAATCGACCAATTTCAAATTAAACTTTAAGAAGAATTCTTTCAATAACTCATTGATCTTTAACGTTGTTTCTCTAATATAAGCTAATTCTTCTCTCGTAGCTAATTTTAATGCAACTGCATGATCATCATTAATTAATGGATCTCCATATTCATCATTTTTATAACTCATTTCAAAGATTGGTTCCTCTAAAACAATTCCTTCCGGAGCTCCTAAACGTTTGCAGAAGCTTCCTGTGGTGATGTTTCGAATGATGACTTCCAATGGGAAAATGGTCACTTTCTTTACCAAGATGTCACGATCATTTAATTTTTCAATCATGTGTGTCTTAATTCCAGCTTCTTCCAACATATCAAAAATAATACATGAAATCGTATTATTTAAAACTCCTTTTCCTTCAAACTGATCATGCTTTGCCCCATTTCCAGCCGTCGCATCATCCTTGTAATGAATTCTATATTCATCTGCTTTCTCTGTTTCATATACCTGTTTTGCTTTTCCTTCATACAAAAGTTTCATTGTCTATATCCTCCTTTTTTCCTTCCATAAAATATTACTTTTACGCAAGTGACATTCTTTCTTGCGAAGCACAACTTTCCTTATTTTTTAAAATAGTTTACACCGTTACGGAAAATATCTTGCATTTTTTCTCCGTAAATATTTTTGAATAAGCCCTCTTCATAGCGTTCGCTGTGTCCCATTTTACCAAAGATTCTTCCATCTTTACTTGTGATACCTTCAATCGCATAGTAACTTCCATTGATATTGAATTCTCCATTCATCGTAGGATTACCTTCCAAATCAACATATTGGGTTGCAACCTGTCCATTTTCAAATAGTTCTTTAGCTTCCGCTTCGCTCACCACAAACTTTCCTTCTCCATGGGACATCGCAATCTTATGATTATCATCTGGCGTAAAGCTAGATAACCATGGTGACATATTGCTTGTTACCCTTGTAGTAGCAATATGAGAAACGTGGCGATTAATATTATTTCTAAATAACGTTGGCGATGTTTCATTTAATTTACTAATGTCCCCATAAGGCAATAATCCTGACTTGATCAATGCTTGGAAACCATTACAGATCCCAAGAATTAAACCGTCGTTCGCCAATAAGGTTTGAATCGCTTGATTAACCAACTCATTACTTAATACATTCGCAATAAATTTACCACTTCCATCGGGTTCATCTCCACTTGAGAATCCTCCTGGAATCATCAAAATCTGTGCCGACTCAATTTTTTCACTTAATTCTTTTAAGGAACGTCTTGTGCATTCTACATTAAGATTATTGAATACATAGATTTCGGCATCTGCTCCTGCGCGATCAAAAGCCTGTTTACAATCGTATTCGCAGTTATTTCCTGGGAATACCGGAATGATAACCTTTGGCTTCTCATAAGTCACTCTTGCTTTTGGTGTTTCATCCACTTGATAGGTTGGTGTTGCGATTGCCTTTTCTTCTTTATCCGTAATTGGCGGATAGACCTTCGCATAACGAGATTCCCAAGCAGCAATGGCTTCCTCAATGCCTACATTTTCTTCATTCATGATCAAACGATCGTCCATTGTTGTTTTTCCTAACAAGATGAAATGATCTTCTTGTATTGGTTGTGTTGTTTCTACGACCATACTTCCAATACTCAACGCATACAAATCTTCGTCGCATTCAACATGTACCCCAATCTTATTCCCAAAGCTCATCTTTGCCAATGCCTCAGCAATACCACCGAATTTCACGGTATAAGCACTTACGATCGTTTTCGCATCAATCAGTTCTTTTACCTTCTTGAAATTATTCTTCAAGCATTCATAGTTCGGTGTATCATCTTCATTTCTTTCATGCTTTACGAAATAGAGGTAGTGATCGGCTTCCTTCAATTCCGAAGAAATAATGTGATCCACATGCTCTGTCGTAATCGCAAAAGTAATCAACGTTGGTGGTACATGAATATCTTTATACGTTCCACTCATGGAATCTTTACCGCCAATGGCTGGCGTCTTAAATGCATGCTGAGCTTCCACCAATCCTAATAATGCCTGTGTTGGTTTTCCCCAAGCTGCCGCATTATCATTCAAACGTTCAAAATATTCCTGACAGGTTAATCTTGCATGCTCATAGCTACATCCACAAGCAACCAATTTTGCTAGTGATTCAACCACACTATAAGCCCCACCTAAATAAGGGGAATAAATACTTAGCTCTGGATGATATCCATAAGTCATAGCACTGACGGTGTTGGTTACCCCAAATACTGGCAGTTTCTGAACACTGGCTTCCTCTTCCGTTAACTGGTACTTACCACCATACGGCATTAATACTGTGCTCTTTCCGATGGTCGCATCAAACATTTCGACTAATCCACGCTGTGAAGCAACGTTTTCCTTTTTTAAATTATCTAAAATATTGGATGGTTTACTGATAAATGGATTATCAATTTCGCCACTGTGATCTTGAATCACAACATCCTGACTCGTTCTAACCCCGTTGGTATCCAAGAAACTTCGAGCGATATCAACGATCTTCTTCCCTTTAAACTCTAGAACCAAGCGTGGTTCTTCACTTACTTCAGCAACAATTGTAGTTGCTAGATTTTCTTCATAAGCGCATTGTTGGAACGCCTCATAATCTTCTTTCGCAATCACACATGCCATACGTTCCTGGGATTCCGAAATGGCTAATTCAGTTCCATTCAATCCTGCATATTTTACTGGTACTCGATCTAATATTACATGAATTCCATCTGCTAATTCTCCAATCGCAACACTGACACCACCAGCGCCAAAGTCATTGCTCTTTTTGATCAATCGAGTACATTTTGGATTACGGAATAAACGTTGAATTCGTCGTTCCATTGGGGCATTTCCTTTCTGCACCTCACTGGAACATTTGGTCAACGATGTTTCATTATGTTCTTTGGAAGATCCTGTCGCTCCTCCAATTCCATCACGTCCAGTAGCACCACCTAAAAGAACAACAATATCGCCTGGCTGTGGTTTTTTACGAATGACATTGGCTTTTGGGGCAGCACCAACAACAGCTCCCACTTCCATACGTTTCGCAACATAGCCTTCATTAAAGATTTCTTTTACATAGGTAGTGGCTAAACCAATTTGATTTCCATAAGAAGAATAGCCATGTGCCGCCGTCTTAGAAATCACACTTTGTGCTAATTTATTTGGCAAGGTATCTTCCATCGGTTTGGTAATATCACCGGCACCGGTAATACGCATCGCCTGATACACATAGCTTCTTCCAGACAGTGGATCACGGATGGCCCCACCAATACAAGTGCTCGCTCCTCCAAATGGTTCAATTTCCGTTGGATGATTGTGCGTTTCATTCTTGAACATTAACAACCAATCTTCTAATTCCCCATTAACATCCACCTTGATTTCAATCGAACACGCATTGATTTCATCCGAAATCTCCATATCGTCCAAATACCCTTCTTTTCGTAAGTATTTGCCACCAATGGTTGCCATATTCATCAATGTAATTGGTTTATCCGCTTTATTTGCTTTCTGATGCATCGATAAGAACAATTCATAGGCTTCCTGAATTCGCTGTGCAAATTTTCCCTTTTCAATGGTAATATTTTGCAATACTGTCTCAAAGGTCGTATGACGACAGTGATCGGACCAATACGTATCCAATACTTTAATTTCGGTAATGCTTGGATCACGTTTTTCTTCTTCCTTAAAATACTTCTGAATGAAAGCAAGATCCTGCCAAGTCATCGCTAATCCTTCTTTCTCACGATACGCTTTGATTTCTGCTTCATTCAATGTACAAAAACCATCTAAAATAGCCACTGGTTCAATATCGACATCTTCATTTAATTCTAATACAGAAAGATCCTTTTCTCGCATTTCAACTGGATTGATTAAATACTTTTTGATACGATTTAATTCTTCCTCGCTCACATTCCCTTCCATCGCAACGATCTTCCCGCTTTTTACCACAACATCTTGCTTGTTGTTCAACAACATCAAACATTCCTGTGCCGCATCGGCTCTTTGATCAAATTGTCCTGGAAGACTTTCATAAGCGACATACGTCTTATTGCTTAAATCCACTTCATCAAACACTTCATCGGTTACCACTTCTGAAAGCACCTTACTTTTTAATAAAGCGACGTCATTTTCATCCGCATTAAAGATATCATAGACATTGTATAAGGTAACTCTAGTGACCGAATGAATGCCTAATTTTTCTACAAATTCATTCAGCATCGATTTCGTTTCTACTTTGTAGGCATCTTTCTTATGTACGAATACTCTTGTGTTCATCCTAATCTCCTATTCTCCTTTATATGTTTCAATATAGGTATCTTCCATAATTTTGGCAGCCATACTCTTTTTGTATTCCACCATCTTCTGCGCTAGCGTTTCATCGCTTAAAGCTAATATTTGGACTGCAAGAATTGCCGCATTGGCTGCTCCTGCCTTTCCAATCGCAACCGTTGCTACTGGAATTCCTTTTGGCATCTGCACTGTGGAAAGCAAAGAATCCATTCCCCCCAAAGCACTTGTCTGAATTGGTACGCCAATCACCGGCAAGGTTGTATTTCCTGCCACAACCCCTGCCAAATGAGCCGCACCACCTGCCGCTGCAATACAAACTTTTACACCACGATCTTTTAATGTAGATGCATATTCATGTGCTTCTACTGGGGTACGATGCGCACTCAGCACACGAACCTCATAGGGAACATTGAATTCCTTCAGCATAGCACAAGTGTTTTCCATCACTGGAAGGTCACTTTTACTACCCATGACAATACTTACAAGACACATTTTCTTTCCTCCTAAAAATGAAAATGCGTAGTGAAAATGCACTCTCCCCACTACGCAATCAGCAACTTATTAATTTCTGTAGAATGATATTTTAATTTACGCGATCTCATAAAACTTACCTCCTACAAAAATAAAAAAAGCGTCTATACCCTCTTTTCTGTCAAAGATAAGATTCGTTTGTAGTCTAGCAATAACGGAGCTAGGTAGAAACTTGCCGACCTTATTACGGCGATTATACAAACGCTTTTCATACATGAATATAATACAAGAATTGTTATATTTTTTCAATCATTTTCAAAAAAGAATTCAATCGTAAAAAAACAACGTAAGAGAAAAGGAACAAAATCCTATTTTACGCTGTTTCATCCCCATAAAGAAGTTGAAGATAGGATTTCCCACTTGATGTTTGAAACACCTTTTCTTTCATTGTAAAAATTGCCTTCTGCGATAATTCATCTTCCTGTGCATTGACCAAAAAATCGCTTTCCAAAAGAATTTGATAATCTTTTCCATCCACATTTTCATAGCTATGATGATGCCCTACTAAATAACAAATTCGTTCGATCATCGTTTCCTCAACATCGCATTTCGATAATAAATTTCGAGCTAGTGCAGGGCCTTCTTTCTCTTGAAGACTGCCACTGCAACATCCATATTTTTCTTCGCAAACATGAATGCCAATATCATGCACGATTGCCGCTAACTGCAAAGTCAAAAGCTCTTTTCCTTTTAACCCTTCTTTTGTTGCAATCATAGTAGCAAATAAATATACTTTCATAAAATGCTGGATTCGTTTCGCATCCTTCGCATCGTAATCGATCATCGCATCCATCACTTTTTGAATCATGTCAATCCCCCTAATTGTAAATCTTTTTATAGATCACCATTTCGTTTTTCAAAGCAAACTGTCGATTTAAATATTCATAATAAGCCCCCGGTGTTACGATTCCATTCATGTTTAAAATATCCAAACCGGCACTTCCAACAATGTAATCCGCCAATTGAACACAGTTGGTAGCCGCAACAAAATAGGTCTTAAAACGTCCCTTTTTAAATTTATAAAATGCGGTATCGGGAAGTTCTTTTTTCAGCAATCCGGCGTAGGTAGGATTATCCCAATTTTCTTCCTCCTCGCTTAGATACGGCTGCCAAGGATAAATATTCGCTTTGATTTCCGCTAAACGTTGCAGCACTTTTTGTTTTTGTACCTCATTTAATTTTAAACCAAAGCAAAACAACGTCTTTTCACTCTCTTTAATCACGAAGGGAATATATTCTTCTTTGTAAGCGTTCACCAGCACTCCATCGCCAATCAACTCTTTCCACCGGACACTTTTCACATCATAGTTTCCGTAAGACAAAAATTGATTATCAATACAGACATCCACATGTCCAATCTGACCAAACCCATGTTTACTAACATGAATGTAGATTTCAATGTCCGCTTTTTCCTCTACTTTGTATTGCGAAAAATCACTTCGTGCATCAATGACTTTCTGATCGCTTGGTGTCAAATATTTATTGACTTTATCCAGCACCATTTTGGGTAATATTGCCTGCAGCAAAATGGGAAGTGTTACACGAATATGTCGCTTAAAATCATCTTTTCTTTGATTTGGTACCACTTCAATAAGGAAATCTTTATAATAGAAAAAACCATACAACACAAAATAGCAGCCAATGACATTCATGATGATATCAATGTGAATATAAGGCATCATTCCAAGAAAAAAACTAAAGCCAAGATAAAACAAAGTAGATATGAGTTCATTAAAACGTCCTTTGGCTTTATCTTTTTTAAGTAAAACATAACTAATTCCATGTGTTATCCCTAATGCTAATACATAGAAACCAAAGCAAAAGGCAAAAATGGATACCGGCATCTGAGGCACAGCGAGAATAACAATTCCCAAACCAAAGTTAATGGCGGACTTAAAAAAGGTAACGCCGCGCTCCCGACTTCTCTTTCGAAACAGTAATAACTGCACAAAGTTAGAAAGACCCGTCATAACAAATACAATTCCCTGAAGATAAACAAGGGCATTTAACAGCAGTGTATCCGTTGAAATGATAAAGATACCAAGCGCAACAAAAAGTGTCCCCATGACAAATAAATTAACCCAATTCAATTGTTTTGTCTCCATACCCCTAACCTCCATCGGCTTTATTGTAGTATGATAGCTAGGTTTTTTCAAGTTTACAACTCCTTTGTAATTCCATTTTTCAACCATATACAACCAACCGTTTCCATTCTTTATGAACCATAAAAATGTCATTTTCAATTTTTATGATTATCAAACCCAACCAGCGCTTTCCTTTTTTTCACCTATCTTTGCATTCGAATGAGAATTTCCCTTTTATTGTCATCATTTAACATTCATCTCCTAAAAAAACAACATAGAATGAATCTATGCTGTTTCTAACATACCATCGATTTTAAAAGTTTCTTTTCACTAGAAAACCCTTTCGCTTCTTTCTTTTCGAATCAGAAATCCAAAAAAGAATAATGATTCATTATAGATTATCATTGACAATCCTCGTCTTCCCTTTTATTTTTTAACTGAATCATCGCACAAAGAAGATCGGCACTTTTCTCTAAGCCTAACGTACTGGTTGATAAAATTAAGTCATAGTTATTCGCCTTTCCCCATACTCGATCCGTAAAATAATTATAATAATTGGCACGTTTCATATCCACTTGCATCAATCGCTCGTTGACATTTTCAATGGACTCTCCATATTCATTTACCGCTCTTTTTTTCTTATCTACTAGATTCGCTCGTAAAAAGATTGAAATAACATCTGGATCGTCTTTCAAAATATAATCCGAACATCTTCCAACGATGACACAAGATTCATTAGCGAGATTGCGAATCAATTTTTCCTGCACTTCCTGAATTCGTTGTACCAAACTTAATGCCCCTAAGTCCCTAAGACTGTGCGCTCCTTTTCGTAGCTGCGGTGCATCTCCAAAGTAAAAATTCGCAAAGCTGATTTTTTCATTGATAGCCATAAACAATTCTTTGTCAATCCCACTTTCTTTGGCTAAATAAGTCATTAACTCCTTATCATAGAATGGTATGTTCAATTTTTCTGCCAATAATCTTGCAACTTCTCTTCCCCCGCTCGCATATTCACGACTTACAGTAATTACGGTCCTTTTCATGGTTTCGCCCCCTTCAACAAACACCTTTTTCTTTATTATAAAATGAGAAGATAAAAAAAGAAACACACAAAGCAAAATGCTTTGTGTGTTCGCATTAAATCTGAGCATTAAATTTCTGAATTACTTCACTCAATGATTTCCCTTCTTCAATTTGATTCAATACACCAGCCAATACTTCCGCTACGCTCAATACTGTCATCTTATCCAACAATTTTGATTTTTCGCTTTGATCAATCGTATTGGTACAAATAAATTCTACGATGCGGCTGTTTTTAATTCGTTCAATTGCTGGACCGGAAAGTACACCATGGACACAAGCAGTATAAACTTCGGTTGCCCCTTTGTCGTACAACATATCAATTCCTGCCATTAATGTACCTGCAGTATCAACGATATCATCGATGATGATTGCTTTCTTTCCTTTCACTTCACCAATCAAATTCATTGCTTCTGCTACGTTTGGTTTTGGACGACGTTTATCAATGATTGCCAGTGGAGCATGCAACAATTCTGCCAATCTTCTTGCGCGTGTTGTTCCCCCATGATCTGGAGATACAACAACCACATTATCATCTTTGAATCCTTTGTCGCTTAAATATTTTCCAATGATGCAGATTGCACTGATATCATCGGCAGGAATATTAAAGAATCCCTGGATCTGAGTCGCATGCAATTCGCATGTCACAATACGATTTGCTCCTGCTTTTTCCAATAAATCAGCAATTAATTTTGATGTAATTGGCTGTCTTGGTTTTGCTTTACGATCCTGTCTTGCATATCCATAGTAAGGTACGACCGCACAAATACTTTTTGCACTAGCACGCTTACATGCATCGATCGCAATTAACAGCTCCATAATGTTACTTGAAACTGGGTTACAAGTCGATTGTACAATATACACATTTTTGCCACGAACACTTTCGCCTAATTCAACGATGATTTCACCATCCGCAAAGTGCTTAACATCACATTTCCCTAAATCAATTCCTGCATACTCACAAATTTCCTTTGCCAGTTCCACACTGGAAGTCAAAGCAAATACCACACTCTTGTTATCCATTCTTTTTCGTTCTCCTTATGTTACTCTATTTATCCTTATACTTCTGTCCATACCCTGATTTGATTTCGACACGAGGACGGGCAATCCCCATATCACCATCTTCAACATCCCTGTTGATCGTACTTCCTGCCGCCAAAAGAGCATTTTCTCCAATCGTTACCGGTGCAATCAAATTTACATTGCTGCCGATAAAAGCGCCATCTTTAATGGTTGTTCTATATTTATGCTTTCCATCATAATTAACGGTAACAACACCACAACCAAAATTAACTTTCTTACCAACATCACTGTCTCCTACATACGTTAAATGAGCACACTTACTTCCAAGATCAAAATTAGTATTCTTGAATTCCACAAAGTTACCAATTCTTGCTTCTCCTTTAATGCAAGTGTGGTTACGAAGATGCGACATTGGCCCTACCACAGAATTTTCCCCTACTTCACTATCTACGATCTTAGAAGAATCAATGGTCGTTCCATCTTTAATCACCGCATTGCTTAGATAGGAATTTGGTAAAATGGTCACATTGCTGCCAATCACACTGCCTTTTAACAGGAACACATTAGGATAAATCGTACATCCTTCTCCAATTACTACATCCTCATCAATGTAAGTGTTATTCGGATCAAGAATAAAGACTCCTTTTTTAATCCAGTCGCTATTGATTTTTAGTTTCTGTTCATTAAAGTTTTTTACTTTTTCTGTGTAGTCCATTTTTACACCCCTTTTTTGACACAAATATATTAACAGAAAAAATACAATTATTCATTAACTTTTCCAAGTTATTTCTTTTTTCCAATTTTTTTCCTTGGTTTTTTGCTTTATTTTTTACTTTTCCACTTTTATTTATAGTATTGATCAAAATTCTAAATTCATAAAAAAAAGTGATTTTACAATCACTTTTTCAAATTTTAATTATTCCGCTTTTCCAGCAGATCCAAACTGATTCATCATAGCGATAACTTTAGCTCGGATTGCAGCAGCACCTGGTGCTAACAGTTTACGAGGATCGTATCCTTTTCCTTGCTGGTCTTTTCCTTCTTCTACATATTTACGAGTTGCTGCAGCAAATTCTAACTGTAATTCTGTGTTAACGTTGATCTTAGAAACACCTAAAGAGATTGCTTTTGCGATCTGATCTGCAGGAATTCCTGAACCACCGTGTAATACTAATGGTTTACCATTTGTTACATCCTGAATTTTTCCTAAAACTTCGAAGTTTAATCCAGCCCAATTTGCAGGATATTTACCGTGGATATTTCCGATACCAGCAGCTAAGAAGTCACATCCTAATTCGGATACTGTCTTACATTCTTCTGGATCAGCAACTTCACCAGCAGAAGCAACACCGTCTTCTTCTCCGCCGATTCCACCAACTTCACATTCTACAGAGATTCCTTTTGAGTGTGCTAAAGCGATGATTTCTTTTGATTTTTCAATGTTTTCTTCGATTGGGAAGTGAGATCCATCAAACATGATAGAAGAGAATCCAGCTTCGATACAAGCCTTTGCTCCATCATAAGAACCGTGGTCTAAGTGTAGCGCAACTGGTACCGTAATTCCTAAAGAATCAACCATTGCACTTACCATACCTACTACTGTCTTGAAGCCAGTCATGTATTTACCAGCACCTTCAGAAACTCCCAAAATTACTGGAGATTTTGCTTCTTCTGCTGCTAATAAGATTTCCTTAGTCCATTCTAAGTTGTTAATGTTGAACTGTCCTACTGCGTAGTGTCCTTCGTGTGCTTTTTTAAGCATTTCTGTAGCTGATACTAATGCCATAATAAAAATTTCCTCCTTGTTTTTTACATCCTTATTTTAAACCAATTACTATAAAAAAGAAAGGGATTATCTCAAGTTTACCCATAAAATTCACAATTGAAAGCGCATACCTTTCATTTTGTTTCTTACTTTTTTCATTCCAAAAATAGAACTTCTCAACAAAAGCTCTTTTTTTCATTAGAAAAGGAAAAGATTTCTCTTTTCCCTAGCCTTTTAAGTCCTCTCTTGTGGTTACTTTTTTATTACTATACTCCCCTTGGACAGCTTTGATTTTTACATCGGAACACAACTCCACCAACGATGCATCATCACTGGCAATCAAGCCTTTCTCTTTGGCTTTCTGATAACAATCTTTAATTAATGTTGTCAGAAAACACTGCGGTGTTTGTGCATAATACAATTGAGAGCGAAGCGGTGTCTCTACCACATAGCCATCCACTACCTTTTTAATGGTATCAATCGCTGGCACCATCAAAAGACAAGCTTTTTCTTCTTCTAACGTCACCTTTAACGCTTGAATTTCTTTCTCACTAACAAAGCAGCGAGCCCCATCATGAATCATTACATATTCACAATTTACTTTTTGTAGTCCCTGATATACGGAATCTTGTCTTGTAGTCCCCCCATAAGTATAGAGGATTCTAGGATCCGACAATAATTCCTTTACCACTCCTATTTCTTCTGGTGTTGTCACGACGACGACTTGTTGACAATCACAATCTTTTAAAAAGCGTTCGACACTTTTTTCTAAAATCGTCTTTCCATCTGCAAACCGATAAAAAACTTTATTATATTCTAAATGGGTCCGACTCCCTTTGCCTGCTGCTAATACTACTACACTATAATTCACTCTCATCACCAATGCTATTGTAACATCAATTCACGATCAACTCCATCAAAATCGAATAGTTCTCCAATAGGGAATGGGCTAACGTATTTTTCTCTTTTATTAACGACATTAGAAGAGAAGTAGCAGAATCGCTATTTTCAATGATACGAATGGCGGCTTTGGTACATTCCTTTTGGTTTTTAAATTCACCGGTAAGTTTCTGTAAAGCAATAACGTCATTTTTTACTTTACCATAATTCATCCCATATTGGTTTAATTGTCGTGTAATGGATAAGCTCTCATCTTTTAAAATAGCCAAAAGCAAATGTTCACTTCCAAGATAACTTTGTCGTAAGGAGCTTGCTTCCTGTAGCGCTTGTAGAACAATCACATCCACTTCCTGTTTCATTCTTTCACACTCCTTATTTAGTGTATGTCAAAGCGCCCCATTTATTATAAAAAGGAGCAACTCCTATGGATTGCTCCTCCTATTTTCGAAAGGCTCTTGCATAGCCATGTTCTTCTTTTTTTCCTGTTCCTATCGGTTCTTTGATTGCCCCAATTTGAGTAATATCATAAGGTGTCATCTGGTAAACATAATTCAACCAATTACGATATAATAAATTAGCATGGGAACGCCATTTTAACAATGGCTCTTTGGTTGGGTCGTCATCAGGGAAATAATTGTAGGGAATATGAATCTTCTTCCCAGCATTTAAGTCCCGAAAATACTCTTGTGATAACGTTTCTTTTCCATATTCTAAATGACCGATGATAAAGATTTGACGATAGTCTTTCGTAACGATAATATTACTTCCAATCGTTTCATTTTTCGATAAAATAGAAAGCTGTTTTACTTGCCTCAGCGCTTCCTCGTCGATTGCTGTATGACGAGAATGCGGTGTAAAGTGAATTTCATCGAAACCATTCGTTAGAAAATCATATTCATCACACAAAATTTCTGGAAAAATACCAAACACTTTATCCTCTAAAAGATGTTTTTGAATACCATAATGATAATATAATCCCGCCTGTGCGCCCCAGCAAATATGAATCGTGGAATAAACATGGGTCTTGCTCCATTCCATTATTTCTTCCATTTCGCTCCAATAATCTACGTCTTCAAAAGCCAAATGTTCCACTGGTGCGCCAGTGATGATCATTCCATCGTAATAATTGTCTTTTATATGTTCAAAATAATCATAAAATTTAACTAAATGATCCTGACTTGTATTTTTCGATATATGATTTTTTACCATCAAAAAATCAATATCAACTTGTAATGCGGACTTTGAAATCAAACGTAAAATCTGTGTCTCCGTTTCGATCTTCTTAGGCATTAAATTTAAAATTACTATTTTTAAAGGACGAATATGCTGTTTTGAAGCATCTTCACTTTCAATCGCAAATATCTTCTCGCTTTCTAGAATCTCTTTCGCCGGAAGATCATTTGGTATATTGATCGGCATAATTACTCCTTACTGGCTTTTAATGCCTGCTTGATATCTGCAATAATATCTTCCACATCTTCTAACCCTACGGAAAAACGAATTAAATCCGTTGCAACTCCTGCTTCTTTCAGCTGTTCATCGCTCAACTGACGATGCGTATGACTAGCGGGATGAAGTAGACATGTCTTCGCATCTGCCACATGGGTTACGATGGCTGCTAATGTTAAGCGATCCATGAATTTTTCTGTTTGCTCTCTTGTTCCTTTTAACCCAAACGACAATACTCCACAAGTTCCGTTTGGACAATATTTCTGTGCTAGTTCATGGTAAGGATCCTTTTCTAGATCCGCATATTTTACCCAAGCAACATCTTCATTTTCTTCTAAGAATTTCGCTACTGCCAACGCATTTTCGCAATGCTTTTGCATACGAACGGCTAACGATTCAAGTCCTAAGCTTAAATAGAACGCATTCTGTGGCGATTGAATCGAACCCAAATCACGCATTAACTGTACGGTCGCCTTGGTAATATAAGCTTGCTTGCCAAATTTTTCTGCATAGGTAATTCCATGATAAGATTCATCCGGTGTGCATAATCCAGGGAATTTATCTGCATGTGCCATCCAATCAAAATGACCGCTATCAATGATAGCTCCTCCTACCGCACTTGCATGTCCATCCATATATTTTGTTGTTGAATGGGTAACAATATCGCATCCCCATTTTATCGGCTGACAATTGATTGGTGTCGCAAAGGTATTATCAATAATTAATGGGACCCCATTACGATGGGCAACGCTAGCAAATTTTTCGATATCAAATATACTTACCGTTGGATTGGTGATGGTTTCTCCAAATACGCATTTGGTATTTTCACGAAACTCTTTTTGTAAATCCTCTTCACTAATGTTAGGATCAACAAAGGTACATTCAATCCCCATTTTTTTCATCGTTACTCCAAACAGGTTATAGGTTCCCCCATAAATTGCACTGGATGCGATAAAGTGATCACCACTTTCACAAATATTGAATACCGCAAAGAAATTCGCTGCCTGTCCAGAAGAAGTCAGCATTCCAGCAATTCCTCCTTCCAACGCGGCTATTTTCGCTGCTACCATGTCATTGGTAGGGTTTTGTAAACGAGAATAGAAATAGCCTGATTTTTCCAAATCAAACAACATCCCCATCTCTTCACTGGTATCATATTTAAAAGTCGTACTCTGATAAATTGGTACTTCTCTCGGTTCTCCATTCTTTGGTGTATATCCTGCATGTAAACATTTTGTCGCATTTTTCATTATCATTCACTCACTTTCATTATTATAAATTCTACACATTTTTTTCTTTTTAAGCAACGCTTTCCTATTGGTTTCCTTTGGAATTAGCCACTTTCCATTGTTTGATCGCTTCTAGTCTTGCTTTTACTTTAACCTCACTTCCTTGGGTCGTAGGAAAATAATACTCCTTTCCTTCCAACGAAGGGGGCAGACAAATCATGGTAGTTAATTTATCTTTTTGATCATGGGCATATTGATAACCTTTTCCATAATCCAATTCTTTCATCAATTTTGTCGGTGCATTCCGTATCACCAATGGCACCGGTTCTGCCAGCATGGTAAGTGCATCTTTTTTCGCTTTTTCATAAGCACGATACAACGCATTGCTTTTCGGGGCTAACGAAAGATAAGTAACAGCATGTGTTAAATGTACATTACACTCCGGCATTCCAAGAAAATGACACGCTTGATACGCCGCCACACATATTTCCAGCGCTCGACTATCTGCCATCCCAATATCTTCACTTGCAAAACGAACACATCTTCTTGCGATATAAAGTGGATCTTCTCCCGCTTCCAACATTCTTGCTAACCAATAGATTGCCGCATCGACATCGCTATTTCGCATGGATTTATGTAAAGCACTGATCAAATTATAGTGTTCTTCCCCTTTTTTATCGTAGAGCAATGATTTTTTCGAAATGCACTGTTCTAGTATTTCCTGGGAAATTACTACCTCTCCATCCTTATTTTCACCATTTAACACTACCATTTCTAATGTATTCAAGGCACATCTCGCATCGCCATTCGAAAATTGTGCGATCCTATCCAAAGATTCCTCATCCATGGTAATCTTTTGATTTCCAAAACCACGTTCATCCTGCAAAGCATATTCCAATAGTGCTAGGATATCTTCTTTTTCCAATCCTTTTAATACAAACACTTTACAACGAGATAGCAAAGCAGAATTCACTTCAAAAGAAGGGTTTTCTGTGGTTGCTCCAATAAGAACAATACTACCTTTTTCCACAAAAGGAAGAAACGCATCCTGTTGTGCTTTGTTAAAGCGGTGAATTTCATCCACAAACACAATTGTTTTCTGACCCAATTGACTCGCTTCCTCCGCTTCCATCATGACCTGCTTGATTTCTTTAATTCCACTTGTAACAGCACTAAAATTAATGAATTTTGCTTTTGTCTTATGGGCTATGATACGAGCTAACGTCGTTTTCCCAACCCCCGGAGGGCCCCAAAAAATCATACTGGATAAGCTGTCTTTTTCAATCAGATTCGATAAAATTTTCCCTTTTCCTATGAGATGTTTTTGTCCCACATAATGAGATAGATCATCTGGTCGAATTCGATTGGCTAAAGGCTCCTGTATTTTCGCATTATAAAATAACGATTTTTGCTGCATAGGATCCCTCCTTATCCTTTTTTATATTGTATCAAAATTATTCGATGAGTGACAGACGAACCAACCTAACCAAAATAAGACGTGATGGAGTATAATTTCCATCCCTACATCAAATCAAAGTAGGATCATTCTACTTTTTCATTACGATATCTTTCTGTTTCTCAACGACGAAGTAACATGGAAAGTTCGCTGTTCTTTTCTTTCCATTTTTATCATTAGAATTGCTTTGACCCATCGTAACCTAGTGTCATTTATGATTCTATTGTAACATAGAATCCACGCAATTCACTTTTATCGAATAAAATACAATATAGCCATCGATTGAAAAAAGAACATAACTGAAATCAAATCCTACTACGGTTGCAACTCTTTCTTCTTTTGCCAATGATCCACTTTCTATGAATCCATACAAAAAGGCAAACAACCCTTTTTTACAAAAGGATTACTTGCCTTTTCGATCCTAACTATTAACCAATTTGCAATTCTTCCATCCATACCGGTAGTTCTTTTTCCCATGCCGTTTCCGAATGGTCGTCATTCTTAAAGCAGTGAGGAATCACATCAACTCCTGGTTTTTTTAATAATGCACGAATAATTTGTAAATTTTGATCCGTCGCTTTTGCCATTGTATAAGGATCGTATTCCTGTCCGCCCCAACTGATATACACTTGGGTATTCGCTTCCATCGGTGTCGATAAATCCTCTCTCAAATACTTATAACATGGATAAATATGTGGTGAAACACAAGCTGCCTTAGAATAAGTATCCGAATGACACATTGCCATGTATAGGCTCATCAAACCTCCCATACTAGAACCTCCAATATAGGTATGAAGACGATCTGGTAAAGTTGGATATTTCCAGTCGATGTATTGTTTTAAATCACTCTTCATCCATTCAATCAATACGCGCCCTTTTTCTGGAACATGGCCCCATTCATCCTCATAAAAAGCATAAGGTGTAAATTCACTAAGTCGTTCATTCCCAACATGATTGCATTCCAATCCCACCACAATCACACGAGAATGATGCTCATCCAAATATTTTTTTAAACCCCAGCTTTTCCCATAGGTCGCTTCTTCATCAAAAAATAGATTGTGTCCATCAAACATATATAGAACCGGAAAGCGTTCCCCTTCTTTTATGTCCTCAGGCAAATAAATGTGAAGTCTTCTTTCACACTCATATGGTGCAATCCATACGGTTTCTTTTATTACCATTGTAATCCCCCCAAACACAATGTAGTTTCATTATAGGACAAAGTAATTTTGAATGCAAATACAACAATAAAAAAACAAGAGGAATCGTTTTCTCTTGTTTTACTCTAATTCGAATGCTCCAGTATAAAGCTGATAATATTTTCCTTTTTGTTGAATTAAAGAATCATGATTGCCACGCTCAATAATTCTACCATTTTCTAGTACCATAATGACATCCGAATTACGAACGGTAGATAAACGGTGAGCAATAACAAACACTGTTCTTCCTACCATTAACGCATCCATCCCTTGTTGAACGATCGCTTCGGTACGAGTATCAATCGAAGATGTTGCCTCATCAAGAATCATCACTGGTGGATCTGCCACCGCGGCTCTCGCAATCGAGATCAATTGACGCTGTCCTTGCGATAGATTATCATTATTTCCAGAAATCATCGTTTGATATCCCGCTGGTAAACGCGTGATAAAATCATGCGCTCCTGCTAATTTAGCAGCGATGATACACTCTTCATCACTTGCCTCTAGGTTGCCATAACGAATATTCTCCATGACCGTCCCAGTGAACAAATTGGTATCTTGCAATACAATTCCCATTGACCTTCTAAGATCTGCTTTTTTTATTTTATTGATATTGATTCCATCATAACGAATCTTTCCATCTGCAATATCATAGAAACGATTCAGTAGGTTGGTAATGGTCGTTTTCCCTGCTCCGGTTGCTCCTACAAACGCTACTTTTTGTCCTGGCTTCGCAAATAGACTTACATCATGCAATACGATTTTCTTTTCATTATATCCAAAATCAACATCATGCATCTCTACCTCACCCATTAATTTTGTGTAGGTAATCGTTCCCTCTGCTTGATGTGGATGCTTCCAAGCCCAAGTTCCAGTATGCTCTTTACACTCTACGATTTCACCATTGATTTCTTTTGCATTTACCAAAGTAACATAGCCTTCATCAACTTCGCTTTCTTCATCGAGTAATGCAAAGATGCGATCGGCTCCTGCTAATGCCATAACAACCGAATTAATCTGATTCGATACTTGTGAAATATTACCACAAAATTGTTTTGTCATATTTAGAAATGGAACGACAATACTAATCTGGAAAGCATAGCCAGATATACTGATATTAGGAATATTGGAAATTAAGAATAAGCCTCCTACAATCGCAACGATAACATACAAAATATTCCCAACATTGGCAAGAATTGGCATTAGCATGTTGGCGTAACGATTGGCATTTCGTGCCGCAAGGAACAATTCCTCATTCAAACGATCAAAATCTTTTTCACTTTCCTCTTCATGATTGAACACTTTGACTACTTTTTGACCATGCATCATTTCTTCGACGAACCCTTCCGTTTTCGCAATTGATTTCTGTTGTGCCAAAAAGTAGCGAGCGGAATTTCCACCGATGGTTTTGGTGACAAAATACATAATTAAAACACCACAAAGAACTACCAACATGAGATTACAGCTATAATACATCATAATCATAAAAATGGTAATTACCGTAACGGTAGAAATCAATAACTGTGGAATACTTTGTGAAATCATTTGTCGCAAAGTATCAATATCGTTGGTATAGTAACTCATGATATCCCCATGATTATGCGTATCAAAATAACGAATTGGCAAGGTTTGCATTTTCGCAAACATTTTCACTCGCAGTTTCTTTAAAAAGCCTTGCGTGATCACCGCCATCATTTGGTTATAGACAAGTCCAGCCAAAAGTGATAGTCCATATAATATCGCAAGGATCATGACAAAGGAAAGAATTTTACTAGATACCGCATTCCAATCTCCACTTTGCCAACTTTGTTCAATGACCGCTATAATATTTTGCATAAATACGGCAGGAATAGAGGAAACCACTGCGTTAAAGATAATAAATAACAATACGATTGGTACAAGTACAGGATAGAAGGAAAACAGTGTCTTAATTAGACGCGAAAGCGTATGCTTTTTACTTTTCTTCATCCGGATCCCCTCCTTTATTTTGCGATTGATAAACTTCTCGATAAATTTCGTTCGTCTTGCATAGTTCTTCATGCGTTCCAATCGCATTGATCGTTCCTTTCTCCATAACGATGATGCGATCCGCATCTTCTATGGAAGAAGTTCGTTGTGCAATAATGATTTTCGTTGTTTCTGGTAAATATTTTTTAAACGCTTGACGAATCAAAGCATCCGTTTTTGTATCCACCGCACTCGTGGAATCATCTAGAATCAATACCTTAGGTTTTTTTAGTAATGCTCGCGCAATACACAAACGCTGTTTTTGTCCACCAGAGACATTCGTTCCTCCCTGTTCAATATAGGTATCATATTGTTCCGGCATCGATAAGATAAACTCCTCTGCTTGAGCGAAACGGCAAGCTTCTTTTATTTCTTCATCACTAGCGTCCTTATTCCCCCATCGTAAATTTTCTTTGATTGTACCTGAAAATAATACATTTTTCTGCAACACAACAGAAACGGCATCTCGTAAGGAAGTCAGGTCGTATTCACGAACATCTTTGCCGCCTACTTTAACAACGCCTTCGCTGGTATCATATAATCTAGAAATCAATTGAATCAAAGATGTTTTAGAAGACCCCGTACCACCTATGATTCCAATCGTTTCGCCACTTTTAATATGCAAATCAATATTGGATAACGCCATCTTTTCTGCTGTTTTTGAATACTTAAAACTAACGCCATCAAAATCAATGCTTCCATCAGCAATTTCATAAATTGGATTGGTTGGATTATGCAAAGTGCTCTCTTCTTTCATCACTTCATAGATACGTTGTGCCGATTCACTTGCCATCGTTATCATAACAAATACCATCGAAAGCATCATTAATGAATTCAGTATTTGAAAACTATAGGTAAGTAAAGCTGAAAACTGCCCCACATCTAACGCAATTCCTTTGGTAGTAATGATGGTATAAGATCCAAACGACAACACAAATACCATGACCGTATACATACAGAATTGCATCAACGGATTATTATAAGCTAAGATACGCTCCGCTTTTGTGAAATCCTGACAAACTTCTTCGGCAGCATCCACAAATTTTTTCTCCTCAAAATCTTCATGAACATAAGCCTTTACGACACGAATTCCTTTGATGTTTTCCTGAATCGATTGATTTAAATTATCGTATTTTTGAAAAACACGTCGAAATAAAGGCATTGTTTTTTTAATTACCATCGCTAAACCAAACCCTAGAATAGGAATGACAAACAAAAATATAACAGCCATCTTTCCCCCCATCAAAAATGCCATGAAAAAAGCAAAGATCAGCATTAACGGACAACGAATCGCGGTTCGTACGATCATCATATATGCCAATTGGACATTCATTACGTCCGTTGTTAAACGCGTTACTAAAGATGAGGTGGAGAAGCGATCAATATTCGCAAAAGAAAAACTTTGAATGGCATAAAACATATCTTTTCTTAGGTTTTTCGCAAATCCACAAGCAGCCGTTGCACAATAGGACCCCGCTATGGCGCCACAACACAAGGAAAGTAATGCCATAACAGTAAGTATTCCTCCATACATAAAAATCACATTGATATCACAACCCATCTTGATTTGATTGACTAATATCGCAATAATAAATGGAATGATACATTCTAATATTACTTCGATTGAGACAAAAAACGGTGCTAAAAGCGAAGGTTTTTTGTATTCTCGAATGGAACCCATTAAACGCTTTATCATTTATTCTCCTCCTGTTCTTTTTGTATCGCAATGCAGTTCTCCATCATTTTTTCTATCACTCGATAGAATACTGCCAATTCCTCTTCCTTGATCCCTCTCTGTAAAGCAGCTTCAAATGTTTGGATATTTTCTCCAATAATTAAATCCTGTTCTCTTCCCTTCTGTGTCAAAACAATCTTTTTTTGACGTCGATCTTTTTCATCATTGGTGCGTACTATCATTCCTACACTTTCTAATTTCTGCAACAATTCTGTTGCACTTGATCTTCGCAAATGAAAAGCAATTTCTAGATCCTTCTGATAGAGATCTCTATGCTCTCCTTCCATATTGAGATAGTGGAGCATTCTTCCCTGTGTTCTTGTAATCTCACTGTGCATAGGATCTAATGTTCGTGCAATTTGATGTGAAAGACAACGAATTTCTTTCCCGGCATGCTTCATGATAAAAACCACCACCCTTTTGTTAGGTACCTAACATTTTATCGCCATTCGCTCATTTTGTCAATAAAGCTTAAAATGACTTTCCTCATAAAAAAGGTGAGCTTTATGATTCCTTTACTCACCTTTCAATTTCACTTTTTCAATCCTGCCTGTACAGCGGTATAGGCCATCGCTTTAATTGCTGTATGCAATGTTGTTTTCGCAAACTCACCGTGCACATAGGCAAGAAAACTTTCGTTATGAGCATATACCTTAGGACAAGCACCGGTTTCAATTTCACAATACACCGTTGGACAGACCTGCGATACGTTTCCAATATCACTACTTCCACTTGCTTCTTCATCACTTTCAACAAAAGAAGTTATCCCAAGATCCATCAAGTTTTGTTTCAATAAAGTACGCAATGATTCATCATATTTCATATCATCATAAGAATTTTCAAAATTATGATATTCTAATTCGGCACCACACATTAACGCAGCTCCTTTTGCACAATTGATAATTTTTTGTGTCAGTTCTTCCAAATAGGAACGATCTTTGGCGCGAATATAGAAACGACAACTTGCCTTATCAGGAACAATATTACAAGCAACCCCACCATCGCACACAATACCAGCGACTCTAGCGTCGCTTCTCATATGTTGGCGCAAAGCATTCACACCAGCAAACATAAGTTGTACTCCATCCAATGCGTTAATCCCTTTTTCTGGATAAGCGGCAGCATGGGAAGCCAATCCTTTAAAATTAAATTCCATCGAATCCATCGCCAATGTCACAACATTGATATTATTTTCTGCCCCTAAATGCATTTGAATAGCACCATCAATATCCGCAAAAGCACCTTTCTCTACCAACTCACACTTTCCTCCAGTGGTTTCCTCTGCCGGGGTGCCGATTACCACTATTGTCCCATTGAGATCTTCTTTCATTTTCGAAAGTGCAATCGCTGCACCTAAAGTAGAAGCGGCAATCCAATTATGACCACAAGCATGGGCAACTTCATCTTTGTTCTCCCCATAACCTGGAAGCGCATCGTATTCCGCTAAGAAAGCCATTTTTTTCCCTTTCCCGCAAGGAAACTCAGCACGAAATGCCGTTGGCATTCCTAAATAAGGATAAGTTACTTGGAACCCATGCTCTCTTAGTTTTTCTACCAAATATTGACTCGAAATAAACTCTTCATTTCCTAACTCAGCATGTTGAAAAATATATTCGCTAATCGCTTCTGCCTCATGCGCATACATATCACAAATTGCATACAATTTTTCTTTTATTTCCATGATTTTCTCCTAATAACCAATCAATATTGATGCACCTAAAAGAATAATAGAAGCGAAAAACAGCAAGCCAAATAATGGCGTCACAAATTTGTACCAGCGATCGATTGGCAAACGCATGATCCCACACATCATAAACACACTCGTTGGCCAGAAAATGTTAGAAAAGCCATCCCCAAACTGATACGCTAACACCGTTACCTGCCGAGATACGCCGACCATTTCTCCCACAGGAGCTAAAATAGGTACGGTTACTAACGCCTGTCCTGCTCCACTTGGAATAAAGAAATTAATCACATTCTGTGCAAATAGCATTCCCATAGCACTCATCATTCCTTGGAAATTCTGCAACAGGGAAGCAATCCAATAAACAATCGTATCAATAATATTCGCATTTTCCATGATCAATGGGATACTATAACTAATTCCTACCAACAATGCACCATACATCATTTCTTTACTAGCTTCGATAAAAAACTCTGATATTTCACTTGCGCTAAAGCGAGAGATAAATCCTGTTACTAATGTCATAATAATGAATAAAGTTGCAATTTCATCAATATACCAACCAAACTTAATGGTTCCAACCAACAACATTACTATGGTGAACACAAACAACAAACAACTAATCTTGTGGATTAACGTAAATTTTTTATTAATTAATTCTTCTCTAGAACCAACCTCTAACATTTCCGTCTCTATTCCATACAATACCGATTTGGTAGGATCCTTTTTAATTTTATGAGCATAGCGCCATACATAAGCGATGCTGATTGTCATAAAGACAACAAAGCAAAAGATACGATAGCCAATACCGGAAAAAAGCGTAACCCCAGCAACCTGTTGTGCAACCCCAATCGTAAATGGGTTAATGGTAGCACTAGCAAATCCAACCGCAACACCAAGATAAATAATACTTCCTCCAACAATCGCATCATAGCCAAGGACACAAGCAATGGAAATAAATACAGGAATCAAACCATACGTTTCTTCAAACATTCCCATGGTAGAACCTAGAATACCAAATACAATCATACAAACAGGAATAATCAATTCAATACGATCCCCAATTTTTCGTAAAATAAATCCAACTACCGCATCAAATGTTCCATTTTTAATCATAATGTAGACAAAAGCATAGGCAAAGATAATAAAGAAAATAATCTGAGCCGCATTGACAAAACCAAGCTGAATTGACTTAAACATGTCAAACACGCTACACCCAACTTTTTCTACCGCATGATAGCTTCCCGCAACAACCACTTCATTACCATCCGCATCTGTGATTCTTTCAAACACACCAGCAGGTACAACATTCGCTAAAATAGCGGTCAAAATTGTCATCGAAAAGATAATGACATAGGCATGCGGCATCTTTAATTTCTTTTTTGATTTTTCCATCATTTTCCCTCCATTCAACCAAAAAAAAACTTTGCATCTTAAAACATGCAAAGCTCAAAAAAAAACTTACCGTTTTAAGACAGCGCTCCTTTATGCTTTTCCATAAAGACAGTGATATGCCTATTAAACATATCCCCAGCAAATCCATAGCGATCTGCTTCGGCGTATCATCCTTTCCCACATCTTGTGTAGTACTCTTAATCAACGCTCCTCTACTTAAACACTTAGCTCATTTATTCTAGCATTCCCCTAATGGGAATGCAAATCGTTTCCATAAATTATTTTCTTTCCAAAGAATTTCCACTTCCTTTTTCAAAGCAAAACCAGAAGAATGAATCCATCGTGATCTCTTCTGGTTTTGCTAAGAATCCTTTTTTATTGTTTGTTGATTTTAAACATTAAATCGAAAATGCATAACATCGCCATCTTGTACGACATAATCTTTTCCTTCTAAGCGCAATTTTCCTGCCTCTTTTACCGCATGTTCATTGCCCAATTCATCGATATCCTTAAATGAATACGTTTCTGCACGAATGAATCCTTTTTGAAAATCGGTATGAATAATTCCAGCGCATTGAGGAGCACACATACCACGTTTAAACGTCCATGCTCTTACCTCCGGCTCTCCAGCCGTAAAATAGGTACATAGATCTAGCATATGATAGCTTGCCTTGATGACCTTATCTAATCCACTTTCCTCAATCCCCAGATCCTGTAAGAAGATTTCTTTATCTTCTTTCTCAAGGGCAGATAATTCCTCTTCAATTTTTGCACTAATTGCTACTACGTCATTATTTTCAGCCAATGCTAACGCTTTTACTTTCTGATAATGAGGATTGCTGTCAGGATCTGCAATTTCATCCTCGGCAACATTCGCTACATAAATCATAGGTTTAATGGTCAATAATGAAAAGCTCTTTACTAACTGTAATTCGTCTTTATCCAATGCAACACTTCTTGCTGGCTTACAATCAACTAATGCAGCATATAATTTATCCAATACCTGTTTTTCAAAAATGGCTTCCTTTTCTTTGGCTTTCACTTTTCTTTCCACTTTTGCCAAACGATTTTCAATGGTTTGCTGATCGGCTAAGATAAGCTCTAAATTGATGATCTCGATATCACGAATGGGATCCACACTACCCTCAACATGCGTAATGTTATCATCTTCAAAACAACGAACAACATGACAAATCGCATCCGTTAAACGAATATTGGATAAAAATTGATTTCCTAATCCTTCCCCTTTACTAGCCCCTTTAACAAGCCCAGCAATATCGGTAAACTCAAAGGTTGTATAAATCTTTTTCTTTGTCTGCATAATTTCTCCCAAGCGATCCACACGATAATCAGGGACTTCCACGACTCCCACATTAGGTTCTATTGTCGCAAATGGATAATTAGCAGCTTCCACCTGTGATTTTGTTATCGCATTAAATAATGTGGATTTCCCTACATTCGGTAATCCCACAATTCCTGCAGTTAATGGCATACTATCACTCTCTTTCAACTGTTATAGTTTACCTTGTTTTGCTTGCTTTCGCAAGCATTTAAAGTTCTTTTATCAATTCCTTTGATTCGATTCCCTTTGTTTTGATGAACCCATTCATTTTTATCGCCTTTTTCTACATTAAGAAAGAAAATGGGAATCAGAAAGAAAGTTTATTCCTCATTATGTGTTTCAATCGATTGCATGCTGTGATCCTCTTGAATCATATCCTGTTATAAGACTACATGAATACAGCTAAACGATAAAGGAATATTTAAAAACATATTTTTATGAATGATAATTACCCCTCACAAGATTTTTATAAAAATGAAGTATCAACTTTATTGATTGCTCTTCCAATTGTATGCTTTTGTGTCATAACAAAAATCCCTCTTGCCAGATACACGCTACCTAAAAAAGCGTAAGCATTATGCTGAATATTTCTCCTCCTTTGAGATTATTTGTTATTCTGTAATAGTTACTGATTTACTTTTGGATTATATTTCATAATAAAGAGTTCCAGGCTTTCCTTAAGCACATCTATCTGCGATTTCAGATAGAACTCATCTTCAAAGAGTGCGTAATGCACACAGGCTCTGATCAAAATGAAAATCAGCGGTGTCAACTTTTCGTGAGGAATCCCCAGCTTTGGCTCTAAACTCTTTGCGTATTCGCTATATCGTTCATCGACACCCTTAAAGAACTTCTGTCCGTATTCTCTGTATTTGGGATGGGTATAAACCTGATACATCAGACGGTATTTCTTGCCGTGCTTTTCTGCTGTCCAGTGGGGTATTTCATCAATAAACCGCCACAATCCTTCTACATCAGTGGGTGCTTTCGCCATAAATTCATCTTCTACCTTACTCATACAATATTCGGTGGATTGGATGATGAGATCATCCAGATTATCAAAATACTGATACAGGCTCGCCACATTACAGCCACAAACATCCGCAATGGCTTTTACACCAATAGCGCTAAGTCCATTCTCCGCATAGCAGTCGTAACATTTTTCCATCATTGTAATTTTCTTTGCCTTACGGGCTTCTTCATTCACAGTGCGCAATCGATTTCCCTTCTTTCTCACATAAAAACTAATGTTCGTTTATATTATCCTATGTTTGCTTTCCTATGTCAATCAAGCAATGCATAAGACATCGATTTTTGTATCAGTTTTAAGGATTACTACACCATTTTTACTAACGCAGAATAGAAGTAGAAATCAAAAAATCAGTCTGAGGCAATCATCCAATGGATACAAGGTGCAATAGCACCCTGAATTCCTTTCTATTTATAATGAAAATACCATGCCAATGAGAGCGGAAACAACAATGTATGCGATTGGATGTATTTTAGGATAACGATGATATACCACTAATAGGATCATTAACAAAACGATTTCTTTTAATTGAAAAAAAGAAAGTACATTCCCTTCTGATAATGCTTCCACATGAAACAGAGTCGTCACAAACATATCCGAACAAGCAGCGATAACAAAAGCAATGACAGCAGGTTTAATTCCCGCCAATACCATTTTCACGATTTCTGAATTTTTAAATTTCTGAAAATAATTCGCAATGATACAAATAATGATGACGCTTGGTGTTACAATACTCAACGTAGCACAAAGAGCTCCTGGTATTCCTGTCACAGTATATCCTACAAAGGTTGCCATATTGATTCCCATCGGACCTGGTGTTGATTCCGATACAGCTATCATGGTTGAAAGAGTATCCGAAGTAAACCATGCATATTGACTCGCCATATCCATTAAAAAAGGAATAGTAGCTAGTCCACCTCCCATCGCAAAAAGGCCTGTTAAAAAGAATTCGACACAAATCGTTACCAAACTACTCATGCTTCATCCACCCTGCTTTCGTCATAATAATTCCCGAAACACCTGCCAATACGACTAAAATAACCGTGGAAATCGAAGTGAATAAAGATAATCCCAACGCTACCACAAAAATCACGATTCCAGCAATATTTTTAATACTGTTTTTCCATAATTTTTTAATCGCATTAAACATCAACATACAAACCGCTACTTTTATTCCCATCAAAGCATGTTGCACGATTGCGATCTCGGAAAAATTACGAATTACCCCCGCAATTGCCGTAATAATGATCAAAGAAGGTGAGATGACCCCCAAGGTTGCTACAATACCACCAATCACACCTTTTTTATAGTAACCAATAAAGGTGGCAGTATTGACAGCAATCACACCTGGCGTACATTGTCCAATCGCATAATAATCCAAAACTTCTTCTTCACTTGCCCAATGTTTCTTTTCAATAACTTCCCTTTGAATTAAAGGAAGCATGGCATACCCACCACCAAAAGTAAACAATCCTATTTTAAAAAAGGTAAAATATAATTCGGCTAATAATTTCATTTCCATCCTCTTTTCTATCACAACACCAACCAAACAACGCGATTTATCCTCTTTGATTGAATCAATATTGTATCACAAAAACAAAATCCTGTATAAAACCTTGTTAAATTTATGAAAAATCATTTCGCTTTTCTAATTGAAGTGGTAAAATTTCATCATACAAATAACTAAGGGGAAACTAGTATGATACGTTATTTTAAAAGCAAAAATGCGGATAGCATTTTTAAAATTCAGGGAGAAGGCGCTTTTATTTATTCGAAACTAACACACACTTTTGAAAGATGCAATCTCTATGATGAAATTCTTTTTCAAAAAGACGAATTTATGGAAATCGATGAAATAGAAGTGCGTCGTTTCATCCATAATATCCAAGGAATTGATAAGGCGTTGCTACGAGACAATATGATGCTTCATAAAGCCATTGCCTTTGCTTGTATTGCACACGAAGGACAGGTACGAAAAGGAACAAAAATTCCCTACATCGTGCATCCCTTTGAAGTTGCTCAAATCTTAAGTGAAGCGGGAGCAGACGAAGAAGTCATCTGTGCTGGTTTACTCCATGACATCATCGAAGATACGAACTATACAGGAGAAGATTTGGAGGCGCTCTTTGGGCAACGAGTAAGAATGTTGGTCGAATCTTGTACACAAGAATGTGAAGGAAGCTGGGAAGAGAGAAAGCAACATTATATTGAATATTTGGAAAAAGAAGCAACGCTTGATGGTATGATGATATCATGCGCAGATAAACTAGCGAATATACGTTCTACCAAAGAAAATTATGAAAAAGAAAAAGAAAATGTTTGGAAACGATTTAATCGTGGAAAAAGTGCACATAGTTGGTATTTTTCGAAACTAATCGATGCCTTTCTTCCCCTGCAAAACTATGATATGTTTTGGGAATTAAATACCATTTACAAAGAACTGTTTGTTTCCCACTATCGCAAAAACGATAAGCTCTATCAGACAAATGGAATCGAAACTTATGTTTATGAAAAAGGAAAAAGCGATTGGATATTAACCTTTGAAAAGAATACTTTTTCAGCAGAAGAAGGTTTTCAAAAAATTGATGATATGACAACTCGTCAGATTATTTCGAAATGGGAATTAAAAGAAGAGGAATCATAAAAAGTAAGGACAAAATGGTCCTTACTTTTTAATCATTGTAATGACGAACCTGACGTTGACTATGATTTTTATCAACCAATTGATTCACAATGCTCATTTTTTGTAAAATGAGCTTTAAGGTCTGATCCAAATCACTATTAACACGATAATCTGCCTCAGCAATAAAATCCACTCGACGATTTTTCAATAAATGTTCTACCTTTTCTTTTTTGGTATACACGGCAATGGACTGGCCCCCGTTTTCTTTTACTAATTTCATGCATGGCACATCGGTTAATCCATCTCCCAAATAAATCATATTTCGAAACGGTATCCTGCGGTTGATATCTTCTACAAACTCATTCAGTTGTTCATCTTCTGAAATATCCAATACCCCTTTGTTAATACGAAATAAAAACTGTGTTTTATTGGTGTAATTCACTACAAGCGAGGGCCAATCCGCTACCCCATTGACATCATAATGAAATTCACACGCATAGATTTGTTTGAATTTATCTTTTAATTGACTTCCTTCAATAATTTCCTTTAACCCTGAACTGATAATATAATGTTCAATCGTTATCCCTAATTCATCTCCATAACGATTCATGCGATCAAAGAAATCCAACACGCCTGGAAACAACTCAATATTTTCTCCTGCGGAGCGAAAATCATCTTTACGAATCGGCACATTTTCTGCCTTCGCTTTTTTTAGCATATAATACATATAACTTAATATGCGATCCATTTTATCCTTTTCCGCAATTTTTGTCACTTCTCCCCAGAAATGAGAAGGATCCATATTCACTCTTGGGATAAAAGAATACTCTTGCATATCCTTTGTACATAGAGTTTTATCAAAATCATACATCATCGCAATGATTGGTTTTCTCATCTTATCACCTCATTTTCTACATTTTATCACAATTTATACTATCCTCTTGCATGATTTCTCGCTTCTTTTCTTTTTTCGAACAAGATATTTTTTTCATTATAAAGCACATTTAAAAAAATCACAAACGACTTTCCATGATTCGTATTCCATACCTTCTAGCAGCACGCTCTTTTAAAAAAGGAGAATGATAGAATACTCTATCATTCTCCAGGGGGACAAATCCAATAGAATTTTTTCATGAACTTCTCTCTCATCAGCATTATTCAGACAACATCACTCTCTTGTGTTGCTGTGCCAAGTTCATATTCTATGGTGCTATCTCATCACTAGCATATCCTTACTCTAATCATACACCTTAAAAACAGATTTTTCCACTTATTTTATGCTACAAAATTCTTTTGAAAATTCATTCCCATACGGCTCATTTGGAATCCTTTTCTTTAAAAAAAACCATCCATAACAATCGTTTGGATGGTTTTTTACTAATTTAGCGAAAGCAATCTTTTAATACATTCCACCCATTGCTGGGGCTGGCATTGATTCTTCTTTTTCTGGTAATGCAGCGACTGCTACTTCTGTTGTTAAGAATAAGCCAGCGATAGAAGCACTATACAATACAGCACTCTTCGTAACCATAGTTGGATCAACAATTCCTTCTTTAAACATGTCAACCCAGACACCACGTTTTGCATCAAATCCTTCGTGTTCTTTGGCCGTTTTTTGTTTGGATACAATTTCATCTCCATCGTACCCTGCATTTTCAGCAATCTGCCAAATTGGTTTTAACAAAGCATTTAATACCACATTATAACCCTTTTGTACATCCGTAATATCTGATTTTAGTACTGGTTTCAAATCATTGTATACACTCACTAAGATAGAACCACCACCGCAGACAATTCCCTCACTAACGGCTGCTTTCGTTGCATTTAATGCATCTTCAATACGTAATTTCTTTTCTTTCAATTCACTTTCTGTCGTTGCACCAACTTTAATGATCGCAATTCCATTGGTTAGTTTTGCTAAACGTTCTTGCAACTGTTTCTTATCATAATCACTCTTTGCATTTTCTGCTCGCGAGCGAATTTCTGCTTTTCTTGCTTCTAACGCTTCTTTCTCGCCTTTTCCACCAATCAGTGTAGTGCTATCTTTTGTAACAATGATCTTTTTCGCACTTCCTAAATGATCCAATGTTAGATCCTTTAATTCCATATGCAGATCCTTGGAATAGAATGTTGCACTTGTTAAGGTAGCGATATCTTCTAATGTATCCTTTTGTGAATCACCAAATCCAGGTGCTTTGGTAGCTACCACATTAAAGGTTCCTCGCATTTTATTTACTACTAAAGTAGATACTACCTCATTTTCAATATCATCCGCAATGATCAGCAATGGTTTTCTTGATTCCACAATTTTTTCCAATACTGGCAGAATATCTTGGATGGTAGAAATCTTTTGATCGGTTACTAAAATATAAGGATCTTCCATTTCTACTTCCATTTTGTCACGATCGCTTACCATGTAAGGAGAAACATATCCTTTGTCGTATTGTAATCCTTCACTAGTTTCTAAATAAGTTTCAAAACCATTGGATTCATCAACATTGATAACGCCATCTTTTCCTACCTTTTCCATTGCTTCTGCAATGATTCGACCAATTTCAGGATCCTGCGCAGAAATCGCTGCTACACTTTCAATATCACTATTGGTTTCAATTTTCTTTGATTTTTCTAAGATTTTTTCGGCAGCTAACTTACTTGCTTTATCAATTCCTTCACGTAACAATACAGGATTGCTTCCTTTATCGATAGCTTTCTTTCCTTCATGCAGCATCGCCTGTGCTAAAATCGTTGCTGTTGTTGTTCCATCTCCGGCTGCATCATTGGTTTTATTCGCTACTTCATACACCAGTTTAGCACCCATATTTTCAAATTTATCTTCTAATTCAATTTCTTTTGCAATGGAAACACCATCATTGGTAATCAATGGTGAACCATAACTTTTTTCTAATACAACATTGCGCCCTTTTGGTCCTAACGTTACTTTTACTGCATTTGCTAACGTATCTACTCCACGCATCATGCTTTCTCTAGCATCATTTGAAAAACGTAATTCTTTTGCCATAATATCATCTCCTGTTATCTAACGATTGCTAAAATATCTTCTTCTGAAACGATCAGATAATCTTCTCCTTCAAAGGAGAATTCGGTTCCTGCGTATTTTTTAAATACGACAATATCATCTTTTTTCACTTTCATTGGTACTATTTTACCATCTTCAATTCTACCTTCTCCACAGGCAATCACTTTTGCTAGCGATGGTTTTTCTTTTGAAGTATCACTCAGAATAATACCGCTTTTCGTGGTTCTTTCTTCCACTTCCTTCTTTAATAATACATTTCCATACAATGGTTCTAACATATCATTACCTCCTTGGCACTTTGTATAATCGAGTGCTAACAATAAGTATTATATCCATTTTTAGCACTCTGTCAATACGTTTGCTAATTTCACATATTTTTACTATATTTCAGTATATGCAAGAAAACAGAAATTTATACTCTTTGTTTTCAAAACAAAATACTTTGTTTTTCCAAAATAAACTATTTTTACTTGTGATTATTTTTTGTTTCATTAAAATATATAACATGAGGAGCAGTTTATGAGCAAGAATAGTGATAATCGGCGAAATGAAATTACAAAACTTGTTTTAAGCAAAGGAAAAGTCCGTGTTGATGAATTAATCAAATTGATGAATGTTACTGCAGAAACGATACGTAGTGACTTAAACTTTCTAGAAGCAAAAGGGGTTCTTTATCGTACCCATGGAGGAGCCACTTCTCGAAATGTGAAAGTCGATATTCCTATGGATATTCGTTTGAAAGAACAGATGGAATTGAAACGACAAATCTGTTATTGTGCCATTAACTATGTCAATGACGATGATATTATCTTCATTGATCCAAGCAGTACTGCATTCCCCTTAGGAAGATTGCTTTGCTTGAAGAAAAATTTGACGATTGTAACCAATTCCATGGAACTGGTTCCCGTGCTGGCGGAAAGCGATCATAAAATTATTATTTTAGGTGGCACTTATTCAAAAAGAGGGAAACGAACTTTTGGTGGTTACTCTTTAGAAATGCTGGATAGTCTGTATTTTGACTTATCTTTTATCGGCATGGATGGCTGTAAGGATATTGATGGTCCCGCTACTACATCAGAAGAAGAAACTTATATCAATAAGATCGTACTTCGACGTTCGAAAAAAAATATTATTATTTCGGATTCTTCTAAATTTGAAAATCACGCTAATTTCCAATTCGCAAAATTTTCTGATTTCGATTTACTAATTACAAACAAAATTAGTGAAGACGAAAAACGTCGAATCGGTATTGAAGTGATAGAAGCCGCAGCATAAACGAAAAAAAGATCAACGAAACACTCGTACAATACTAATCAACTAAAAAGATGCAGGATTTTTCAATCAACCTTGCATCTTTTTAGTTTTTAATCTCTTGTTATTGGATAGTTTTTTGTCAATGCGTAGACTTCTTCTTTTACCTTGGCAATTTCTTCTTTGTTCTCATGGTGATGCAGCACTCTAGAAATCCATAATCCTACCTGTTTAAATTCTTCTTCTTTAAAACCACGAGTCGTCATTGCTGCACTTCCTAAACGAATCCCACTTGTTTTGAAAGGTTTTTCTTCATCGAAAGGAATGGCGTTTTTATTACAAGTGATGCCCGCTTCATCAAGTACTGCTTCGGCTTCTTTTCCCGTAATTCCAACCGAACATTTGACATCCACAAGACATACATGATTTTCACTACCACCAGCTACCAAACGGAAACCTTCCTCTTTTAAAGTATTACACAATACTTGCATATTGCTGACCAATTGCTTTTGGTATTCGATAAAAGACGGCTGTAGCGCTTCATAAAAACTAACTGCTTTCGCAGCGATAATATGCATGAGCGGACCCCCTTGCATACCAGGGAAAACATTACGATCCAAATCCTTGGCATATTTCTCTTTACACATAATAATGCCCCCTCTTGGTCCTCTTAATGTTTTGTGCGTTGTACTAGTTACAAAATCAGCATAAGGTACGGGACTAGGATGAACACCGGCTGCAACAAGCCCCGCAATATGTGCCATGTCCACCATCAGGTACGCACCCACTTCGTCCGCTATCTCCCGGAATTTCTTAAAATCAATGATTTTAGAATAAGCACTTGCACCGGCTACGATCATTTTTGGTTTTTCTCTTAGCGCAATCGTGCGAACTTCTTCATAATCGATTTCCTCACTCTCTTTATTTACCCCATAGGAAACGATATGAAACAAACGACCGGAAAAATTCAATGGATGTCCATGACTTAAATGTCCACCACTCGCCAAATCCATTCCTAAAATCGTATCGCCAGGTTGTAGTACGGTAAAATACACTGCCATATTCGCCTGTGAACCAGAATGTGGCTGCACATTCGCATGTTCACAACCATAGATTTCTTTTAAACGGTTACGAGCGATTTCTTCTATCGTATCCACATTAACGCATCCGCCATAGTAACGCTTTGAAGGATAACCTTCCGCATATTTATTCGTTAAAATTGATCCGGCTGCTTCTAACACATCATTTGATACATAATTCTCAGAAGCAATCAGTTCAACATTGTATAACTGTCTTTCCTTTTCTTTCTCAATTGCAGCAGCAATCATTTGATCTTTCATTATGTCACCAACTTTCATTGTTTCATTATACCCTCTATGTAAATGCTTTTCAACAAACAATTATTTTTTTACATTCTTTTTGAAAGTTTATGTAACAATAGATGGCTTCTTTTTCAATAAAAAACTCTCATCTGAATGAGCAGATTTGCTAAGGACAGTTATGTTTTATAGGAACGCTGAGCATTTCGAAGGGCAAGAGAATTGAGAGAAGTTTCGGCTTCTCTCAATTCTCTTGCCCTTTTTCTGTTTGTAGCGGTACATTCGACTATCCACCCGCCTTTGAGTACAATTATGGCAGAAAACCAAAGGAGGTTGCGATATGCGAGATAAAAAGTATTACATAGCGTTAGATGATTTTGAGCGAAGGGTGGTTGTGAACTGCCTGAACGAAATGCGGAACAATCTGATTGCCAGCGGCAAGTACACCGATGTGGTGGATGCGGTTTTGCTGAAAATCATTGATGCAAAGCAAAAGAAATTCAAAGTAATATACAAGGAGGCGTGATTATGGAAAAGGTTATCTATGACGAAAAAAACGGTCTTTGGTATGAATTGCAAGGTGATTATTACATTC
>JBGUVL010000035.1:0-77713 GCA_045134375.1 Breznakia sp. | reverse complement strand
CTTTGAGAAAAATGTGCTTGGTACACTGAGAGATGATCTGTTTGAGCGTATGACCGCCAATTACGAAAAAGAGCAGAAAGAATTGATGCAGGCAGTTGCCGAAGCGGAACAACGGCTTGTCAACGCAGAGCAAGATAATGTTGACCTTCGGGCATTTCTTTCTATCATCCGCAAATGCACCGACTTAAAGGAACTGACACCCGAACTCGTTAATCGGCTTATAAAAAGGATCGAGGTCTTTGACAGCACCAAAGACGAGAACGGAAGTAAGCACGTTCCGATTAAGGTACACTTTATCGGTGTGGGTGTGCTTGAAATTCCCGATGGTAAAACAATTCTTGTAACCTATGAAGAAATCCGCAAGAATCCGCCAATAGTGGCGTGAAAAGAGAAATACGGCGTAGCCTTAATCGGCTACACCGTATCCTACATACCCCGACTGTCCTTTGCCATCTCTGGCAAAACAACGAGAGTTTTGAATTCCTACATTTCTATTTTTCCAACGCCATTACCTTTTCAATTCTTCTAATATGACGCAAATCATTTGAGAATGGTGTTTCTAACCAAATCCGCGTGATTTCTTTTGCTAACTCAATACCGATCACTCTTTGGCCCATAGCTAATACATTGCTATCATTATGTTCTCTAGTCGCTTTTGCGCTGAAACAATCGGAGCATAACGCACAACGGATTCCATCGACTTTATTCGCAGTGATAGAAGCACCAATTCCCGTTCCACATAGGATGATGCCACGTTCATTTTTTCCTTCTGCCACTGATTTTACAGCTGGCGCTATCATATCTGGATAATCCACTGAGGAAGTATCATAGCAACCAAAATCTTCCACTTCATGCCCCATGGCACAAATCATTGCTTTTAGTTCTTCCTTATATTCAAATGCTCCATGATCACAAGCCATCGCTATTTTCATAATCTTTCCTCCCATACTTCTTCAATCATTTCTTTTGAAATTGGTCCTTCTCTTAGGATATGAAACGTATCCATACTAGCATCGACAATGGTGCTTGCTACACCATTCCCGCTTTCTCCCAACACAATGCCATCGATTCTTCCATTGAGCTGCTCCAATACTTCCGATGCACTTTGACAAGAATGCTGTGAACTAATATTGGCACTACTAACCAACAAAGCGCAATTCATTTTTGTCATCAGTGATAACACAAAATCATCCGCTGGCATACGAATCGCAATCGTTGCTCGTCCATTGGTAATGTAGTCCGCCACATTGGATTTCTTTTTCAACACAATCGTAAATGCGCCTGGCATAAATGCCTTCATTAAACGTTCTGCCTTCGTGCTTACCTCAGCTACCATTTTCACTTGTTCAAAAGAAGCTACCATCATAGGAATTGGTTTGCTATCCGGACGAATTTTCGCTTGTTTTAAACGATTCAATGCGGTTTCATCATCATAGCGAACCCCTAGACCAAAAACCGTATCCGTAGGGAAAGCGATCACCTTGCCATGATTTAAAGCATCCACAACTTGATCCAAATCCTTTTTTTGATATCGCAACGTATCCATGAAAGACCCCCTAATGCAGTATTATGATATCACTTTTTTTAACAAGAAAAAAGTGATATCTTTTATTCTATTCCTGTGCAAACCATTCCAACAGTTTACTTTTTGGTTTCACCGCTTCTAAGCAGTATTGACTTTCTTTGTAAGTTCCATTGATTCGAACGCCATCTCCTTTTTCAATCATTACCAACAAACGACCATTTTTCCATTTTGCCTTCGCTCCCTCTATTTGCTCAAAATAGGAAAGATTGTCTTTGATGATATTTTGATAACTATTGGCTTCTACATGATCACATAGATAAGAGAGCAGAAAAATGACTTTCTCTTTGATCTCGGCACTATTTTCTGTGTTTTGATCCATCCGTATTTGGTATCTCACTTCTTGTACATCAGCATTTAAACAATGCGATAATGTAGAAAACGTGAATGGCAACAAAAGGAATATGACATAACAAAAAATGAAGATCATGACCTTACCTTTTAAAGAATTCCAATGATTCATCGTTTCATCCTTTCTAATAGCAGTCATAAGTATCTCCATCTTTTTAAAGATTATTCACTTTTTATACGATTCTCATATAATTTTTGCTTCATTTCATTATATTGCTCTAATGACATCACAACTACCGGTTTTTGTTGATTGCTCATAATGAGGACTTCTTCCTCTTGGGCTAATTTTACTACTACCGATAAATCATTCTGCAACAACGATTCTTTTCTTATTTTCATCTTTCTCACTCACATTCAAAATTGAGTTGTTTTAACTCATTTTCCAGCTGGATTTTTTTTATTCCCTCTTTTATATCATATAATGCTCTTTCATTATCATCAAATTTATCTAGATTCATTATCAATTTTACTTTCATTATTTGTTTTGTTTTGGAATACGACTCCTCAACACTCACATTTTCACTATCGTATTGATCAAATACACTCTCAATGATTTTTTTAAATTGCTTATCACTGATTCCTTTCAGTTCCTCTTTTGTAATTTTCAATTCATATTCTACTACGATTCGATTCACTGTTTGTTTCGAATCATAATAATAAGATAATGTTGTCATTCCCTTATTGTGATAATGACAAACCCCTTTTTTTTGAATCGCATCTTCACAACCACTACACAACAAAGTAAAAATAACGATTCCTGCGATCCTCCATCTTTTACTTATCTTCATAGTATACCTCTTGATTTCGCTTCATTGCCAAAAAAGAAATAATTTCTTCCATTTGTAATTCACTGATCATTGAAAACGAAATTTTCATACGCTTTTCATTGATATCCATCAAAATCCCTGCTTTTCTAATTTCTTCTTTTATATTGTTGCACTTTTTTTCTTTAAATTCCACTACATACTGAAAAGAAGTTTCCTCTAAATAGATAGAATCCTTTGGAAAATATTGTTTTAAAAGAAAATACATGTAACGACTCTTCCTCTCATAACGTTTGCGTACTCTTTTGATGTGTCGATCTAGATTCCCTTCCGCAATATAATTCGCTAATGCTAATTGTTCTACCTTCGATGCAGTTGGACTGTAATTTCCTTTTTTTTGATGATAAATCTGACTTAGTTGATCGGGTAATACCATGTACGCAATACGCAAAGAAGGAAGCAATATTTTAGAGAATGATCCAATGTAAATCACCTTTCCCTTAGTGTCAAAGCCTTGGATAGCGGGATATACTTTTGAAGCATAGCGAAGCTCTCCATTATGATCGTCTTCAATTAGATAATGATTTTCTTTTTCACACCAAGATAGTAATTTTTTCCGATTTTCGCGATCAACTTGCGAGCGATATTTACCACATGCACTGCTATTAAAATAAATGAGATTCGCTTGTGATTGTTCCAACTCTTGCAATGCAATAGAACGATTTTTCCTTGGTAATTGACATAATGGATAATGCATATCTTCAAACACTTGCATCGCTTGTAGAAACCCATCTTCTTCCATTGCAATTGTGATTGGTTTCTTTAATAGGGAGCAAAGCAAATACAGCAAAGATTGATAGGAAGCCCCAACAATAATGTTTTCTACCTTTGCCACCACACCACGCTGTGTATAGGCATATCGTTGCAAAGCTTTCCTTAATCGCAACTCTCCTTGCGTATCTCCATATTGTGACAATACTTCTTTTTCTTCCATCACTGCTTTTATGTAGTGTTTCCAAATCGCGAAATCAAAGCTTTCCATATCGATTGCATTACTACTTAAATTATACCGATAAGGGGATTCGACAATAGGATCGGCCTTCATAATAAATTCTCTATTTTTTAACTCCACATGGGATACATCCACAAAATAACCACGGCCTGCTTTGGCAATGATGTAGCCATCTTCTAACAAGCGATTATAAGCATTTTCTACACTTGTTTTACTGACATCCATCATCTTTGCCGCTTCTCGTATGGAAGGTAAACGATCTCCTTGTTTCAAATGTTCCTTTTCAATATCATCAATAATATGATTTGCAATTTGTTGATACAACTTTTGATTTTTCTTTCGTTCAAAGGAATACGTTACAATACCCATGCCTCATCACCCACTTTAGTATACCATACTGTCCTTTGTTTTTTACACGATTTTGACTCTTTTTATCGGTACACTTTTTTGTTATGATAAATGAAAGAAAAGGGGATGTATCATTATGAACAATACAAAAACATTAGTTCTTTGCGGCTTCGGTATGGCTGTCATCTTTGTATTAACCGCATTTATCGCAATACCAATTGGACAATTTGGTTATATCAATTTAGGAGACTGTGGCGTTATGCTTTTTGCTTCCTTATTAAATCCTGTTCTCGCCTTCCTTTGTGGCGGTATTGGCAGCGCTCTCTCTGACCTTTATTTAGGATATTCTCAATATGCCATTTTCACTTTTATCATTAAGGGCTTCGAAGCCATCACCATTGCATTTCTTTATCAAAAGATACGTGGAAAAGCAAAACCATTATCCTATCTGCTAGGTGTATTCATTATCGTTATCGGCTATTTCTTAACCGACACAATTTTGCTCCAAAATGCAACTGCTGCATTCGGTGGTGTCCCATTCAACCTATTACAAGGTATGATTTCATTTATCATAGCTGCTATCACTTCTTTCTTCTTTATAGAAGAGGCAAATAAGCATTTAAAATAGTTGAAAAAGAATTTGAATCGGAAAAAGGAAGGCATTCCCAAACCAAGTGGTATCGCCTTCCTTTTTCCATCCATTAAACAAAACGCGATGGATCAATGTAATATTATTACTTTTCTTTTTTCATTATTTTTATTGAAATGGTTCTTTTCCTTCCCGATGTATATCAATTTCATCAATAATCGCGTTACTTCGATGCGTTAACCAAAATTCGATTACATCGCTAATATCTTCCGGCATAATGACCGGTTCATTAGCTAAATCCGGTCGTGCTTTAGCGACCATTTCCGTGCGAATTCCTCCTGGGCAAAGAATATGAACACGGATATGCTCGGATGCTAATTCTTTTGCACATGCCTTAGTTAATCCCATTAAAGCGTGTTTACTTGTGACATAAGCGCATTGATCTACATACGCTTTACGCGAAACGACGCTACCGATGTTAATAATTTCAGCACAGCATGATTGCCTTAATAAGGGTAATGCCGATTGTATCATAATAAAAGGGGCACGCACGTTGGTTTGATATAATTCATCCATAACCTCTGTTGAAATTTCTTCTAACCCTCCTGTTGCAATCATTCCTGCGTTATTAATCAAAAAATCTAGAGTATCTATTTTCTCCATCATTGCCCGGATTTGTTTTTCGTCTTTTAATTCCACTTGATGAAGGTACACGTTCACTTGATCGTTACACAATGATTTCGTTTCTTCTAATTTTGACAAGGTTCTTCCACACAAATGAAGATGTACCCCTAGTTGCGATAAACGAATCGCCATATCTTTTCCGATTCCTGCTCCCGCACCCGTAACAAGTGCTGTTTTTCCACTGACATTCTGCTTCATTAACCATTCCTCCTATATTTATTATTTTAACCCGAATTCTAAAAAAAGGAAGCATCCGAAAATTATTCCTTATATATCAAAACATAATTTTATAATCCTATTTTCCATTTTCCAAAAAAAAGATACCCAATGATAGGGTATCTCTCACATCATCTGATTTTTCGGTTGACACTTTTCACAATGAATAATCAAACCATGAATGCTTTTCTGATTTTTAAATCATTTTCTACCAAAACTTTTTTCTCTTATAAATTATGATAAATGAAAAACATTCTATTTTTCCCATTCAAATCTTTGATCGTTTCCATTCGATCATTAGGAAAATACTTCTTCGCTTCTGCTTCCATCGACTCTTTCTGATTGTATCCCATTTCAAAAGCAAGTATCGCTTTTTCTTTGATTATTTGATGCGCATTCGCAAAAATCTTGCGATAGAAATAGAGACCATCATCCCCACCAAATAAGGCAACATGAGGTTCAAAATCGACCACACTTTTTTCCATTTTCTCATCTTTTGGAATATAGGGAGGATTACTAACTAATACATCTACTTTTATACCTTTTTCAATGAAAGGATCTAGCATATCTCCACAGAGGAAAGTAACCTCTGCCCCTAGCGTTTCAGCATTTTCCTTAGCCACTTCCAATGCTTTCTCAGAAATATCACTAGCATACATTGTCAGAGAAGGTTCTTCTTTTTTTAACGATATCGCAATTGCACCACTGCCACATCCGACATCACAGGCAACCACCTTTTTTCCACTAAAAAACGCATCGTATTCTGCTAAAACATTCGCTACCAATTCTTCTGTTTCAGGTCGAGGAATCAATACATCTTCATTGACCTTAAAACGGTAGCCATAAAACCATTCATAGCCCAGTATATGTTGCAAAGGTTCTTGCGTTAGCAATCGTTCCATGGCCGCTTCATAACGTTTTAATAAAGATTCATCCACTTCATTTTCATATTCATAATAGAGATTATGCGATTCCATTTCGCTCAGTTCTAACAGCAGAAAAACTGCTGTTTGTGCAGGTATTCCTTCTTTTTCGCAATTTTCCTGTGCTCTTTTTACTAATTCACGATAGGTCATACTACACATTTCCTGCAATTTTATCTTTCTGATCCTGCTCCTGCAATGCATTCAGGATATCATCTAATTTTCCTTCCATAATTCGATCCAACTGTTGAATCGTTAATCCGATACGATGATCAGTAACACGGTTTTGTGGATAATTATAGGTACGGATTTTTTCACTACGATCTCCAGTTCCTAATTTACTTCTTCTTTCTGCATCTTTTTCAGCATTCTCTTTCGCCTTCATTTCAGAATATACTTTTGCTCGAATATGCATTAATGCTGTGGCACGATTTTCGTGCTGACTTCTTCCGTCCTGGCATTTTACCGTAATTCCAGTTGGAATATGGGTAATTCGTACCGCCGAGTCCGTCTTATTGACGTGCTGACCTCCTGCGCCACTTGCACGCATGGTATCGATTTCCAAATCCTTTGGATCAATTTCAAAATCTTCTTCATCAATTTCAGGATCCACCAACACCGTTGCAGTTGAAGTATGAATTCTTCCCTGGGATTCTGTTTTAGGAACGCGCTGTACACGATGGCTTCCACTTTCAAATTTCAACTTCCCATAAGCACCATCCCCTTTGACAATAAAGGAAATCAAGGAGAACCCTCCTGCTTCATTGTCCTGTGCTTCAATCATTTCTGTTTTAAAGCCACTCGCCTCTGCCCAACGGGTATACATACGATATAAATCCCCCGCAAAAATATTTCCTTCATCACCTCCGGCAGCTCCACGAATTTCTACGATTGCATTATTCATGTCAGCTGGATCCTTTGGAATCAAAAGAATTTCAAGGCGATCTAATATTTCCTGTTTCTTTGGCTCTAATTCTTCCAATTCCAATTTCGCCATTTCCTTTACTTCTTGATCCTCTTCTTCCAACAAAACATTGGCTTCTTCGATTCCATTAATGATTTTTTTGTATTCTTCATAGGCTTCCACTACAGCGGTTAAAGAAGCCTGTTCTTTTCCTAACTTCGCCATCTTTTTTCGATCGCCGACCACCTCTGGTGACATCATTAAATCATTGATCTCATGATAGCGCGCGTCGATCTTTTCTAATCTTTCAATCATTACACTCATATATGAACCTCCATCATTCTACTAATCTTGTTAAATTATTTGCCCATTTTCCTTGTTTAAATAAGCGCATCCCTATTATAACACGAACCAGCGCTTCTATTTGCACAAATAGAAAAACCAATGCAATTTCCTGAATGTGCAAAAGATGAACTGCCACAAATGCCATAGGGATTCCAATGGACCAAGTAATACCCGAATCTAACAACATTAGAACTTTGCTTTCTCCCCCTGCTCTCATACTTGCAAACACTAACGTATTGAATAATCGCAAGGATATCTTTACCGCAAAAGCACGAACGATCCATATAGCACTTTGGTTAATGCTAGCTTTCGAAAGAGCAAATAAGGCAACCAACCCTGGAGCACTAATGGAAATTAGTAGGGAAAGCAACATACTTAAGACTAGCCCTATTCCTACAAAATAATTTCCTTGTCGCAGCGCTTCTTCTCTTTGCTCACTTCCCAACGTTGTTCCTAAAATAATCGTTGTCGCATCACTTAATCCCCAGACCACAAAATAGAACATCTCCGCTATTTTATTTCCTACGTAATAGGCATCCATGGCATCTTTTCCCAACACACCAAACGCCTTAACAAACAACGTATTTCCAAAAGAAAATAATAATTCATTAACGATCAAAGGCATAACTTTTCCAATAATGGGAATCACAAAGGATGGTTTTAAAGAAAACATTTCCTTAAGACTTCCGACAAATACTTCTTTTCGAAAATACGCAATCATTAAATAAGCAAACATCGTCATTGTTTGTGCAATAAGTGTTCCCCAAGCGGCCCCACAAACTCCTAATCTAGGAAAGCAACCAATTCCAAAAATTAACATATAATTGAGAAAAAGATTACATCCCATCGTAAAACAACTCATGAGAAAAGGAATGAATGCTTTATGAATTCCTCGATACATGTAGGCAAAACTATAGGATAACGAGGCAGGCAAAAAGGAAAAACAAACAATTCGTAAATATTGATTTCCATAGGTAACAATGAAATCATCATTCACATAAAAACGCAAAATTGCTTCGCCAAATACTAATGATAATATCATCCAGAACAACGCATTGACGATCATCAACAATAGTTTCAAACCAAAACAACGTTTAAGCTTATCGTATTCTTTCGCACCATAAAATTGGGACGCAAACATTCCGGTTCCACAATTGATTCCATACGAAATCGTACCCATCATTGCATCCAACTGTGCTGCTGTACCAACACTACTCACATGTCCAATCCATGCCACCATAAGAGAATCAACGATTCCACAAGCGCTCTGCAACAACTGTTGCATCGCCCCTGGAATGGAAATGCTTGCTACTTTTTGATAAAACGATTGACTCCCTCCAAAATATTTATGAATAAATGCCCTCATATTACTTCTCCACTATCAAATAAAAATGAAGTGAATCATCACTTCATCTTTACCCGTCTTATTTAAGTCCGTATTTTTTGTTGAATCTTTCAACTCTACCCTGAGCAGCTGCGAAACGCTGTCTACCAGTATAGAATGGATGACAATTAGAACAAGTATCTACTTTTAATTCTTTTGCCGTAGAACCTGTTTCAAATTCAGCTCCACAAGTTGAACATTTAACAGTAATTCTGTTGTATTTTGGATGAATTCCGTTTTTTGCCATAATATTTAATCTCCTTCCGCCTTAAACACTTTGCGCATTTAAAGTAAGTGCGTATATATTATATCGGATGAGTTTAGCAATTTCAATACTTTTCCACTTTTATTTTACTTATTGGACAAATCCAGAGATTCCCCTACCGTCCGATTGGTTGTACTTAATTGCCCCTTCTCATTTTTTACAATATTGTTTGCCAAACTGGTATACATGCCGATGAAGCAAATTTCGTATTTCCGCTTCCGTTTTTTCATCGTATAGTTCCATCATTACTAAAATTGGAGCATAAAACTGATATGCCATAATGGCAGGATCACACTCTACAAAATAACCTGCTTCCATCATTTTTTGAAACAGCATGGTTTGGTATTGAATTGGCTGTTTCACATAATAACTATCATAGCGATCCTTTAATTCAGGATTATGATGACGTTCATTTTCTAACAGATGGCGGAACCAAACATTTTCATCCTCTTTTACATAAAATAGAAAAAGTTGCTCCACCAAACGAAATAGCATATTTTCTTCCATTTGCAAATATTGTCTCGTATCCTGTTCAAAATCATCGTTTGGAACCATAAATTTTGCAGCCGCTTCTTCATATACATGAGAATGATAATCTACAATCGCAGAAAGCAACGCTTCCTTTCCAGAATAATGTTTGTAAATGGAGCTCTCTTTAATTCCTACTACTTTTGCAATATCACGAATCGATACCCCATCATAACCATGAACGGAAAAAAGTTGTAGTGCTGTTTTTCGAATCGTTTCTTTTGTGTTTTTCCTCACCATTATCACTCCTTAACGAAGAAGCAACAGTAGACGATCAATCTCTAAAATGATAATTTTAAATAACAAAATACCGGCACTAGAGAAAAATAAGAGCTGCTTCCACTCTGGAGATACAAATACGGAAATAAGCAAAGACAGCAAAACAAGTAATGCGCAGCCTCCACCCAGGATACATTCCAGCCCTGTTGCGGAAAATAAACCATTCACTCCGCTTCCTTCAATCTGATGCTGAATTGACAAATACCAACCATCCCGCATTGTCGCAAAACAGCAAATCACAAGACCAAAAATAAATAAAAATAGCAAATAACGTCCCCAGTGAATAATACTTCTTCGATTAACAAAAGCATACACGATAAAAGCAAAAAATACAATCAATAGTAAATAAGTCAATAACGTGATTTTCAAGCTTCCATATTCTTTCATAATTTTCTACTTTTAGCTAACACACGTTAGCTTTTATAATCATTTTAGCTAACTTTCGTTAGCTTGTCAACATAAATAAAAAGCAACGTTAAACAAATACTGCTTCGTTGCCTTTTTATTATTATTTTAAGGTTTTTCTCAACATTCTACCAGCGCTAGCTTTGGTGTGAACTTTATGGTCGATGGTTAAAACACCATTGACGAATACCATATCAATTCCTTCTGGATATTGGAAAACGTTCGCATCCCGATCATAGGAATGCAATGCTTCTTTATCAATGACTAGGATATCAGCATAATTCCCCTCTTTTAGTTCGCCACGTCCTTCTAACCCAAATCGATTTGCAACCTTACCACTTAAAACATGAATTCCCTTAACAAAATCATCAGCATAATTTGTTAAATATCGTATCGCATATGAGAAATTCATTGGGTTCGGTGTCATCTGAAGGTCCTCATTCAAACCGAAATTCATGTCTTTTCCACCAGTAAATCCATCCGAACACATCATTGCCATTGGATGTTGTGATAAAATGCGGTTTGCCTCTACCGCATCTGGTAACATCATATCCGCACCCATATCCGGATCTTCCGCAAACAGATCCATAACGAAATCCAATGGATCGATTGCATTCGCACTTGCATAAGCATATATATTTTGTCCTACATATTTTGGATTTTTATGTCTAGAAATCATTAAGATGGGATACATGGACATTAAAATATTTTTTGTATCCAGCATTGGATATAATCCCGCATCGACAACCGCATGAACCATTTCTCTAAAATCAGCCACTTTGAAACTTTCTGCCAAATGCTGACGACTTCCACACATCAAAACAAATGGACGCAAAAATGTCGCAAAATAAGGAACGGTCATATCCATACTATAGGGACTTGGGATGACATCATACGATAAATCCAACCCGTTTTTTTCCATTTCTTCAAAATAAGCTAATGTATCTTGGGCAGCCTTTGCATTACTCGCTTCATCATTTCCCATGCCTAAGGTATGTACATGCGATACATTGCATTTTACTCCAGCGGCTTTTGCCTGTTCTAGCATAAAGCGATAACCACCCATACGGTCAGGACCGCCTTCATCATTATAGTTCTTTGTGTGAGAAGAAAAAATACCATCGTATTCCTTAACAATTTTTAACATTCGTACCGTTTCATCGAAAGTTGCAAAAGGTCCTGGCACATAATTAGGGTCGGTACCTGTCGAAAGTCCATAGGCACCTTCTTCCATGCACTTTCTTGTCAGTTCTTCCATTTTTACCAGTTCTTCTTCGCTTGCTTCACGACAGCAATCCTGTCCCATGATCGTACCACGAATCGCACTATAACCCGCTAATACCGCAATATTGCCATCTAAGGGCTGTTGATCGCACTTATCCAAATACTCTTTTAAAGAGTGCCAGTCCATGGTAATTCCATATTGTTCCTGCAATGCTTTTACCCCTTCTTGCTTTGGCAGCAGTAATTTCGTCATTTGAAAATAGGATGGCTCTGCTGCATACGCTACTTTGGTATCAATGATCGCAGCACGATATAGATCATCTCCTACCGGTGCATAATTATGTCCGCAATTCCCTCCAATCGTTGTCGTAACTCCCTGCTGTAAGAAGTTTTCTGTAGAAGGATTAAATAATACCGACAAATCCGTATGCGTATGTGGATCAATAAAGCCAGGAGTGATGTATTTTCCTTTCGCATCCACCACACGATGTGCTTCTGCTCCTTTTAAATCTCCAATCTTAACGATTTTATCTCCCATCACAGCGAGATCTGCCTGGTAAGCTTTATTTCCGGTTCCATCAACAATGGTTCCATTTACAATCAAAACATCATACATATATTGTACCTCTCAACTCTATTTTTTATATCATAGCGCGAAGTAGTCCATAAAACAAGTAAGCGTTTTCATTTTTTTGTAAAATTTTATCATACTATTTTTATTCTATTGCTACATTGTATTATTCTATTTTTATAAAACAAGAAAAAAAGAACCATTCCCTATTGCTGCCAATGGTCCCTTTTTTTGAATCAAATATTTTTATTTAATGAAAACAATTTAAAGGATAAGTGGATTTCTATGTTCATCCATCCTTTACTTTATTTTTGCTGATTCCTTTTCATCTTTAATATCAACAAAGAAATGGACAACCAGCTTTTTTGAAACCTCGATTACCAAAATGTTTTGGTCTTTCATCGTCAATCATGATCCGACATAAACATTTTGTTTTTAATATTTTAATTCTTTCATTTTTTCCCAAGTAAACTGTGGATCACCAAAGTGTCCATAACAGCTTGTCTTAGAATAAATAGGTTGCTTCAAATCCAATTCTCGAATAATATTTCCTACTTCAAAATTGAAGTTATTTTTGATAATATCCAATAATTCCTCATCGCTCTTTACCCCTGTACCAAAGGTATCCACACATAATGAAACTGGATGGCTTTTACCAATAGCATAAGCAACCTGAACTTCACAACGGCTTGCTAATTGATTTGCGACAACATTTTTTGCAACATAGCGACAATAGTAAGCAGCACTACGGTCAACTTTACTTGGATCTTTACTAGAGAAGCATCCTCCACCAATTCTTCCCCATCCACCATAAGTATCACATACGATCTTTCTTCCGGTTGTTCCGGAATCACCAAAGCTTCCTCCTACCACAAAGCTTCCGCTTGGATTAATTAGAAATTTTGTATTTTCATCAATCAAATTCGCATCGATCACTGGTGTAATAACATCCTTCATGATGACTTCTTTTAATTCCTCTTGTGTGATAGATGCACTATGTTGTGTCGAAACAACAATAGTATCGATACGTTTTACTTTATGATCCTTATATTCCACACTCACCTGTGTTTTTCCATCCGGTTTGATCATTGGATTTGTTTTACGCACTCTTGTCAGCTGCAGCGCTAATTGATGTGCATAATAAATTGGGGCTGGCATAAATTCCTTAGTTTCATCACAGGCATAGCCAAACATGATTCCTTGATCTCCTGCTCCCACTTCTCCCTCTTCTTGATTGACTACAGCCGAGTTGATTTCAGCCGATTGTTTGTTTACTTTCACTAAAACCGTGTAATCTTCATTGTAGCCAATTTTTTTGATCGTATCCTTAGCAATCTGTTCATAATCAATGGAAGCTGTTGTATTTGCTTCCCCATAGACTAATACAAAATCGTCTTTTATCGTAGCTTCCACTGCCATTTTACTGTTTGGGTCTTGCGTTAATGCCGCATCCAAAATAGAATCAGCAATTTTATCGCAAATTTTATCTGGATGTCCTTCGGTAATACTTTCACTTGTAAAAATAAAATCTTTCATAATATCTCCTTTCTGGCATAAAAAATGCCTCCATAAGAGAAGGCATACTTATTTTTCATATGATTTCTCTTATCGATGTTAGCAGAACCACCTTTCCACAAAGGGTAGGTTGGTATAGGCTACGAGCTAACTCTCTAACCTAACTCTTGATAATTTTTACTCATATATTTAACCACAAACAAATTGATTATGCAACTACAAAGAAGAAATATTATGCATTTCTTTTGATAAGATGATTTTGAATAAATCGTTTGGCTTCTTCTGCCATAATGTCACTGTTGCTCCAATGCAGATAATGGCTACCCTTCAAAATCTTCATTTCCTTATTTGTCAATGAAGCAATCTGTTTTTCATGTAATGTTTGCCACCAGCCTTTGGTCATTTTGATATTTCCGTCACTGACAAACATTAATACCGGGAGATCTTTTGGGAATGAAAGCAATCGACATTGCAACATATTTTTATTGATCTGTTTTCCTTCATTCGCAATGGCTTTGGAAGTACCATGTCGCATCAGACGAAGTTTCATCTGCTTGCGATCCTCCTTTTCATAAACTCCTTCTTCAGGAAGAAACATCTGTGGCTTTAATTTTAATAATGGACGAGTTAATGAAAGCCAATCTAATAGCTTAGAAAAATAGATATCAAAGGAAGCACTCATATAGTCTGTTTGTTCAGGAATACTGGTATCGATTGCTAAAACACCATCCAGTTCCTCTGGATAAAGATTTGCATAAGCAAGAGCATATACTCCAGAAATGGAGTGCGGCATCAACCAGAAGTGCTCCACCTTCAAACGCTTCATTACTGAGTGAATTTCACTGCAAATATTTTCTACACTTCGATTTAATGTAGTATCTTCACTGCATCCATAGCCTAAATACTCTAGAATCACCACACGAAATGATACCGCTAGCTTCTGTGCCAACGGTTTGAAATCTAGAATCGGAGAAGCCGTCCCATAACCACTTAATAAAACAATCGTTTCATCTCCCTCTCCTAGTACTAGCGTATTCATTCTGCCATGACCGCTTTCGATTTTCGTTCCATATTCTTTGATCTGTTTGATTTCTTTCTTTCCTAGACAGCGCTCTATCCCAATCATCGTTCCAATAAGAGCAGCTCCTACACCAAACGCGATGTTCCTTTTTTTCATTTTTTCACCTTCTTTCAAAAAATCCTGCAGTGGCTGAACTGTAGAAGCCTGCAGGATTTTTTCATTTATGTATCAAAATAACGATTTTTGTATCAAATTATTCTGCACTATCAACCCAAACATAAGTCATTTCAGAGAATCCAGCTTTATCTCTAGATCCACCCTGATCATTTGTATACATTGGGTGTCCGTGTACATAGTTCTTAAATGCAGCAACATCAGTATAGTTAACCATTGTAACTAATGTGATATCTTCTGCTAAGATTGCCTGAATCTTCTTCATGCAGTCATCAATTTCTTCCTGAGAAGATGCCGCTAATGCTTGATTATAAAGTTTATCAACTTCTGCATTAGAGTAGTTGTTAACGTTAACAACACCATTTGTTGTCCAACGACGTCCAGCACCCAATACATCTGGTCCCTGGAATCCAGCTACCATTGTAAAGTCAAATTTCTGGTTCTTCCATACGGTTTCTTCCCAAACATTGTAATCAATAACATTCAGTGAGCATTTGATTCCAATCTTTTCAAGATTAGCTGTTACAACTGTTGCAGCATCTTCAAATCCTTCAAAAATAGTCAATGTAGTTTCAAAATAGTAACCATCACTATTCTTCTTATATCCAGCTTCTTCAATCAGCTTCATAGCTCCTTTTGGATCATAATCTGGCTGTTTTGCTTCTTCATTTAAGCTTGATTTATAAATCTGAGAAATATAATAGTTGTTTGCTGGTTTATAACCGTTGAATGCTTTTTTACTTACTTCATCACGGTCAATACCCATAGCAGCTGCTTTACGTACTTTTACATCTTTGAATGGTCCATCATTCAAATTGAATGTTACATAGTAAGGAGAAGGCCATTCTTGTTCTACCCAAACATAGTTACCAGTTTCTTTCAATGATTCAATTTCACTTGTTGGAATATTAGCAGAAGCAATTTCATCTACTTCATCATTTAACCAAGCTTGATAAGCGGTATTTGTATCAGGAATTACGGTATAAACTAATTCATCTAAGTGAGGTACATCTCCCCAATACTTTTCATTTTTCACTAATCTTACATCGGTTCCCTTATTCCATTTAGAGAACTTGAATGGTCCAGAACCTAATGGATTTTCATTGAAATCAGAAGTTGTCCAATCCGTTCCTTCTAATTCGTGTTGAGGTAAGATAAATGTTCCATACCATGCAACGTTAGATAAGAAAGTTGCATCCGCAGTTGCCATGTGGAATACTACTGTGTGTTCATCTTTTGCTTCGATGCTTTCTACATTAGCAAATACACTAGCATTTGCATAGCTTTTGCTAACAATTGTATCAAATGTATATTTTACATCATCCGCAGTAACTGGTTCACCATCCCACCATTCTGCTTTCTTATTTAAATTAAACGTATAAGTTAATGCATCATCAGAAATTTCCCAATCCGTTGCCAAATCTGGAAGAACTTCATAGTTATTATTCAATTTAACCAAACGGTTGAACATATTCTGAGCGATTGCATATAAGTAATCATCTGAATTCGTATCAGGGTTTAATGAAGCTGGTTCTCCCTGCTGAGCAATAATATAAGTACCACCATCGCTTACTTCGCCATTACCGCCATTACCACCGCAGCCGACAAGAGAAACACACATCAATAATGATAACCCCAGCGCTAATAATTTTTTCATAATTCTTCACCTTTCTTTTCTATATAGCTTGCCATCAATAAACCAGATTCAAGCTGGATACGTACAAGTGTTTGAATGGGAACGACCGAATAGGAAATTTGTTCCACAGCCTCAGCCTTTTCTGCGAAAATAGTTTCCAATCGTTCGATAATCGAATCCCACACATGCACGGTATCGTCCATTCTTTTGGCGCGTTCAAATTTGGCGCCTCTTACTAACATACCCCACATCAATAAACGATAAACGCGGGATACCTCCATACAATCAAAGTATTCACTTTCTTTGCAAATCTGCAAATAACTCTCATTGTCATTTACAAAATTCAGCGTTTCCTGATAAGTTTCATCTCGATCCTTTACCATCATTTCAATCATTTTTGTAAATGGATTATCATCACTTACCATGGATTGATACGCTTCATATTCTTTTTTGATGGAAAGATACTCCTCTTTTTCCATGGCTGCACTTTTCATCTTTACTTCTTTTCTCGTCCATGACATTGGTATATCACTTTCAATCTTTGGCGAATAAAAGTAAGGTAACTCGGTCAATAACGAATGCGTTCCATAACGAGAGGCATACCCATCGGAACTAGTTCCACATTCAAATCGGGAAGCCACTTTCGTTTTGTCTTCACTAAATTTTTCTAAATAATCATATTCTGCTTCCAAACCTTCATTTTTAAAGACGGCTGGTGCATATTGTTGGATAAAAGGAGCTTCTGCTTCTCCCAAGGATAATGGAACTCCTCTCCCTTGGGCTGCATGATAGAACTGTGGATACAATTCTGGAATATCATCACTTAGATACCAATAAGCGCCACCAAATCCTGCATTATGCAAAGAATACATAAAATCTGGTTTTATTTCATCCATCAATTTCATCAACGCCTTCGTTTCTGGCATTGGATTTTCAAATGAATATTCCTTGTAATGAATCGGAAAGGTCCATTCGACTTGCTCATAGGAAGTGGGACGGAAGAAATTACGAGCATAATTAGTGATATTGAATGGTCCTTTGAACCATCCTTCATTTAATTTGGTACCATCAATATCAATACATTTAATAATATACCAAGTATAATTGCTTTCTCTCAAATAATCTTGGTGTTCACACAAGGCACGTGAGAAGTATTCCAACATCATTGCCCCAATCGGCTCATTGGGATGAGGACAGCCAAACAGCAACGCATTTTTTTCACCACTACCAATTTTCAAGCAGTAAATTGGATGATTCGCACGCGAATATCCAGCAACACTCACTTCCACTAATTCAGGATAATCTTTTTGCAGTTGCAATGTACTTGCATCCATTTCCTCCACGGTAAGGAATTCTTTGTAATCACAAACATCATCTAATATTGCTTGATAGTTTTTCATTCACTACCATCCTCTACTAAGAAACATGCAACCTTAACACCATTTTTCTTCGTTCGATATTCTGGGTACTCTTTCCAACATCGTTCACAAGCATGCTGACATCGAGGAGCAAAATAGCAACCCGGTCCTGTATTGATTGGCGTTGGTGGTTCTCCTTCCAAAGAGATCACATCTCTCTCTTCTAATGGATCCAATGAAGCACAATTACTAATCAATGCTTGGGTATATGGATGACTTGGTGTATGCAAGATATCATCGGTTTTTCCCATTTCGACAATTTTTCCAAGATACATTACCGCAACGCGATCAGAAATATACCTAGTTGTCGCAATATCATGAGAAATAAATACTAATGCGGTATCGTTTTGCTTCGTTAAATCCTGTAACATACGAATGATATCCGCACGAATCGAAACATCCAGCATGGAGATTGGTTCATCCGCTACTAAGAAAGTAGGATTCAGCATCATACTTCGCAAAATAGAAATACGCTGCAATTGTCCTCCGGAAAGTTCAAATGGGAAACGATCCAAGTAATCTTCCGCAGGATGCAACCCCGCCTCATTTAATGTCTTTTTACAAATCTCCAAGCGTGCTTCTTCATTTTCTCCAATATTATGAAGTTTCATAGAACTCATCATAATCTTTCGTATCGTATGTCTTGGATCAAAGGTATCAAAAGGATTTTGGAAAATAATCTGTGATGTCTTACGATACTGAAGTCGATCCTTTTTCAGTAATTCTGCTGCCGAAGTTCCATTCAGCAAGACTTCTCCTTCGGTTGGTTTTTCTAATGAAACCAACAATCTTCCTAATGTGGATTTCCCACAACCACTTTCTCCAATAACACCAAGGATTTCTCCTTTTTTAAGTTCAAAAGATACGCCATCGACCGCTTTAACGATCTGTTTACTACTTTTCTTACCGTCTTTTTTTACGACTTTTTTCTGAATGTAATGCTTTTTTAAATTTTTGACTTCCAATGCATTAGTCATGCTGTTTCCCTCCTTCCGAAAGATGACAGCTGACACTCCATCTATCTCCTACTTCGTGTTGTTTTGGTTTTTCTTTAAAACAACGTTCGCATGCATGTGGACAACGATCTGCAAATACGCAACCTTCTAATGGCCGTGATAGATCAGGAAGACTTCCTTCAATTCCTTTCAGATTTCCTCTTTCTCCTTTAAAACTTGGGAAAGAATTCAGAAGTCCTTGCGTATAAGGATGTTGTGGATTTAATAATACATCTTTTACATCCCCTTGTTCCATCAATTCTCCGGCATACATAACAACGACACGTTTGCAAGTAGAAGCTACTACCGAAACATCATGCGTAATCATGATTCTGGCGATTTTCATCTTTTTTTCCAATTCCATGATTTCATTCAAAATCTGACTTTGTGTAACCACATCAAGAGCAGTTGTCGCTTCATCCATAATTAACAATTTAGGTGAGAAAATCAAAGATAATGCAATCGCAACACGCTGCATCATTCCCCCACTTAATTCATGTGGATAAGAAGTATAAACACGTTCCGATAAGTTTACGATCTTTAATAGCTCATAGATTCTATTTTTAATATTTTCATTGGACTCATCTGGATAATGAACCCGATAAATATCTTCCATTTGTTTTCCAATACGATGTACGGGAGAAAGAGAGTTCATTGCCTTTTGAAAAATTACTGACATTGTTTTCCAACGGCATTCATGCAATTCTTTATCACTCATCTGGAAGATATCTTTTCCTTCTAACAATGCTTCTCCGGATACTTCAATAATATTTTCCGGTAGTAAGCGAAGAATACCCATTGCTAGCGTACTTTTTCCACTACCACTTTCGCCAACAATTCCTACCGATTCTTGCTCATCAATAGTAAGAGAAACATTTCTTACCGCTTTCACTTTTTTATTCCCTGTTTTATAAGCGATATTGACATTTTTTATCTCAAGTAAATGCATAAACGATCCTCCCCCTTACTTATTGGCATCCATTTTCGGACTTAGGATGCGGTTGAGTCCATCACCAATAAGGAAGAATGTCCATACAATGATTACAATAGCAATCCCAGAGAAGGTACAAATCCACCAACAGCGAGGCATATACATCTTTCCATTATTGATGATCTGACCCAGTGAGAATACATTTGGATCTCCCAAACCTAAGAAAGATAATCCTGCTTCCGTTAAAATTGCACCCGAAATATTCATTGTCGTCTGTGCAATAACAGGGAAGATTCCATTAGGAATAATGTGATGAAGCAAAATATGCCATTTGCTTTCTCCCATTGTGATTGCACTTTTCACAAACGTACGTTCCTTCAACGAGATTGCCTGTGCGCGCATTAAGCGAGCATTGCTTACCCAAGAAGTAACCCCAATAATAATCATTACATTCATCATGCTACTACCAAACAACGCAACAACTAATAAGATCAAGAAGAAGGTAGGTAACATCATGAAAATATTCATAATTTCATTCAACACCTTATCAAGGGTACCACCAAAGAATCCGGCAATTCCACCTACTGCAACACCAATGAATCCGGAAATCATCGCCGCTATAAAGCCGATGATCAAAGAAGTTCTTACACTGTGTAGTATCATTGAAAATACATCACGACCTAAATTATCCGTTCCTAAAAGATAATCTCCACCTGGCGCCGCCAGTGTGTGATCATTTAAATATTTTGGATTATGTGGCGCAAGAGATGGTCCAAAAATCGCTACTAATATCAATATTATCAGAAGAACCAACCCAATCATCATCTGCTGATTCCCTCTCAGACGATGAAGAAATTGCTTAAAATTTTTACTTTTCATACTTCTCATCTCCTACTACTCTAATCGAATACGCGGATCTACTAATGCATATACGATATCAACAAGAATCATACCAAAAGCCACGGAAATCGATAATACTAGATAAATTCCAGATACCACAGGATAATCACGTTTTGTGATGGAATCTAGCATCAATCGACCCATTCCAGGCCATGCGAATACAATTTCAATCATCGCAACACCCGTTACCATATAAGCAAGATTGATTCCAAATACGGTAATTGTAGGAATAATCGCATTACGAAGTACATATTTATTAAAGATTTTCTTCTCTGGCATTCCAGTAGCTCGAAGTGTCATAATAAAATCTTCACTCATGACTTGAAGCACGGAACTTCTTGCAATTCTAAAATAATAAGGAATGTTCAACAATACCAATGTTAATACCGGTAGGAAAGTGTGTTTTGCAACATCCAACACATAGCGCATTCCCGTGTAATTTCCTCTTAATGAATACATTCCTGAAGTTGGGAACAATCCAAGAACCGAAGAGAACAAAAGAATTAACATCAACCCTAGCCAGAAACTTGGAGTAGAGTCAAATAGATAAGAAACCGAACAGATTGCCTGATCAATAAAGGATCCCTTCTTTCTGGCTGCGTAAACACCGATCATCGTTCCAATCACCGCTGCAATAATCGTTCCTGTCAACGCAATCATAAAGGTTGGTCCTAATCGCTCTGCAATCATCGTCCAAACACTTCGATTACTAGTATAGGAAAATCCCAAATCAAAATGTAATAATTGATTAATATAAACCCCAAGCTGTTCCAAAATTGATTTATCCAATCCATAACGAGCACGAATTGCAGCAATCATTTCTGGATTTGGGTTATCTTTTCCAGCCAATAATGTAGCAGGATCCCCTGGCGCCAATCGTATAATGATAAAATTAAACACGATCGAAAACATGATTGCCAAAGTCCCTGAACCGAGTCGTTTTGCTAGAAATTTTTTCATGTTTTTCACTCCTCAATACTTTGCTTAAGTCTTCAATATGTTACATTATAATATTATATTTTCCATTTGAAAAGGTTTTCTTTTCGATTTTACACATATTTTTACATTATTTTTTGAAAATGTTACATTTTATTCGAAAAGCTATTTCACAAAATAAGGATTGTGTTAGAATAGTTTCGTAAGCGGATTCATTACGGGGTGATAAGTGATGAATTATCCCACAATTTGCATAGGGTCATCATAATGGGAGAAAAGAAAAAATACTTTTTTACCATCCATGAAATAAAGACCTTTTTCAAATTGCTATTTACGGGTTAATTGAAGAATGGAGTGGATAAAATATGAATCGAAATGAAATACTGAATCAGATCCCTGATATTGATGCTTTCCTTACCGTGGAGGAAATGGATAAAAGTACGCTGCAACTAGCGAAAACATATCCAGAATTAGTTGCGATCACCAAAATCGGAGAAAGTAGAAAGCAGCACCCTCTTTACTGTTTAACGATTGGAAATGGTAAAAGAAAAGCTTTGATGTATGGCTGCCCGCATCCCAATGAACCAATCGGGGCAATGATGTTGGAGCAACTCTCTCATATACTTTGTCAAAATCCGGATTTTCTAAAAGAACTGGATACCACTTTCTATATTATTAAGTGTGTGGATCCGGATGGTTTCAATTTAAATAAGGGTTGGTTAAAAGGGCCTTTTACTTATGAAAATTACGCCTCTCATTTCTTTCGCCCGAATTCTACAGCACAAGTCGAATGGACCTTTCCTATTCATTATAAAGAATATTCTTTTGAGAAACCCATCCCAGAAACCAAAGCCATTATGAATTTAATGGAACAATTAAAACCTGATTTTGTCTATACCTTACACAATTCTAGTTTTGGCGGAGTTTATTTCTATGTAAGTCATAATCGCAAGGAAATTATCGATCAACTTCCAGCGACGGCAAAGCGAGCAAATTTGCCATTGCATTTAGGAGAACCAGAATGTGCTTTTTCGAAAACGTTTGCTCCTTCCATCTATGAATTTTTACAAGCGACTCAGTATTACGATTACTATGAAAAAAATTTAGATGGCAACCCTTGTGATTATATGGTATGTGGCGGTTCTTCATTGGATTATATCAACACGATAAATCCGGATGCCTTTGTCATGATGTGCGAAGAACCTTACTTCTATTGTCCAGAAAGCAGCGATCTCTCCTTTTCTACCACGATGACACGTAGAGAAGCCATTTTAAAAGGATTCGAGGAAAGAGATCGAATCGTACAAAAAACAATCGCATACTATACGAAACTACAGTCTTATGCGGATCAAAAAAGTATGTATATGCAAGCACTAGCTATGTATGCTGATGCGAATGATGATGCGAAAAAAGCGCAATTATCACTTATGGATGAGCAACCAGAAGAATTCAATGTTCCTGTTACAAAAGCAAGCGAATTCGATTCCTTGATTGCTTCTCCATGGTACGCACTTCTTGCCTTTGGAATGTTGATTGGTTGCGCAAAGGAAACCCTAGCAAATACCAATAACCAGAAAGCTAAAGTTGAGTTATTGCAGATGATCGAAGAATGCCAACATTTTGTAAACCAAGAATGCACTCGCATCAATCAACAGATTCCTTGTCAACCAATTCCTATCCGTACCCTAGTACAAGTACAGATGGAAAGCGCCTTTATTGTATTAGAAAATCTAGATAAAAAGGAGGATAACAAAAATGAAAATTGAAGATGTATTAAAACAAATTCCAGAAATTGACAGTTTCTTAACCGTTGATGAAATGGACCAAAACACGTTTGCTTTACAGCAACGCTATCCCGATCGTATCCAAGTCGATCAAGTAGGGGAAAGTCGAAAAAAACACCCAATCTATCGCATTAAGATTGGCCGTGGGAAAAGAAAAGCATTAATTTTTGGTTGCCCACATCCAAACGAACCAATTGGCGCAATGATGCTGGAACACCTTTGTACTATTTTATGTGAAAACGAGGCATTATTAGCGGAATTAGATACTACTTTTCACATTATTAAATGCGTCGATCCAGATGGTTTGAATTTAAATAATGGTTGGTTAAAGGGCCCTTTTACTTATGAGAACTATGCTTCTAACTTCTTCCGACCTGCTTCTAATCAACAGGTGGAATGGACCTTCCCTTTCCACTATAAGACTTATCATTTTGATCAAGCATTGCCAGAAACCAAAGCCATTATGAAAGTGATTGATGAAGTTCACCCAGACTTCATGTATTCGCTTCATAATTCCAGTTTCGGTGGGGTTTATTGGTACGTTAACAAAAACCAACCATCGATAGTAGAACATTTAGCTACTGCGGCTGAGCGGGTCAATCTTCCATTGAATCTTGGAGAACCAGAAGTTCCATTCTGTCAAACCTTCAAAGATGCTATTTATGAATTACCACAATCGGCGGCTTCCTATGATTACTACGCCGATAACTTAGATAAAGACCCTGCTGAAATAATGAAAGGTGGCGGTTGTTCGGCGGACTATCTAGACACCGTTAACAAGAATGCTTTTGTATTGATTTGTGAAATGCCATATTTCTTCTGTCCTGCTAGCAACGATTTAACAATCGACCCTACCATGACTCGAAAAGAAGCGGTCCTAAAAGGATATGAAATTCGTGAGCGAATCAATGAGGAATTGAAAAAGCTGGTTACACCACTAATGGAATACGCTGATCTTACTTCCTCTTGCATGGTTGCTTTACAAGATCGAATCGAAGATAAAGGGGATTATAAAAATGCGGAATTAGCATTGATGGAAGCACATCCGGAACAATACGACATTCCATGTACGGCAGCGAGTCGATTCGATTCCCTATATGGAACTCCGTGGTATATGCTACTTGCTTTTGGAATGGTCATCACTGCAGCAAAAGAAACCATCGAAATGACACAAGAGGATTCTGTCATCACGAAGATGCAGAACATTATCGCGGATGCTCAATCCTATCTAAAAACCGAATGTGCTAAGATTGAAGAAGCCGTGCCATGTCAACCGATTCCAATTCGTAAATTAGTTTCCGTACAAATGGAAAGCGCTCTGTTAGCATTAGGAATGAAATAGATAGAAAGGAAGAAATAAACTATGTTTTGTATTAAAAACGCAACGATTCATGATGGTCTTGAACATGTGTTCCAAGGCGACATTCTAATTGATGGTAATACGATTTCAAAAGTTGCTCCTACCATTGATTTTGATGGAGAAACTTACGATGCAAGCGGACAACACGTCTTCCCTGGATTTATTGATCCAATGAGTAACTGGGGAATCCTTGGTCCTGGTAGAGAAATTCGTGGAAATGCAGAAGATAACGATGAACACACCAATGTAATTACCCCTGAAATGAATGTTGTATATGCATTCAATGGACGTGGAATTACCCGCCAACAATTAGGAGCTTTTGGCATTACTTCCGTTGGTGTAGCACCAAGCAGCACGAATCTTTTTGGTGGAATGATGGGGGTATTTGATGTCGATGGAATCAATCCATTTGCCATGTGCATCAAGGAGAAAGCAGGATTAAAAGCCTGTGTTTCTGATTCTGTAATAAAATATTATGGCGCAAAAAATATCATACCAAGCACTCACATGGGTATTTTCTCCTTGTTGGAACAGAATTTAAAAGAGGCAAGCGAATACGATGTAGAAAAAGAAGGAAGAAACCCAAAGAAAGCAGCAATCAAAGAGATGCTAGATAAAAAAATGCCATTGTTTGTTTGTGCACAAACATCAATGGAAGTCAATGGAGTACTGCATGCATTAAAAGATTATGATGTTGATTTAGTTCTCTGCAGTGGTTATGGAATCAAAGATAGCGAACAAGAAATCCTCGATCGTAACATTTCGATTATCGTTAATAATGACGACAGTGGATTTGATCCTTACGCTGATGAATTGGATCGTTCCTTCCTTTATGACTTGCATAAAAAAGGAGTGATAGTTGCTCTTGCTTCCAATTGCTCTGGTGCAATGATTTCCCGTGAAGATGTTCTATGGAATGGTATCAGCATGTACAAAGTATGTCATGATGAAGAAGCGGTCATCAAGATGATGACTAGCAACACCGCAAAAGTTTTAGGTGTTGATGATAAATTAGGAACCATTGAAGCAGGAAAAAGAGCTGACCTTACCATTTACAGTGATCATCCAATCAAGACCTACGCTGCTGTTTTGCAGTTAACACTGAGCAATGGAAAAGTAATTTATCGCAAAGGAGATGAAATGAAATGCTTCATATAAAAAACGCAACGGTTTATACCATGGAAAAAGAAGGAATCCTTCCTTCTTGCGATATTTTAATTAAGGATGGAAAAATTCAAGAAATCGGCTCTAATTTAAGCTGCGATGATGCCCAAATCATTGATGCTTGCGGTAAGATCGTAATTCCTGGTATTGTTGATGCCCATTCTCACATCGGTACTTTCCACATCGATACCGGGGCACAGGATTGCAATGAAATGACCTCTCCAAATACAGCACAGCTTGATATTTACTATGGTATCGATAAGGACTCACCATCCTTCCAGGAATGTCTGCGAGATGGCATAACCACAAGCATCATTGCTCCTGGAAGCGGGAATGCAATTTGTGGGTTGGTACTCGCAATGAAATCTTATGGAAAAAGTTATGATGAACGCATCATCAAACATCCTTGTGCTTTAAAAGCAGCTATGGGCGTTAATCCGAAAGGAGTCTATGGACCAAGAGAACAGCTCCCTATGTCAAGAATTGGTGTTGCACAAATCTTTATTGATTTCTTTGAATCCGTAAAAGAATATCAGAAGAAAAAGGCAGCAGCGGCAGACGATCCTGAAAAGATGCCTCCTTATGATGCGGCTATGGAACATGGTCTTTTGGTATTAGAAAGAAAAATTCCACTTAAAGTTCACTCTTATCAGCATGATATGCTTTCTTTATTGCGATGGAAGAAAGAGTATGGATTTGATCTTACTCTTGACCATGCCTTTGGCTCTTCTGATTTTATTGATGAAATCGCAGAAAGTGGAGCACAAGTTATTTGGGGACCACTTTCCGGTCCACTCTTTGGAGGAGAAGGCTGTAAAGTTGATCCCGAATGTTTAAAATTATTGAACGACAAAGGTGTCACCTGTGCCATAATGACAGATGGCCCTGTGTTCCACCCATATATGATTGTTACCGAAGCAGGGGAAGCGGTACGTCATGGATTGGATGTCGAAACAGCATTAAAAATGATAACGATCAATGCAGCAAAAATTGCTCGATGTGACGATCGCATAGGAAGTATCAAAATCGGCAAAGATGCAGATCTTGTTATTTTTGATAAAACCCCAGCACTAGATACCGATGCAAAAGTCTTATATACCATTATTGACGGAGAAATCGCCTATCAATTAGAATCAAAATAAAAGCAGAAGGAAATCCAAATTAGGATTTCCTTCTGTTTTTATCTTGATTCTTTCGATTTGTAAAGATAACCATAACAACCCCTAGAAAACCAATCATAATGCCCGCTATTAAACCGACATAATATCCTGTTTCTAATACCACAGGGATATTTCCTATCGTAATCACAATCCCCCCTGCTAGAATTCCTCCGCTAAAGGATGACAAATTAATCTTTTTTCGCATCATTTCACTAAAAGCCTCTGCTTTTCTCCTTCATGATATCTATTATACAACAATATTGTCATACCGTAATATCATTTCACTTTTTTCAATTTCTTTCTATTATTGGCAACTATTTTTCTACATTCCTCATATACGTTATCTTCTCCACACTGTTTGATCCATTCTTGAATTCCCTTTTTTTCCAAAATATAACGGTCGTCTTCAAACCCAAGCATTTGAATAATTTCTTTGTACCTACCCATTTCTCTATCTCTCCAAGTTATATTTATATCACTAATAATAATAGTATATCACAATTCGATACCACAAGTGGTCATACGAATTTTCTTTTTTAAAGAAATAAGATAAACTAGAAGCGAGGTGATTTCAATGTTAACAATTTACTGTTACAAAAACTGTTCTACCTGTAAAAAGGCAATCAAATGGCTTACTACACATAATATTGAGTTTCTAGAGAAAGATATTGTAAAGGAACATCCAGACAAAAACGCATTAAAAGCCATTTATCAAAAAAGTGGACTACCATTAAAGAAATTTTTCAATACAAGTGGAAAACTCTACAAGGAAAATCATTTAAAAGAAAAACTTCCTACGATGAGTGAAGAGGAACAATTATCTTTATTAAGTAGCGAAGGAATGTTGATCAAACGTCCCCTTTTAGTAAATGATGATCTCATTTTGCTAGGATTCAAAGAAGACGATTATAAAAATCTTTTGTAATGTAGCAATGGATAATGTTATAATAAAAAAAATGAGGTGAGGTTATGCTGCTTGGAGAATCATTAGAAGATTATTTAGAGACGGTTGTGATTCTTTCCGAAAGCGGAAAAGTTCGTTCGATTGATGTTGCTAAAATGTTGAAGGTTTCCAAACCTAGCGTAAATAAAGCAATGAACGTGTTAAAAGAAAAAGGGTTGATTGAGCAGGAAGCCTATGGTGACATTCGTTTGACCCCAGCAGGAAGAGACATGGCAGAAGAAATTTTCCACCGCCATAAGACGATTCGCGCTTTTTTAAAGAATGTATTACAAGTATCTGAGGAAAATGCGGAAAAGGATGCTTGTAAAATTGAACATATTATCAGTGAAGAAACGTTTCAGAAAATAACAAATTATACAAAATAAAAATCATGAGCAATAACAATCACTCATGATTTTTATTTTTCTGCCAAAACTTTGTTGTAACCATACACCCATGACATGCATCGCATCCGCAATGGCATTGCTTTTTCTTTTTTCGTTGCTTTGTACGAATGATAACAACAAGAGAATATCCTACACACAATAGTAGAATTCCAATATCAATCCATTTCATCTTATTTCCTTCTTTTCCTATTCAGTATAATATGCTTCTATCTTTTATTCTAGTCTTTTCTATCTTTATCAGTTAAAACTATCTAACTTTTTTCGGATATCGTATTGACATTTTACTATTTTCCAGTAGAATATAGTTATAGTTAGTCAATTCTAACTTGTCTAGGCATGAACTCCTTTAACATACAATCCTAACTTATGCCTGTTTTGTTTATCCTTTTTAGAAACAGAAAACTAGACATACAAAGGAAAGAGTCCTACACCTCTTTCCCCAAAAAAAGATTGGGCTATCGCTCAATCTTTTTTTATTTCCGATGTTTTAAATACATTGCTAATACTGCAATATCGGCTGGATTGACCCCACTGATACGACTCGCTTGTCCAAGCGTCAACGGACGAATCGTTGATAATTTCTGATGTCCTTCCAGCGACAAATTTTCAATTTGATCATAATTTAAATCTTCTGGTAATTTTAAAGCTTCCATGTTGGCTAACTTTTCCGCTTCTTTTTTTGCCTTTCGAATATAGCCTTCATATTTGGCTGAGATTTCGACATGTTGTGCTACCTCTCTTGGCAATTCCATCGGTATATAAGGGGTTAATCCTTTTAATGTAACTTTTGGTCTACGAAGTAAGTCATAAGCACTGATTCCTTCATTTAATGTAGCATAACCAAGCGTATGCAAATATTCATTAACATCACTTTTCATCGTAAAGCGAAGTTCTTGCAGCTGCGCGGTAGCCACTTGAATCATTTCTTTTTTCTGTAGGAATTTTTGGTAACGATCTTCCTTCAACAAACCCACTTCATTGCCGTACTTGCTTAATCGTTCATCGGCGTTATCATGACGAAGCAGCAAGCGATATTCGGCACGTGAGGTCAATAGTCGATATGGCTCTTTGGTTCCTTTGGTACATAAATCATCGACCAATACCCCTAGATAAGCCTCTTCTCTCCCCAAGATCAAAGGTTCTTTTCCTTCTAGTTTTAAAACCGCATTGATCCCCGCCAACAAGCCTTGTCCTGCCGCTTCTTCATAGCCACTGGTACCATTGATTTGTCCAGCAGTGAACAGATTCTCTACTACCTTACTTTCAAAATTCTTTTTCATCTGCAATGGATCGATCGCATCATACTCAATGGCATAGGCGTATATTTTAATTTTCGCATTTTCTAATCCTGGCAAGGAGTGAATCATTGCCTCTTGTACATCGTGTGGCATGCTAGTCGAAAACCCTTGAATATAAGTAGTATCCAAAGAAAGTGATTCTGGTTCTAAAAATATTTGATGTCTTTCTTTATCTGCAAATCGAACCAATTTATCCTCAATGGAAGGACAATAACGAGGACCTACTCCTTCCACTAATCCAGAATACATCGCACTATCTGCTAAATGCGTACGAATGATTTCGTGGGTTTTTGGGCTGGTATAAGTTAAATAACAAGGCTGCTGTTGTTCCAACGGCAATATGTGATTCGTTTCATAGGAAAAGGAAACAAATTCCTCACTTCCTCCTTGGTATTCTGTTTTTGAAAAATCAATGCTATTGGTATAGACACGTGCTGGCGTTCCTGTCTTGAGACGGAATGTATGGATTCCTAAATCACGCAGGGATTGCGATAACGCATTGGTGGTTGGCTCTTGATCCGGACCACTCATAGTAGCCTGATGTCCAACTAAAATTTTTCCACTCATATAAGTTCCTGTCGTTAAGATTACTGCTTTTGCGTATTCTCTACTACCATCCGAAAGCGTTACCCCTTTCACCTTACCATTTTCTGCCAATATCGTTTCGACCATGGCTTCTCTGACTTCTAAATTTTCACAATGACAGACCTGATTCTGCATATATTTTTTATAAGCCAATTTATCACTTTGCACTCGTAAACATTGAACCCCTGGTCCTTTGTTGGTATTCAGCATTTTAAACTGTAGCGCCGTTGCATCCGCCGCTTTTCCCATTTCTCCTCCGAGCGCATCAATTTCTCTGACTACAATTCCTTTTGCTGGACCACCAACACTAGGATTACAAGGCATTTTCCCAATATTATCCACACTCAATGAATACAGTATTGTTTTCTTTCCCATTCGGGCACAAGCTAGTGCCGCTTCAATTCCTGCATGTCCGCCACCTACTACAATAATATCAACCAAATCAATCACCTTCTTATTCTGTTTTCCTATTATACTACAAAATCAGTAATCGACAAAAGAAAAAGGGAAATGAATCCCCTTTCTTTGATCAATAGTAATAATAACAATTTAATGATATCTCGGATACCGCATCATTGATAAATGTAATGGACAAATTGCGATAGCAAGTATCCTCCTCCACTTCATAATCCCAATGCAAGGAATCTTCATACTCCATCATCGTATTAGATTCTCCAAAAATAGCTTTTACTTCCTCTATCGTACTGCCTACCCGTATGCCTTTGACCTCAACATTTCCACTATCTTGATCAATGTAGATAGAATCTAAAACACACTTTTCAATCTTTCTTTTTTTATCACTATTATTCACTAAGCTAATGTAGACAATTTGTTCCCCCTTTTCCATCATTAAAAAAGCATTATTATAACCCCCCAATTGGTTCTCATACTCACCTTGCACCTGATATCCTAAGTCAAGCAATTGCTGTAATGTCGTTTCCCCAACCGTAATTAATTCTCCATTCATCAAGATATCCATATCTTCCCAAACATGTGTCTGTGTTGTAATATTTCCTTCCATTATATTATCATTTTCTTCGATACTTCCATTTTTTATTGAGAATGGGACTTCAATTGCTTCAACTTTATCATAATCCTCAAAGGTAATTTCAAAATCAAAGGTATCAATTTTTAATTCTGAATTAACTAGTAAAGCACTGCCCATGAACGAAGAGAACAACTCATCCAATAGCTTTCCAAAGTCAAAACTAATCTTAGTATAGCGTTTGCTTTTTTTGTCAATGTAGAAATCCGCTGTAAACTTGGTATCATTATCAATATCTATTTCACCAAACAAATCAGCATATTCCTCTCCAAGCATTTTTTTCAATGTTTTCATATTCATGGACACTTCTACTTTATCATTATCTTTTCCATCGATCTTCTCACTACCCACATAGCGTGCCGATAGTTGGTTTATCATTTTTTCATCCATTGAAAACATTGCATTGGTTTCGGACAAATCATATAGAACACTCTTGCTCCAAACCCCATCATTAGAAATATACTGTACAAAGGAACCTTCTTCTTCCACTAGATATTCTTCGATTTCTTGTGTTTCTTTCTGCCCCATAGCATTCACTTCCATTGCCATTTTCATGTGCATTGCTTGAGGATCATTTGTCATATCCACAACGCCGTCAATCTTCATTGCCATCGCCAAATTAGAATCGTCTAACACAAAATTCATTTTCATGTTCATTCCTAGATTCATGCGCATGGATTTCACTTTTTCCATTTGTTTACCAGCTTCTTTCAGCAACTTTGTGCCATCTTCTTTCGGCGCGCATCCATTTAAGGACAGAAGTGGCAGCACAAGTGCAAACACAAGTAACAGTTTCGTCATTTTTCTTTTCATAGTCCTACCCGTATGCCTTTCTTACTTTTATAGTACGATAGATTTTTCAATCCTTCAATCCTAAAAAAAGCTAACCATAAGCAAAAGGTAACATTTACTTACACGCATTCGTTTTTCGATAAAAATAACAAAATAGTAATCCACAAAAATCAGCAAGAACCCACTGCTGCTAACGCATTAGCACCTAGCACTTGTCCTACGATAATCGTATCTGCAATATTATAAAATTGTTGAAGCAGGTTTCCAATCATCAAAGGAAAAGCAAAACGTAATAATTTGCTCGTTATCTTACCTTGTGTTACATCCTATTCCATCCTTTATCAATCTCCATCATATGCCAAGAGCCATGCTTCGTTTGGCTCAAACACCTCATGCTTTCCATTGTGATAGGATGCAATCATTAATATCATCTGATTTTCTTGTATGACAACATAGGGAAAAGCTTTTAAATTAGTACTAGCAGCACAATTCCCTTCCTGATCCATCGCTATGACACTAATCGCATCGCATTCTCTTCCTGCTCGTTTCATGTTTTGCAGGTGACGATCTAGAACGGTATCCACTGCTTGTTGTACCTTCATTCCACTTGCTAAAGCATCCACGATACGAATTGAAAGACATCCACGCATGATGTCCTCTCCTAATCCTGTTGCAGCTGCTGCCCCATAATGAGCATCACAATAAAAACCAGAACCAATAATAGGACTGTCTCCAACCCTTCCTTCCTTTTTCATAAACAAACCACTGGTCGAAACTCCTACTGCCATTTGCTCTTGTTGTTTCGCTAATACGCAAACCGTATCATGCCCTTCATAATTTTTCCATTCATAGAATTCGTTGCGCTTTTGTTCCCAACACTTTCGCGCTGAATCGCACAAGTGATTTTGAAACTTAAAACCGTGTTCTTTGGCATAGTTTTCTGCACCTTTCCCAGAAAGCAAACAATTCACTTTACATTCACTTAATTGCGCTGCTACTGCAATTGGACTTTTTACATTTTCAACCGCAATGATTCCTCCAAACCCTAATGTATTTCCATTCATATAAGCACTATCTAATTGCACTTGTCCTTTTTCATTTGGCAAACCACCATGCCCCACAGAATGAAATTCTTCCCTTTGTTCCACATCTTGAATCGCACAAAGAATCGCTTCTTTTACACTACTCCCCTTGGATAATAATTCTTTTGCCTTTTTCATTCCATCATACGACATCTTCCACGTCGAAATCATCGCTCTATCCATACCTTATTCTCCTAACTAATCAAACGCATTGTAGCATAACTCTTCATCATCCACAATTCAATCTCTTTCATAAAAAAAGAAAAAGATTAATCCTTTTCTTCTAAAATGAAATGATTTTTGAATTCTGAACCGTACATCCAACTTTGCCATTTTTTATTGCCTCGATCAAAATTGCCCCTGCACATTCTTTTCGCTGATCGTAAACAAATTGCATGGTTTTAATTTCTAACTGATATTTTCTACACAAGCTTACTAAATCTACAATTCGATTGGCCCGATGAACCAAATACAAACGGCCATATGAGCGCAATACACACGACACATTAGCCAGCAAAGGCTCCAGTTGAAGAAAATGTTCGTGTCTTGCGATGGAGCGCATATCCTTTTTTTCACAACGATGATGATCGATTTCAAAATAAGGGGGATTACAAAGTGCAACATCAAAATTTTTCCCTTCATATAATTTAAAATCCTTGCAAATAATTTCATAGTTTTCAATTTGATGTTGCTGCATATTAAACTGTGCTAATTCACATGCTTCTACTTGAATATCAATGCCACAAAGATAGGAAGGATAACTTCTTGCCGCATACAATAGTAACGCACCATTATTCGTACCAATATCAATTACCCTTTCCCCTGCCTTTATTTTCATAAATTTAGCTAATAGAGAAGTATCGGTATTGACTCGAAACATATCTTTTCGTTGATAAACATAAACATCACTATCATGAATATAATCATAGGTTAAATCTTCTTTTTTTATCATTTTTCTTTATCCCCCCTTATCGCTTCTCTATTAGTATAGCGCCTTTCTTTCCTCATCAGCAATAGAAAGTATAGGATTCCTGATGCAGAAATGATTGTTTATTTTTGATTATTCGCTACAATGGTAGTAAAGAAAGGGTGATTTTATGGATATCATCATTGCTCCGGATTCCTTTAAAGGTTCTGCTGATGCGATGAGCGTCGCAAAAGCCATGCAAAGAGGAGCGCAACGAGTCTTTCCCGATGCTAATTTTCTGTTACTTCCAATGGCGGATGGAGGCGAAGGGACCCTTGCGATCATGATGGAAAGTTTAGGTGGAAAATATTATCAAGTCCTCGTGGAAAATCCTCTTCAGGATACGATTAAAGCGAATTTCGGTATTTTACCTGATGGTAGTGCTGTCATTGAAATGGCCTCTGCTTCCGGATTAACTCTTATAAAAAACAACAATATCATGCGCGCTTCAACCTATGGGACTGGGCAATTAATCAAAGCCGCTCTCGATATGGGGTGTACTACCATTTATTTGGGAATTGGTGGCAGTGCGACCAACGACGGAGGAGTAGGAATGGCACAAGCCCTAGGTATCTCTTTTCTAGATCGTGACAAACATGAAATTGGACGTGGTGCTCAGTCATTAATGAAAATCCACACAATCGATGGTTCAAAAATGGATCCTCGCATCAAAAAAACAAAGTTCATCATTATGTCAGATGTGACCAATCCTCTTTGTGGAGAGCAAGGAGCTTCCTACGTTTATGGACCGCAAAAAGGTGCAACAAAAGAAGAGCTTCCTCTATTGGATAATGCACTTTTCCACCTTGCAGAATGCTGTACCAAGACCTTTGCGAAAGATTATCGCAGTTTCCCAGGAAGCGGAGCTGCGGGAGGACTTGGTTTTGGACTTCTTACCTTCTGTAATGGAACCCTTTGTTCTGGCATTGATGTTTTATTACAAGTCTCTCATTTCAAGGAAAAACAAAAAGATTACGATTTAATCCTCACTGGTGAAGGAAGAATCGACCAACAAACATGCTATGGAAAAGTACCTTGCGGTATCGCAAAGGCAGCCAAAGATTCTAACATTCCTGTCATTGCCATTGGTGGTTGTTTTACGAGAGATGCAGTCCATATCATTAACCATGGTGTTTCTGGTTGGGAAAGCTGTATTTATGAGCCATGCAGCCAATCAAAAGCAATGAAAAATGCTATCGTAAACATTGAAGATGCTAGTGAACGTGCCCTACGTATGGTTCAGATTGGGTTACAATTACACAAGCAAAAAGGAGATTGTGTTTTATGATTTACTTTTTAACAAGCAGTCCCTGTATTCAGGGCGCTTCTATATTAAACACAGACAATGCCTTTGTCGATCATCTAAAACAATTTCTTCCTTCTTCTTCTCGCGCATTATTCATTTGTTCTGATCCTTACCACCAAGAAGCAACGGATCGTTTTGCTCAAGATATGAGGGATAGTTTTGAACATGCTGGTTTTAATTTCCTTTCCTATCAAGTCCTTGACCCAAGAAATGATGTTTTCGTTGCTTCCTTGATTTTGGAAAGTGATTTTATCATTTTAGCCGGTGGGCACGTTCCAACACAAAATCAATACTTTCAGCAAATTCAATTAGCTAAGTTAATAAAAGATTTTGATGGTGTCATCATGGGAATCAGTGCGGGAACAATGAATTGTGCAAGTACTGTCTATGCACAACCCGAAAGAGAAGGGGAATCCATCGATCCAAATTATCAACGTTTTCTTCCTGGGTTAGGGATTACTGATTTAATGATTCTACCTCATTATCAAATGATAAAGCATTCCCTATTAGATGAGAAAAGACTCTTTGAAGATATTACTTACCCCGATAGTTACGGAAATTCTTTTTATCTATTAAGAGATGGCAGTTATATCCTAGGAACAAAAGAACAAGAAGTTCTATATGGAGAAGCTTATCTATTAAAAGATGGGATAAAAACCAAAATTTGTGAACAAAATCAATCGCATCGAATGACACAACGATAAAAGGAGCGTAAGATAGAAGGATTCTTATTCATCGCATTTTTATAGCTAACTTTTTGGCAGGATTCAAAATTTTCGATTGATGGTTTCTTTCGGATGAGTGGAATTTATTCCATGAAAATAGGGATTTCATTTTAAAATATCCACCTCTGTGATGAACACGAAAATCCTTACATTCGAAAGCTGTCCCAAAACAATTATGGATGATTTCCTCCCCAATAAAATAGTGTATGAGTTGCGTCTTCTGATACCGTAATAGGTACAACACTAACAGACAAAATGTAGCCAATAAAAATAACTATTATTGCTTTTTTTCATAATATAGCTTCGCTTCCTCTTAAAAAAGCTTTTCTTAAATCTTATTATCTAGTTATTATTTGACTTTTTTCCTCAATGATTCGTGATCCTGCCTTCTTTACGCATCGATCAATCCTTATTCATATAAAAACGGTAATAACTCAACCGTCATCCTTTGGTTGATTTACTACCGTTTTCTTTTTTAGAATAAACCTGTGATATTGCCTTCTTCATCAATATCCATCTTATTTGCTGCTGGTACTTTAGGAAGCCCTGGCATGGTCATAACACTTCCTGTCAACGCAACCAAGAAACCAGCTCCTAGTGATGGTCTAAACTCTCGAATTGTAATCGTAAAATCTTTTGGTGCTCCATAAATTTTGGCATTATCCGTTAAAGAAGTTGGAACTTTTGCCATACAGATTGGCATTTTATCCCATCCTAGCTTACGATACATTGCAATTTGTTCCTTGGCTTCCTCGGAATATTCCACTGCCCTTGCCCCATAGCAAGTATTCGCTATCTTAAAGATTTTATCTTCAATGCTTTCTTCTACATCATAAATTGGTGCATAGTGATTTTCACTTTCCACTAATTCGCAAAGCTGTGAAGCTAAATCAACAGCACCATCGCCACCTTTCGCCCATACCTGAGATAGCGACATTGGATGTCCATTGCTTTCACACCAATTCTCTAACGCTTTCACTTCTGCCTCGCTATCACTAGCAAATTCATTGATTGCTACAATGTAAGGTAATCCAAACGCTTTGACCGTTTCAATGTGTTTCGCTAAGTTAGCGCATCCCTCTAACATCGCATCTACATTTTCTAATTTTAAATCTTCAAGTGCAACCCCACCATGCTGTTTCAATGCACGAATCGTAGCTACAATAACAACAGCACTTGGTTTTAAATTGGCCAATCGGCATTTGATATCTAAGAACTTTTCTGCCCCTAAATCAGCTCCAAAACCAGCTTCTGTGATAACATAATCCGCTAATTTCAAACAGGTCTTTGTCGCTAACACACTATTGCAGCCATGCGCAATATTGGCAAATGGCCCTCCATGAATGATGACTGGATTATTTTCTAATGTTTGTACTAGATTAGGTTTGATCGCATCTTTCATAATCATCGCTAATGCTCCTTCAATTCCCAAATCTTTTACATAAACCGGTTCTTTTTTTGTATTATAGGCAACTAGAATGTTAGCTAATCTTTCTTTTAGGTCCATTAAGGAAGAAGATAAGCATAGAATTGCCATCACTTCACTAGCTACCGTAATATTAAATCCATCTTCTCGTTCTACTCCATTTGATTTTGGTCCCTGTCCAATGGTGATTTTTCTAAGAGCACGATCATTCATATCCAACACACGTTTCCATACCACGTTATTGATATCAATGTCCAATTCATTTCCTTGATGGATATGATTATCCAAGCAAGCACTAATCAAGTTGTTACATGTCGTAATCGCATGCATATCTCCAGTAAAATGAAGATTGATATCTTCCATTGGTACTACTTGTGCATAGCCTCCCCCAGCAGCTCCTCCTTTAATACCGAAAACCGGTCCTAAAGATGGTTCACGTAATGCCACCATCGCATTCTTTCCAATTTTATGAAAAGCATCCACAAGTCCAACAGTGGTTGTACTCTTTCCTTCCCCTGCTTTGGTAGGGTTAATTGCCGTTACTAAAATAAGCTTGCCATCTTCTTTATCTTGATTCTTTTTCAATACATCCAATGAAATCTTAGCTTTGTATTTCCCATATAATTCAATATCTTCTTCTTTAATTCCTGCTTTTTCAGCAATTTCAGTAATGGGAAGCATGGTTGCTTCCTGTGCAATCTCTAAATCTGTTTTGTACATAATGATCCACTCCTTCTTTTCTCTAATTATACTTTTTTTTACCTATTAAATGCGAGCATTTTTCTACCAAAGAAAAAGGGCAATCGCATACGATTGCCCAGACGGTCGGCATTAAATACTTCCTTGGCACTGTGGTGCTCCACTTAAAACCGTCAGCCATAGGAACAATTTCATTTTATCAAGCTTCTATAAAATGTCAATCATTTCTCATGATTTCATAAAAATCCAGAATACAAAAGGAAGTGTCCTTCTTCTATTGTAGATAGCAAAAAGGAAAACAAGGATTCCCAGCCATTATCACTGACAATCCTTATTAATTACGATTCCATTTTTCTCATTGAAAGCAAAAGGAAACTCTTGCTTTTCTTACAACAATCCGACGCGCTTGAAAATCGTATCTACATTACGGATTTGATACATCGGATCAAAACAATCGTCGATTTCTTCCTGTGTCAATGTACTAGTTACTTTTTCATCGGCTTCCATCAGCTCTTTAAAACTAATTTTATTTTCCCAAGATTTGATCGCATTTGGCTGTACGGTGTCGTATGCCTGCTCTCTTGACCATCCTTTTTCGATCAACTTCAACATAAAACGTTGTGAGAAGATAACTCCATAAGTAGCATTGATATTTTTCAACATATTCTCTGGGAATACAGTTAAATTGGAAAGAATGCTGTTGAAACGATTTAACATATAATCCAACAGAGCGGTTGCATCTGGTGCGATGATTCTCTCTGCAGCAGAATGCGAGATATCTCTTTCATGCCACAAAGGAAGATCTTCATAACTTGTCATCATATAGCCACGCATCACTCTTGCACAACCACAGATGTTTTCACTTCCGATAGGATTACGTTTGTGTGGCATTGCACTACTTCCCTTTTGTCCTTTACGGAAGAATTCTTCCGCTTCTCTTACTTCGGTACGCTGTAAATGTCTTACTTCGGTTGCCATTTTTTCTAATGAAGTGGCAATCAGTGCTAATGTCGCAAAATATTCCGCATGACGATCTCGTTGTAATGTTTGTGTTGAAATTTTGGAGGAGTGGATTCCTAATTTTTCACAAACATAATCTTGCACCTGTGGTGGTGTATTTGCGAAGGTACCAACCGCACCAGAAATCTTACCACATTCAATCCCTGCTGCCGCTTCTTTGAAACGCGCTAAGTTTCTTTCCATCTCGGCATACCACAATGCAAATTTTAATCCAAAGGCTGTAATTTCAGCATGAACTCCATGCGTTCTTCCCATACATGGGGTATCTTTGTATTTTAATGCTTGTTTCTTTAATGTTTCCATGAACATCTCAAGATCCTGTAATAAAATTTCATTGGCTTGCTTATAAAGATAACCATATGCCGTATCCACAACATCGGTACTGGTCAAACCATAGTGAACCCATTTCTTTTCTTCCCCTAATGTTTCTGAAACTGCTCTAGTAAATGCTACTACATCATGTCTTGTATCTTGTTCAATTTCATAGATACGATTGATATCAAAGGAAGCATTTTTCCACAATTTTTCCACATCTTCTTTTGGGATTTCCCCCAATGTGCTCCATGCTTCACAAGCTAAGATTTCCACTTTTAACCAAGCGTTAAATTTACTTTCTTCGCTCCAGATTTTGCGCATTTCCTCTCTTGAATAACGATTTAACATTTCTTGTCCTCCTACATATCTTTCTTTCCAATATCATTGCGATAGAATAATTTATCACAATTGATTTTATGTACTTCCTTATAGGCTTTTACATAAGCTTTTTCCACCGTTTCCGCTTCCGATACTACAATTAACACACGTCCCCCTGCGGTAATTAGCTCATCCTTCTCATTGACATCCGTACCCATATGGAACACCGTAGCTTCCACTTCATCCAATCCATTGATAACAGCTCCTTTGGTAGAAGAAGTTGGATAACCCTCACTGGCCAACACAACACCAAGAGTAACATTCTTTTTCCATCTTAATTCCACTTCCTTATGATCCATGACATCAAGAATGGTTTTCACAAAATCACTTTGTAATCGTGGCAAAATAACTTCTGCTTCTGGATCTCCAAAACGAGCGTTGAATTCAATGGTCTTAACACCATCTTCTGTTAACATTAATCCTCCATACAAGAAACCGGTGAAAGGACATCCTTCGGCAACCATAGCTTTTGCCATTGGCTTCATGATTTTTTCCATCGCCTCTTCAATAATTTCCGGAGTGATTTTCTTTACCGGAGAATAAACTCCCATACCACCGGTATTTGGCCCTTTATCTCCATCATAGGCACATTTATGATCCTGTGCAACTTCCATTGGTACAACGACATCATCACACACAAAAGTCATTAATGAAAATTCAAAACCAGTGAGACACTCTTCAATGACTACACTATTATTTTCTACAGCAAATGCCACATCCAAAGCAGCTAGTGCTTCTTCCACAGTCTGGGCAACCGTAACCCCTTTTCCCGCTTTTAATCCATCTTCTTTGATTACAATTGGCGCACCTTGTGCTTCTACATAAGCTTTTGCTGACGCCAAATCATGGAAGGTTTGATATTGCGCTGTTGGAATTCCATATTTCGCCATGATGCGTTTTGCAAAATCTTTGCTTGATTCAACTTGTGCCGCTTTTTTATCTGGTCCCCAAATTTTTAATCCTGCATCACGAAATGCATCAACAACACCACGGGCAAGAGAATCCTCTGGTCCAACGATGGTCAAATCAATCGCTTCACTTTTCGCAAATGCAACTAAATGTTCCACATCATTACTATCGATATTAACTCTTGTAGAGATTTTTTCCATCCCTACATTCCCTGGTGCCGTATAAACGACTTCTACATTTTTACTACGATAGGCAGCATCTGCAATCGCATGCTCTCTTCCGCCTTTCCCTATGACTAGAATCTTCATATGTGCCTCCTCTATTCTAAAGTTCTCTATTATTTTACTTGATTTCTATTTTTTGTACAATAAAACCCATTAGAAAATGCAGAAAAAAAACTAGCTTTTTGCATCACTTTCTTTGTTTTCTCTCTCGGTTCTTATCAAATTAGGAAATGAATCCTGCTAAAGTTTCTAGATCATCGCTTACATCGTAATCGTTCGCTAAAATACTTTTCCCTTTCTTTTAGCATAATCCTACTTTTGCAATGCACTCCTTTTCTTTTAACGTTTTCCATTACTAAAAATACCCTCCCAATAGGTTTTTCTAGTAGGGAGGGTGTATAGCAAAGTTAACTCCTTAATTTCTTATTTTTCTTTTTCCACGATAGATTCATCAATTCCTAAAAAATAGGTTACAACCATCGCTACAACAAATGCGATGATAGCACCAATAATCGCATGTACCACATTCATCGTACTACCACCGACAAAACTTAACAGACATAATACACTAGCAACGGGAATAAAGTTATAGACAACCGTTCCCATGATCCACATATAAATCGCTCCTGCGATCCCTCCTACCATCATTCCGATGAATGGCCGATGATAGCGAACCCCAACACCATATAATCCTGGTTCTGTAACACCACCAATCATTTGTGCCACAAGATAACTAATACATAATGCTTTTTGTTCTTTATCTTTAATTCTTAATGCTGCTCCAAGCGCCATTCCTCCAACCGTAAAAGCTGCCATGAACAACGGAGGAGAAACCAATGCTTCATAGCCATTTTCCGCAATGAGCATAACAATCGTTGTAATGAAGATCCAATGCATTCCTGCCATTACAATAAATTCCCAAAGTGCAGCAATGATCATCATGGCCAACAACGAACCAATACCGCCAACATCCCCTAACATTAAAATACCCTTGCTAATGAATTCTCCTAACAATGATCCCATTGGCGCTAATAGACAAAGCGAAAGCGGCAACATAATTAAGATAGAAAGAGTTGGCGCAAATACCGGCGCCAATGATTTTGGCAAATGCTCATTAAAAAATGTTTCAATGAAAGAAAAAACATAGACCGAAAGCATCGCCGGAATAATACTAGATGCATAATTAGTGACACGGCAAGGAATGCCGTAAACCGTAAATACCGTTTGATTTTCTGCCATCGCTAAAAAAGTGGGATGTAGCAAAATGGCACCCAAAAACATTCCTAGCAATTCATTACAACCAAAATGCTTTGCTGCCGTATAGCCAATCATCACTGGTAAAAAATAAAATCCAGCATCCGATACAAAGGTGAGCAGCACTACTAAATCACTATTGGCACTCACAATATTCAGCATTCCAGGGGCAATAACAACCGCAATAGTTTTTAACATAGCAGCAGCAATCAATACGGGAATCAACGGCATCAAACAAGATGCCAACACATCCAACAATGCACTTCCCATTCTCTTTACAAACGAATTTTTTTTCTCACTCATCCTAACCACCTCTTTTTTTATTATAGCATAAGGTGTTTCGCTAACTTATTGTACACAAGAAAAATCCTTTGACTTTTACAATTCAAACAAAAAAAATCAAGGAACAAAAATTTATTCCTTGGTTTTTACAGATTTTTAATGTCTTTTAAATAAAATCGATTTTGTCTGCGAAAACAAAAAGTGAATCACTTCTATCATAAACTTTCTTTCTTCTCCATTCATATTAGTAAATTCAACAATACCACTCATTGCTTTTTTTAATGTTAATTCACTTAAATCACTAATCTGAGTAATCTCTAATTTCCCAAGGATAGAAAAAATAAGCGCAATATACTCTTGCTTCTTTTGATCTTCCTTATCCAATAACATTGTACGAATATAGTCATGGATTTCATCGCTTTCTTTTTCTAGTTTTTCAACATAGACAAAATCATTGACATCGACATGCCAATGGAATGGGTCATGCTGACTTAATCCACTCATATCCCCATCCACGATCCATTGACGAACTTTTTCATGTTGCGATAATAATCTTCCAATAATAGAACATTTTGGTAGATAGCTTTCAATTTTATCCCAACCTTGATGCAACGCATTCTGAGCCAAAAAAGAATCCCGAAACCCAGGTCCATCAAAATTATAGACCTTTGTGATATGTTCTTCCCATTGTGTTTTCAGCAGTGCATACATCGCAAGATTTCCTCCTTTGGAATGTCCCCCTAAATAAATTTGAGGATAATGCACTTGTTTTCTTAATCCAAAGAAAGAACTTTCCATCGGTAATTGTTTCATGACATTGTCCAGATACTGTGCCGCTAATTTTTGTGATTCCACCTCATCCTGATAGGTCATGTGCATATCCTCTTGCCATCCTAAAATCGTACTATCCGTTCCACGATAAGCAATCATCAGGGCATCAAAAGGTAATACAAATGTGCAAGCAGCAAATTGTACTACTTTTTCCTCATCCAAAACCGTGATATAATCACGAATTTTAATATCTTGATAACGATCCATCTTTTGCACTGCTTTGATCATGTTAGGTATTTTGGCAGCGTATGCATATCGTTCCTTTAATGTATCTTCTGAATTCACTTTTAAAAAAAGGCGGCATGCTTTTTTTAACGAAACTTCCTTCTCCCCTACGATTGAATCCCAATCCACATAGGCAAGTTCACTTAAAATTAGTGCATCAATCTTATTAAATGCTTTTTCTTGAAAACGGATATCTTTTCGAAAATACAAATAATCGAGCAAATTAGCCATACTGAAATCCCTCCATCCTTTCACTTAATTAGTACTATTATACACATTCTAAAAAAGTATGCTACTTTTTTTAATCTTCAGTTTTCCGTGACGAATTTTGTTTTTTGAATCCCTAATTGCTTTTCTATCAATTTTCTTTATAATTAAAAATAGCCAAAAAGGAGTTAGAAAATGCAGGAACAAAAATATATTTATCGAGGAAACAGTGATATTGTTACCGATCAATTAGCCGATCGTATCAACGCTTTGCCTTATGATGTTGTATTTACCCAATTTGAAGGTAACGAAGAAGCATTCTTTGCTTTTTCACTGGAATCTTACTATGAAGAATACAATGCAATGGTAATTTCTATGATTGCCTTACAAATTCGAGAATTCAGCGTTGAAGCCAATGTTGTTAGCAAAGTGTCCAGCTATAGTTATGGAACCGTTGATGAAATGGCGCTGGCAAAACAGGTCAGCACACTGGATGATATGATGTTAGAATGTGGATTTCAAGCCCATCATGAGCATCAAGAAGAACACGATTGTGATTGTGATCATGACCACAATCATGATCATGATTGCGATTGCGACTGCCATCATCTTCATTAAAAAAAATAGTGAACTCGAAGAAATGCTCTTCTTGTTCGCTATTTTTTAATATACAACAACATTATGTGGATTCCACTCATCTGGTTTCACATGAATAAAGTGAGGATTTAATAGTTCATTCATGATGGCATAAATTCTCTCCATGTCGTCATCGTGTTCCCATTCCACCTCTGGGACACAATAAGCACAGCCAGCATGAAGATGTAATACAGCTGCGATGTTTTCTTTTTTAAAGCGCAAATTTATCCTTGTCGCTTGATTAAAATCAATGATTTTTGCCATGTCTTTTGAACACCATTAAAATCAAATACACAACAAGTACCATGGTAGCTATTAAAAATAGTGCCCCATACCATGTTATCTGTGAATGATCTCCCGCTATTACCATCGTTCTTTTACCTCCATCGGAAAAAACACCTTTTTCTCTTCTTTCACATCCCCATGAACTAAACTATTCACAATCACACTGACTTGGGAAAGTTCTTTTACTTCACCATTATCAAGCAACACATAAATATTATGCGCATCTTCCGTTCCATACGGTCGATATGGGCTTTTTCTTGTCGTATCTAATATCGCATAGTAATCCGGATCATATCCCCATTTTTTAACCCGGTCAACAATCTTATTGTAATCCTGTTGATTGGGGATCGTTTCATAATCAAATAAATTTCGATTTAGTATTCGCAATGACAAATCAGCAAGGATTTCATCCTCTCCATAGGCTAATTTAGAAAACCCATAATAGGCAGCATGTTCATCCAACAGGAAATGATCTTCAATCGTTGCTTGATCATGGACAAAAGGCAAAAACATTTCTGCCCCTTTTAACCGGTTTGGAGAATAGCGATCACAATAACACATTCTTCGATATAATGAACTCAAAATGGTTTCAAAGCTTCGTGCCACCGGATGAAAATACACCTGCCAATACATATGATAACGCGCCATTATGTAATCTTCTACGCTGTGAATTCCACTTTCCTTAACAACAATACGATCCTGTTTTACACGGATGGTACGCAAAATTCTCTCCAAATCAAATTTACCATAGCTCGTCCCACTCATATAAGCATCTCTTAGTAAATAATCCATGCGATCCGCATCCAATTGTCCGGATACGATTTGGTTCAACAATTGATTTTTATGTGAGTAAGAAATAACGGATGCGACATCTTCAGGCAGATTTGGATCAACTCGACATAAAATCGCATGGATTTCACTATTTCCTAAAATAATTTGTTGCGAAAAGCTTTCATGAGAAGTGGTGGAAAAATGCTCCATCGCATGCGAAAACGGCAAATGGCCAATATCATGCAGTAATCCAGCTATCATAACGGTCGCCTTTTCATATTCGCTCAATCCATTTTTTAATCCTGTAATCTCATTTACCATGCGACGAACCACTTCATAGACACCAACCGAGTGTGCAAAACGAGAATGCTCTGCCGTATGATACACTTGAAATACACCACCTAGCTGATTGATACGTCGTAATCGCTGAAATTCTTTTGCATTAATCAAGTCCCAGATGACTTGTAAATCAACATGAATATAGCCATGTACAACATCCCTCATTACCTTTGTTTCATTCATCCTCACTAACATTTTTTCCACCTCCATTCTTATTGTTAAGTATATCATATTCCCCATTAACAAAGTCATGCAAAAACAGTCAAAGTTATGCTATGATAGTAACATAAGAAAGAAAAGAGGAATAATAACGATGAAAATAGCAACAATCGGAACTGGTTTTATTGTAGATACATTTATGGAAGCTTGTTCTCATGTCGATGGCGTGGAAGTAAAAGCGGTCTTCTCGCGTACCAAAGAAAGAGCCCATGAATTTGCAAGCCAATACCATATTGAAAAAATCTATACCAATCTAGATACCATGCTGGCCGATGAAACCATCGACACAATTTATGTAGCAAGTCCAAATAGTCTGCACTATTCCTATACTTTAAAAGCATTGTCAGCCAAAAAAAATGTCATTTGTGAAAAACCCTTTACTTCAACACTCAAAGAATTAGAGGAACTTATTTCACTCGCTAAAAAAAATCAGGTATTCCTATGGGAAGCCATTACTAACATTTATACACCAAATTTAAATATCGTAAAGGACAATTTGAAAGAAGTCGGACAAATTCGTCTTGTTACCTGTAATTTTTCACAATATTCTAGTCGTTATGCTGCTTTCCAGCGGGGTGAAAATCCAAATGTATTCAATCCAGCGTTTTCTGGTGGTGCCATAATGGATATTAACCTTTATAATATTCATCTATGCATGTATTTATTTGGAAAGCCAGAACAATTTTTCTACTACCCTAATAAAGCGGAAAACGGAATTGATACATCGGGTGTCATAATCTTCCAATATCCTGATTTTGTTGCCACTTTGATTGGTGCAAAAGATAGTGCTTCGGAAGATTATGTTGTCATCCAAGGAGATGAAGGAACATTACGTATTGATGGAGGATCGACCGGAGTGTGTGCGAACGTTACCTTAAGCAAAACCATCTCAAAAACAGAACAACAAGAAAAAAATATTGGTGTTCATCAAATTTCTCATATGTCTTATGAATTGCAAGCATTTGAAAGTATGTTGCAGCAGCAAGATTTTTCCACTTGTCATGAACTCTTAGATTATTCAAAAGAAGTATTATCTGTGATTGAAACAGCAAGAAGGAATGCTGGCATATACTTTAACGCTGATACAAAATAAAATCACAACGAGTGTCAAAAAGACACTCTTTTTTTTATTGTTACAATCCTATTGATTAAAATTTTTTAAGTATTTTATTGACTTTAACCTCGCTATCAGTATAATACCTATTTAGTTACTTAAAAAAATTTAAGTAACTAAATAGGAGGTAGCTTATGTTAGTGAACACATTTCAAGAAGTATATAACTTATTTAAAATGAAATTTTATGAATCTCTTTGTTCCAACCCAAAAGAACTAACCATGCAAGAAGCTTTTAGTTTGGATATTATTTATATGCTGAATGAGCCTACCATTTTAGAGTATGCTACCTATATGAAAATCTCGCAACCCAATGCGACATATAAAATTAATCAAATGGTAGAAAAAGGCTATCTAATCAAACAGCCAAGTCATAAAGATAAACGCGCTTACACGTTGAAAGTAAGCGATAAATTTTTAGCTTGTTATCGCACCAATGATCACTACATCAAAAAAATATTAGGAAAAATCGAAGAAAATACAAGTGAGACAGAAATTGATTTACTAATCCAAATGCTAAAAGAAGTGAAAAAACAAATGACACAGGAGGAACAACATGATTAAATTGATTACCGATTCAACATCTGATATAGAAAAACAGGAAGCAGAAAAATACGGAATTACGATCGTCCCACTCAAAGTCATTATGGAAGGAAACGACTATCGTGACCGTGTGGACTTAAATGCCGAAGATTTCTATCCTTTATTAGAACAATGTGATAATTTACCAACAACATCACAACCTTCCCCTCAAGATTTCTTAACGATTTATGAAAAAGCGAAAGAAGCCAATGATAGCATCATTGTTATCACACTTTCTTCCGCCATTAGTGGTACCTACCAAAGTGCTTGCATCGCAAAAGATTTACTTGATTATGAAGACGTTCATATCATCGATAGCTTAAATGCAACCCAAGGACTTCATATTTTAGTTAAAAAAGCAGTGCAACTAATACAAGAAGGAAAAGAAACAAAAGACATCGTTTCATTCTTAGAAGAATACAAGAAAAGAATTCATATCTTTGCGGTTGTTGATACACTAGAATACTTCTATAAAGGGGGACGTTTATCAAAAACAAGTGCCGCCATGGGAACATTGTTAAAATTCAAGCCAGTCGTAGGTTTAAAAGAAGGTAAATTAGAATTATTCGATAAAGCGAGAGGAACCATGAAAGCCACTGCAAAAATTCTTGAGTTAATTCAAGAACATGGTGAAATTGACTTACAGGAACCAATATTTTTAGGCTATACAGGTACAAGTGATGGACTTGATAAGTTTTGCGAACAGCTCAGAGATCACTTATTATTCACAAATGAAGACTATGGTATTGTAGGCCCGGTCATTGGGACTCATGCTGGTCCTGGTGCAAAATTAATTGCTTACGTTAATAAAGCATAGAAATTGGGATAAAATCCCTTTTTTTCTTTATTGTATAATTGCTTCTACTCATGTAAAATAAAGGCATTAAATGTAAGGGGAGAATTATTATGAACTTAATTATTCCAAAAAATTATGATCCAAAACTATCGTTAAGAGAAACGCAGGAAGCGATCAAATACATACGTGATACTTTTCAAAAAGAGATTGGAAAAGAATTGGGATTATCGCGTATCTCGGCACCACTATTTGTGGAACGTAACTCTGGACTCAATGACAATTTAAACGGTTATGAAAAACCGGTATCCTTTTCGATGATTTCGTTTCCAGAGGATACGATTGAAGTGGTACATTCGTTAGCTAAATGGAAACGTAAAGCATTAAAAAAATATGGTTTTTCAATGCATGAAGGGCTTTATACGAATATGAATGCGATTCGTAAAGATGAAATGGTAGATAACCTACATTCCTGCTATGTTGATCAATGGGATTGGGAAAAAATCATCGCAAAAGAAGAACGTACTCTCGATGTATTAAAAGATCATGTTCGTGTTATTTTTAAGGTAATCAAACACATGGAACACGAAGTTTGGTATAAGTATCCACAAGCGGTAAATCCATTACCAAATGATATTTTCTTTATCACAACGCAAGAATTAGAGGATCTCTACCCTGATTTGGTAGATGCAAGAGAAAGAGAAAATGCCATTTGTAGAGAAAAAGGCTGTGTCTTTGTCATGCAGATTGGAGATCGATTAAAAAGTGGAAAAAAACATGATGGTCGAGCTCCTGATTATGATGATTGGAAATTAAATGGCGATATTCTTTTCTGGTATGAACCTTTACAATGTGCACTTGAAATTTCCAGTATGGGCATCCGTGTCGATGAACAATCGCTATTGGAACAGCTGAAAAAAGAGCATTGTGAAGAACGTAGTCAATTACCTTACCACAAACAAATCTTAAAACAAGAATTACCGTATACCATCGGCGGTGGAATTGGGCAATCACGCCTTTGTATGCTGCTCCTTGGAAAAGCGCATATCGGGGAAGTACAGGCTAGCATTTGGCCAAGTGACATGATCGAAGAATGCAGGAAACACAACATTCCCATCTTATAAAATAAAGAAAAAAATGAGGTGTGAATTTCATTTTATTTGATGAATTCACCCTCATTTTTTATCCTCTATTTTATTTCGTATCATCCCTTGTGTTATGCTTGCTTTTCAATTGATTCAACAAACGCAAAAAACTAGATATTAACATACATCCTACTACGATGCTAAAGGCCTGAATCAATGTAGAAATCCCCATGGAAATTGCCCCATCAATATGATTTCTTACAATTTCTAACATCGTATAATACATTCCTCCTCCCGGAACCAAAGGAATTAACGCACAAAGAAGAAATGTCGTAACTGGACATTTTTGTATTCTAGCGAAAATTTCGGATAATATCGAAATCACAATACTTGCGATAAATAATGCAGTTACTGTAGAATGATAATAATCTAACGAAAGATAATAAGCGAGTCCACCAAAACCACCGATTATTGCCGCACTCACTAATTTATCCCCACGTATATTAAAAAGCAAAGCAAAGCCAAGCGATGCTAATGCTGCTGAAATTCCTTGAAGTAGCATCTTAATAGCCTCCTACAAACATAAATACTAGTCCACTGCCTAAGGCAATCGCAACAGCAATAAAAATTGCTTCGGTTGTCCTAGCAACCCCACTGACTAAATCCCCACTAACTGTGTCACGTATCGCATTCGTTATCGCTAAGCCAGGGACCAATAACATATCGACAGAAATAATAATAGTATCCAAATTGTCACAAAGATGCCATTTCGAAAAATAAATAGAAATCAATGTCACCATTGCACCGGAAATTAAATATTTAAAAAAGGAATTGAAATCAATCCGATCGATTTGTAATGTAAATAGCTTTAATAAAGCCCCTAAAGCAAGACTAGCAACAGCATCCTTGAGAGTGCCACCAAAAAACAATGCAAAACCAAAGGTACAGATGGCCGCTGCACTGATTAAAATAATTTTTTTATACTTTGGTTCACAATCAATCTGTTCAAGTATTTCATTAAATTTAGACAATTCAATGTGATGCTCACTGATGGAGCGAGAAAGGTCGTTGACCTTGTCAATTTTACTTAAATTAACTTCTTTCAATTGGGTACGTTTTACATTATGAACAAGCTCATCGTCCAAGGAAAAAGAAATGATCAAAAGCGTCGGAGTTGCATAGGAATCCACCACCTGAGCCCCATAGGAAAGGCAGATTCGTTTCATCGTATCTTCCACACGATAGGTTTCTGCGCCACTTTCCAGTAATATCATTCCTGCACGAGTGGCTGCTCTTGCTAGATCATTGCAATTTATTGCCATTGTCATCGCTCCTTACTACTCTTATTTCCGTTTCATTTTATCGTAAAATGTTAGTCTACATCAAGTCTTTTCATTAAGAGTGATCGAATCTGGTCTAACTAGTAGCTCCTTTCACAACACCGTATGTGTCCTTTGGCATACGGCGGTTCAATTCCAATAATAATCGAAATAATTGAAAAGTCCTCGTATTGCGAAGATTTCTTTGCGAATGAGATTCCCTCTGTTGCCTTCACTACTGCCTGATATTGCTCGACAAATCCAACCAAAGGTTTTCCCATCCACTTAGGTGTCCCCCACTGTTCTTTCACTTTCCCTCATTCTTGTACGCAGATGTTTATCGATTCGGACGAGCTTGCGCCTTGTAAACTATCACCAAAGCCTATCGGGATATCGGTCATACCAAAACATCGACCAAGCAATGCTTTGGTCGATGTTTTTATTTTTCTTATTTTAAGTTCATTAAATACTCAGCAATATGTTTCGCATCTAATTTATAATAGTCAAGTAATGCAGCAGGTGTACCACTGCGACCAAATTCATCCTGCATTCCTAACATATACTGTCGACAGGATAATCCTAATGGAGCCAGTACCTCTGCTACTGCACTTCCTAATCCACCAATGACACTATGTTCTTCCACAGTGACAATAATATCGTGGGTCTTTGCAGTCTTAGCAATCAATTCTTTATCGATTGGTTTAATGGTATGAATATTGATGATCGTTGGATCTAAATTCGTCACTAGTTTTGCCGCTTTTAAACTTTCCTGTACCATCATACCGGTAGCAATCACAGCAATCTTTTTCCCCTGATGTAAGGTTACTCCTTTGCCATATTCAAAAGTGTAATCTCCTTCATAAACATCCTCTACCCCTGGTCTACCTAAACGAACATAGCAAGGACCTTCAATATCGTAAACCGCTTTGACAATCGCCTCTGCTTCTTTCGCATCACAAGGCTGAAAAACTTTCATATTTGGAATCGAACGCATCAATGAAATATCTTCCACCGTTTGATGAGAAGCGCCATCTTCTCCTACTGTGATTCCTGCATGAGAAGCGCACACTTTTACATTCAAATTAGGATAACAGATACTGTTGCGAATCTGTTCAAACGCTCTTCCTGTTGCAAACATCGCAAAGCTAGAAGCAAATACAACTTTTCCACTAGCCGCTAATCCGGCTGCTACTGCCATCATATTTCCCTCAGCAATTCCCATGTTGAAATGTCTCTCTGGTGCTACTTTTTTTGCTTCATACGTTTTCGTACTTTTGGATAAATCGGCATCCAACACAACTACATTGTCGTGAGCCAACGCCAATTCGCTTAATGCCTTACCATAGGCTTCTCTTGTTGCTTTACCCATTATTCATCACCTAGCTCTTTCATTGCAGTTGCCAGTTCTTCATCGTTAGGAGCAATTCCATGCCATCCAGCATTGTTTTCCATGAAGGATACCCCTTTTCCTTTGATTGTTTTTGCAATCAAGATGGTTGGTTTACCTTTACATTCTCTTGCTTTTTCAAATGCACTAGCAATTTCTTCATAGTTGTGACCGTCAATAGCAATCACATTCCAACCAAATGCGGCAAATTTTTCTTCGAATGGGGCTGGATTCATTACTTCACTGATATCCCCATCAATCTGCAAGCCATTATAATCTAAAATAGCACATAAGTTATCAAGGTGATAATGGGCAGCTGCCATTGCCGCTTCCCATACTTCCCCTTCCTGGCATTCTCCATCGCCTAATAGGGCATAAATACGATGATCATTTTTATCTAACTTATTGGCAAGTGCCATTCCTACGGCACAAGAAATTCCTTGTCCTAAAGAACCTGTTGACATATCCACACCTCTGATGTATGTCATATTTGGATGTCCCTGTAAAATCGAATCAATCTTACGGAAACTTAATAGGTCGTCTTTTAGAATCCCTTTCTCACTCAATACTGAGTAGAGCAGTGGAGACGCATGTCCTTTGCTCAATACGAAACGATCTCGATTCTGAGTATCCGCATTCGCATCATTGATATCCATTTCATTAAAATACAGATAAGTAATTATATCTGCTGAGGATAAAGAACCGCCTGGATGTCCACTCTTTGCAGCGTGTACCATTTTGACAATATTCCTTCTGATATTTCTTGCGTGTTTTTCAAGCACCGTTTTATCCATTGCTACATTCCTCCTTTAACGTATACATTTTACCTTTTGTGACGGATTAAGTCTAGCGATAAATCTAATTTCATACCTATTTTTCTTACTTTCCTATATTTTTTGATTGGTTTTCACAATCTTTTTATTTTTTTCTCAATAAACACAAAAAAAGATTCCACCCATTTTTTCTTTTTCTGATTTTCGTAGTAGAATCTTTTCTATTTCATACATTATTTTGTAATAATTTCTACCCCACGTTCTGTTACCAAAAGCGTATGTTCCCATTGCGCACTGAGCGAATGATCTTTCGTATAAGCTGTCCATCCATTACTTTCATCAATAACGATTTGATAATCCCCTGCGTTTATCATCGGTTCAATCGTAAATACCATACCAGGAGCTAAAATCATGCCTGTCCCCTTTCGTGCCATGTGCATCACAAAAGGATCTTCATGAAAATCATTTCCAACCCCATGACCACAAAAATCAACAACAACACTATATCCATTTTTTGAAGCATGCCGATAGATGGCATCTCCAATGTCACCCACATGACACCATGGCTTTACGGATGCAATTCCTAATTCAAGACATTCTTTTGTCACCTGTACTAATCGTTTTGCTTCTTCACTCGCTTCCCCAATGATAAACATGCGGGAAGCATCAGCATAATAGCCATGAAAAATAGTGGTGCAATCAACATTGACGATATCGCCTTCTTTTAGAATCGTCTGTTCATCTGGTATGCCATGACACACTTGATCATTGATAGAAACACAAACACTCTTTGGATAACCATTATAGTGCAACTGCGCTGGAATTGCACCGTATTGCTTTGTTATTTTCATTACCATTTGATCAATTTCTTCTGTAGTTATACCGGCTTTGATATGGGCAGCAACATAATCTAAAACAGCGGTATTAATTTTCCCGCTTTTTCGAATGCCTTTGATAGCAGCATCACTTTTGATCAACGCTCTCTCAGGAATAATATTTCCTTTAAAACGAAGTACATTTAACTTTTTATCGAATTCTTCATGACATGCTTTATATTTTTTTCCACTACCGCACCAACACTGTGAATTTCTTTTTATTTCCATTATATCCTTGTATGATACAAACGTACCTTGTTGTAACACTTGTATCACTTTTCCTTTCCAGCCTTTAAAATGTAAGTAGAACCTTAATACTCTTATTTGATCATGTGGTATATCTACTTAAGGGAGAGTGAATCTATAGGATCTTATTACATCTGTTTATAGCTGGATAGGTTTTGATATCTTTATGTCACGCAAGTTTACACTGGTAAGACCGCTATAGAATGACAAGGTTCTAGAAAGGCGGTCTTTTTATGACTAAACTGTTTTGTGGCATTGACGTTGCCAAATATGAACACGTCGCAAGTATCTATAATCCATCTACAGGTGAAATAATACTTGATTCACTACACTTCACTAATGATGATAAAGGCTTTAAAACATTATTAGCGAATCTTAGGAAGAATAAGGATAATGAGATAATGATTGGTTTTGAATCTACAGGTCACTATCATCAAACCTTATTCAATTATCTAACTTCTAAGAAATATAAGTGTTATTTAATCAACCCTTATATGACTAGTAAGTTTAGATCTATTTCTTTACGTGATGCCAAGAATGATAATATCGATTCCAAGGCTATCGCGCAGTTTTTATCGTTTGAACATTTAAATCTAAATAATGAAGAATTTTTGAATAATGAACTTAAAGAGTTAGCTTTTCAAAGACAGTTCTTGATGACTGATGTATCTAAAATGAAGATCAAACTTAAGTCTTATCTTGATAGAGTATTCCCTGAACTTGAATCTCTTGTAGATATCAATACCGCTGGTATTAGAGCTATTTTAAAGGAATATCCAACTGCTAAGGATATTTCTGAAGTAAGAATAGATAAGCTCAAAAACTTAGTTAAAACAGCTTCCATGGGGAAATATCCTGTATCTAAAATTGAAGCTGTTAAGAAAGCAGCTAAAACTTCTATTGGTATTCACTCTTTAAGTATTGGTTTAAATATCACTCAATGTATTGAAACCTTAGATCTAAAAGAAAAGCAGATTGATAGAATCGAAAAGGAAATCAAGAAACATCCCACTGTACTTAATTCTCCATTACATCAGTTAATCGGAATTAACGATATAGAAATCGGTTATATCATGTCTGCCATAATTAATATAACACGATTTGATTCTCCAAAAAAGCTAGTTGCTTATGCAGGACTTGATCCAAAGGTAAGACAATCGGGGACATGGAGTGCAAATAGAACCAGAATGTCTAAAAGAGGAAGTAAACTTTTAAGATACGCTCTTATATGGTCAGCATACAATATGACCAGAAGACCTGGATCTATGAAAGACTTTTTTGAATTAAAGAAATCTCAAGGAAAGTCTCATTACAATGCATTAGGGCATTGTGCTGCCAAACTTTGTCGATATATCTTTTGGATCTTAAATCATCCTAACGAAGAATTTAAATACCAATAATTTCAAACGATAATTTTTCAAAGAACTAATATTTTGGCATATACATATCATCTATTTCAGTGCGTTATTTAAGATGACTTAAATAAATGAGTTTTTGTATACCCAAAATTTAATTTAAAGAAAATGTACAAATCTATTCATTTTTACTTGACAGATTCATAGCTGGTCTTCCTTATTTTTTCTATTTCAACCGATGCTATTTTGCGGAACGCTTTGCTGGTCGAACCAGCAAATAGATTAATATCACCATTACAGCAACCGCAAAAATGGTTCCCATGGTAATCGTTCCGCTTGTCATAACAATGCCCATCTGATAAATCAACAATGCAATCGCATAAGCAAATACACACTGATAAACAATCGCAAACAATGTCCATTTTTCATTATTCATCTCTCTTTTGATTGCTCCGATTGCTGCAAAACATGGGGCACATAATAGATTAAAGGTTAAGAAGGAATAAGCGGATAAGGTGCTAAAGCTAGAGGATAACGTTCCCCAGATTTCACTTCCATCTTCTGCCACTTCTGCAAATCCATACAGCTGACCAAATGTTGCAACAACATTTTCTTTCGCGATAAGACCTGTAATCGTAGCGACGGCTGCTTTCCAATTACCCCAACCTAAAGGAGCAAAGAGCCAAGCAAAAGTTTGACCTATCATGGCTAAGAAACTATGATTCCTATCTTCGACCATCGCAAAACTTCCCGATTCCATTCCAAAGGATTGTAAGAACCAAATGATAATGGTGGAAAACAAAATAATCGTTCCTGCTTTTTTGATGAATGACCATCCACGTTCCCACATACTTCTTAAGACATTGACTACTCTCGGTACATGATAGGCTGGCATTTCCATAACGAATGGTGCAGGATCTCCTACAAACCATTTTGTCTTCTTCAAAATGATTCCCGAAACGATAATTGCAGCAACCCCTAGGAAATAAGCACTTGGTGCTACCCAGGAAGCCCCATTAAATAATGCCCCTGCAATCAAAGCAATAATAGGTAGTTTTGCCCCACAAGGAATGAATGTGGTTATTATAATGGTCATCTTACGATCCCGATCACTTTCAATGGTACGGCTCGCCATGATACCAGGAACACCACAACCACTACCAATTAGCATAGGAATAAATGATTTCCCAGATAATCCAAATTTTCGAAAAATACGATCCATAATAAAAGCAACACGTGCCATATAGCCACAATCCTCTAAGGCTGCTAAAAACGCAAATAGAACAAACATTTGAGGAACAAATCCTAAGACAGCACCAACACCACCTACAATACCATGCAAAATGAGGCCTTGTAGCCATGGTGAACAATGGATCGAAGATAAAAAACTTTCGATTGCAGGTGGAATTATTTCTCCAAATAGAACATCATTGGTCCAATCGGTTACCATTGTCCCTACTGTTGTAACGGAAACATAATATACAACAAACATCACAAAAGCAAAAATCGGTAATGCTAAAATACGATTTGTCACAATTCGATCTATTTTATCCGAAGTCGATAATCTTTCCCGATTCCCTTTTTTATAACATTTTTCAATGATGCTGGTAATATAAGAATATCTCGCATTGGTAATGATACTTTCACTATCATCATCGAACGTTTTTTCCAATTCTTCTATCCTTTGATCATTCAAGCTCACGCTTAAATCGGAAATGATTTTTTCATCTCTTTCAAATAATTTAACACTATAAAATAACGCTTTCTTTTCCGCAATTTGCTTTGGTATTGACAATGCCAGTGACTGTAATACGTCATTCATTTTTTTATCATAGATATTTTTGGGGTTGCAATCAGAAAAAGAAACTTTTTTTACACAGTTCATCATTTCTACGATTCCCTTATTCTTCAAAGCAGAAATGGGTACGACTGGACAATCCAATTTCGTTGCTAAAAATGCATAATCGATTCGATCCCCACGCTTTTCAATAACATCCAACATATTAACAGCGACAACCACAGGAATCCCTAATTCTAGTAATTGGGTTGTTAAATAAAGATTTCGTTCCAAATTGGAACCATCCACGATATTTAAAATAACATCGACAGATTCTTTCAACAAAAACTCACGGGAAACCACTTCCTCCAAAGTATAAGGGGATAAAGAATAGATACCAGGTAAATCCGTAATTCGAATTTCCTTATCTGCTTTGTATCTCCCCTCCTTTTTCTCAACGGTTACACCTGGCCAATTCCCTACGAACTGATTCGCTCCGGTTAATACATTAAATAAAGTTGTTTTCCCACTATTTGGATTACCAGCTAATGCTACATTAATATTCATTCCATTTCCTCCTTCTTCTATTATTAGCTTTATCTAACTTATGATTTGAAAAATAAGATGCTACTCCACTTCAATCATCGCAGCATCGGCTTTTCTTAATGATAATTCATAATCTCTTACACAAACCTCAATGGGATCGCCTAACGGCGCTACCTTTCTTATATAAATGCCAACTCCTTTGGTGATACCCATATCCATGATACGGCGCTTTAAAGCACCTTGGGCGTTTAACTTTTTCACGACCACGGTAGTTCCAATTTTTGCTTCTTTTAAATTCATTCCAATTCCTCCTACTTAAACCATAATTTTTCTCGCTAGATCTTTTGCGATAGCAACCCTTACATCTTTAATATCAACAATCATATTTCCCAATGTTTTATTTACAACGCGTATCGAACTTCCTGGAACAAACCCTAAATTCTCCAAGTGATGTTTGATTTCTGCATTACCGGAAATACGTTTAATTACCTTACTTTCATTCAATTCAGCAAATAGTAACGGCATCATGATTTCCTCCTCAATCTTTAAAGTTATAAATAGCTAACTCAATAAACAAAAAATATAGTTAGATATATCTAACTCCTTAATCATCTTACTCCTTTCTTCTGATTCTGTCAATAAAATTTCAACAAAATGTTTTATTTAGTTAACTTTTGACATATGAAAAAGGAAGAGATCATCGGTTCTCTTCCATGATTTCACTATATTCTTCCCATTGCCGCATCATATTTTCAATTTCATTATGTACATCATCAATTTCACTATCTAATTTTGCCATTTTTCTACTATCTTGGTAATATTCTGGTTCATAGCGCAATTCTCTTAATTCTTCTAATAAAATCTCTTTTTCTTCAATCTTCTTTTCCAATCGAGAGATCTCTTTTCCATAATTAATGAGCCGTGGTTTTTCTTTTTTCTTATTTCCTTCGATTGGACTTTCTTTCTTCTCTATTCGATCATTGCGATGTAGATATTCTTCATAACTTAATGGATAATAGGTTGCACTACCATCCGTTGAAAGTTCTAAAATAGCAGTTGCCATCTGTTTTATGAAATAGCGATCGTGAGAAACAAACAATAACGTGCCATCATAATCAAAAAGAGAGTCTTCTAACGCTTCTTTTCCTGGAATATCAAGATGGTTAGTAGGTTCATCCAACAACAATAAATTGCCATGTTCCAACATTAACTTTGCTAAAGTTAATCGGACTTTTTCTCCACCGGATAAAACACTTACTTCCTTAAATACTTCTTCGCCAGAAAAAAGAAAACAACCTAACGCATTTCGAATCGCCGTATGATCCAATTCCGGAAAACATCCCCATAATTCTTCTAATACTGTATTTGCAGAATTAAATTGCGCCAATTCCTGATCGAAATAACCAACTTCGATTTGATGTCCCAACAGATATTCTCCTCCTAAAGCAGGTATCTTCCCCATCAACGTCTTCATCAAAGTACTTTTTCCGGTACCATTTTTTCCAATGACAGCGCAACGACTACCTCGTAATAAATCAAAACTAATATCACAAAGTACTTGCCCATATCCAATCTTTAAATGATCCACGCGAAGAACCTGATTGCCTCCTTTCACCGCGGATGAAAAATGCGCTTTAAAACTCTTTTCATCCACTTGGCGATCTTCAATTTTTTCCATGCGTTCTAAATATTTTATTTTCGATTGGGCAAATTTTGCTTTGCTCGCCTTATAACGAAATTTATCGATCAATTCCTCTAAATGAGCAATTTCTTTCTGCTGTCTGACAAAAGCACTTTTTTGACGTTCGACATCACTTTTTTTCACTTCGACATAATGACTATAATTTCCAGGATAACGCCGCATGACACCATATTCTAATTCGTAAACAACATCGACAACATTATCCAAGAAAGTACGATCGTGAGAAACCATCACAACCGCTTTTGGATATCGTTTCACATAACCTTCCAACCACTCAATCGTCTCCAGATCCAAATGATTGGTTGGTTCATCCAATAATAAAATATCCGGTTTGCTTAACAATAGTTTTACAAAAGCAATTCTCGTTTTCTGTCCTCCAGAAAAAGTATTCAAAGGCTTTTTCAGTTCTTCTTCTTGAAAACCAAAGCGAGTAAAGATATTCATTATCTCCATTCGATACGTATAGCCACCGAATTCCTCAAAACGTTCTTGTAAATTCGCGTATTCATTCAGTATTTCTTCACTATGATCGTAGACCATTTTTTCACTGATAAGATTCATTTCTTTTTCCATCTGATGCAGCGTTTCAAACATTTTTTCAAAATCTTCTTCCACGGTGCAAGTTTCATCCGCAAATGTCGTCTGAGCCAAATATCCAATCGTGGTTGCCTTTTCCTTATGAATCTCTCCTTGATCCAAAAATTCTTCACCACAGATTATTTTTAATAACGTACTTTTCCCACAGCCGTTTCTTCCAACAATCGCTACTTTTTCTTTATCTTTTACCTCGAAGGTGATATTTTCAAATACCTCCTGGGCACCGAATGCTTTGCTTCCTCTCACAATTTGATATCGCATCCTATTCCCCCATTTCTATTCTTGATTTAAATTCCAATATTGAATAAACCCCTCGGCCATGGCATCCATATATTCCTCACGATGATTTTTCCAATACTGTGTATCACTTTGACTACTGATATAACCAAGATTAATCGTTACTGCATACATTCCGTGACGATTGTCTTTCGCAAAAGCAGCCGTTCCTTCTTTTGCATTTTCGGAATAACACCCAGCCTGCGTCGCCATACCTCCAGCTTCACGAATCCATAGATCCGCATCATAATATCTGCCATCTAATTTACTTTGTAATAATCCATCAGCAAAGCTTCCTGGACTCATCGTGTTATACAATGAGGAAATCGCAACACCACAATTGCGTTTGATATAGTAAATTACTTGATCGCTCATCGTCCCATTCGCATGAGCAGAATAGGTCACGCTCATCCCATCATAATCATAGGTCGTTTCTTCAAAACTCAACCGTAGATAATATTTTGTATTCGCCTGATACGCACGATGAAGTCTGCCATTTTCCCCATAACTATTCACTTCTTCCTCTTCCTCTCTTACCAACAACACTTTTAATCCCGCCGCTTCAAAACGCTCTTTCAATTCAAGTGCAGCTCGATACGTTTCCTGGTATTCAATAAGACCATTCGCACTACCGCCTTCATCCGTGACATATTGAAAATCCGTATCCAATTTCCCAGGATCGATCGCAATATCATAGTCCTTCTCTGGAAGGGTGGTTTTACTTACTTTAATAAACAAATAGTTTTGTGGAAGAGATACCCCTTTTTGATTGAAATAATTTTGATCCGCTAATAATTCTACTTTTAAATTCGCATTATTGCGATGTATTGTAGTGATACTGTCACTAATATTCTCCTGGAATACAACCCGTTTTTCTTTTAAATTTTCTACCACAAAAACCTCATAATATCCTTTTTTTATATTATGTAACATAATCTGAGAATCGATGGTATTACGAATGACAAAAGCATATTCTTTATCCGAACAAAGATCGCGTAGGATAACTGTTTTTCCAGCTAATTCATCACTTTCTTCCATATTATATTTCCCATGAAAAAGATCTAAGCTTTCCCCATAAAATAAATAGTCCTTTAGTTCATAAGTATCGCGATAGGATACTTCCAATCGATCCTTACTTTTTTCATGCGAAAAACCGCAAACATTAAATTGCTGTACTTCCTCTTCTTGTCGAATGAAATAATGAATCGTGAATGCTGAAATCGCAACACAAACAGCAAGCAATAATAATAGGATTTTCCCATTCCATTTCATTTTTCTTCGTGGTTCATAAGCCATACCTCAGCACTCCTTCCTTTTTCATTTCTTTGAATACGACATCATTATATGCGAAAACAATGATTTTCACAATGGTTTCCCCAAATAGAAAGGAACCTTTATTTTACATAGGTTCCCTCATTTTCACTGAATGTTCCTAATACATGAATGACAATTTTTGCTTTTTTCGCGTAATCGACACAACGTTCATGAAGTACTCTTGATTTTAGGTTTAACATTGCATCATAACTTAATTGCGGATATTTCTTCGCATGTTTATTTAAATTAGGGTCACTATCATAGACACCATCAACATCACTATAGATTTCAACTTCCTTTAGTTGCATCATGTCTGCCAATAACACAGCGCTATAATCACTTCCTCCCCTTCCTAAGGTTGTCAAGCGACCATTTTCACTAACACCAAGAAAACCACCTATCACAAGAATATCATAATGATTTAAATAGGATTGAATATATTGATCATCCAGTCGAAGTACATTCGCATAATCAAATTGCTCATCCGTAATGATCCCAGCTTCTCGATAGCTCACGGCACGTACTTTTAAGCGACGTTCCAACAATTCACTGCAAACACGAAGAGTGGCATACTGCTCTCCAATGGAGGCCAGCCATGCTTGCTCCTCCTTGCTCATTCGATCATTCGCATAGGATAAAAGCGTATCTGTCGCAAAAGCATTTGGATATCTGCCTAACGCACTAACGACCAAAATAATTTTACTTTCTCCTGCATATTTCATTAAATGAGCATAAACATATTCACGTGTGATAATACTTTTTAATGAAGTGCCGCCAAATTTCATTACTTTGATCTTTTCTACTACTGGCTCCATCCCTCTTCCTCCTCGCTATTACTCTATGATAAAGCGACTTATAAGATTGGGCTAGTCATTGTATTTTAACAGTTTTTCTTTATAAAATTGAAATGCAGAAGGGATGGAATAAACGTTTTCTATTTGATGAATGCTATCCCAAAAATAGCCTTCTTTTTCAAAGCACTGCTCACAAGGAATCAAAAATCCCTTCATCTCCCAAATACGATGAGAAAATACATGTCTTGTCTTTCCTAAATATTGCGTCTGTTTGGGATAGTCCTTTTTGACCTTGTGTCCTTCAACGCTGACAAATTCATAAAGCCCTGCTAGCAATCCTTTCTCACTTCTTCGATGAAGTAATACTTGATCGTTAAAGACATAGATCTCAACCGTTAATTTCTCAACTTTTCGCTTTGTTTTTTTGATGCGGTTAGGCAAACGGTTTTGTTTTCCTTGCGCATATGCCTGACAAAGATCATTGAGTGGACAGATATTGCATCGAGGATTTCCATTTGGCAAGCAGATGGTCGCTCCTAGATCCATCAATCCTTGATTAAAGATTCCCATATCCTTTGCCATATCCTTTTGGATCAAATTCGCTGTTTTCTTTTTGAAAGCTTCGCTTATAATATTATCTTCTAATGCGAATAATCGAGCATAGATGCGCATGACATTACCATCAATAGCACAAACTTTAGCTTGATAAGCAATGGAGGCAATAGCCCCTGCCGTATAAGGACCAATTCCAGGCAAGCGCAGCAATTCATCATAATCAACAGGAAGTTTCCCTTGGTAGTGTTCCACACAAATCTGCGCCGCTTTTTTCATATTACGTACACGACTATAGTAACCCAATCCTTCCCATACTTTATATAGTTGATCCTCATCTGCCAAAGCCAAACGTTCCACACTATCAAATTGCTCCATAAATCGTTCAAAATAAGGTTTTACCGCTTCTACTCGAGTTTGCTGCAACATTATTTCACTGACCCAAACACAATAAGGATCACGATTTTCCCGCCATGGCAAATCCCTTTTATTCTCATTATACCAATTTACAACGCATTCACTAATTTTCTTCATACCAATACATAAAAAGTGCAGATTGCACTTTTTTTACCTTTCTAAAAAAGGAATAATATCCGTCAAATGATCAATTACTTCATCGGCTTCCCTTTGATCAATTTTTAACTTTGATACATAACGAGCAAACACATAGGATACTCCTGCTGCTTTGGCTGCTGTAATACCATAGGTAGAATCCTCTACTACAATACATTCCTCAGCTTCTATCTGCAAGCGCTTGATGGTTTCCAAATAGACATCCGGATAAGGTTTGCTCCTTGCCACCTCATGACCAGATGTGATCGCATCAAAATATCCGAATAGCTCCGCTTCCTGCATTTCACTGATAATTTTTTCTTTTTCTGTCGCACTGCATAAACCAATCCTATAGCCATTGGCTTTTAAATACTCCATGACTTCCATCGCCCCATCGACACGAATTCGCAAATAATCAATTGGTTCATCAATTAACGATTGATTCCACTGCTCCCAAAATTTTTCAGGTGTTACCAATCCATTTACCATTTCTTTGATAAGCTGGATCCCCATTTCATGGGAACAACCAACCAAGCGATCCAACCCTTCCATGGTGTAAGGGTAATGATACTTTTTACAAAATTCTTCTAATCGATAGCGATAGGTAACTTCGGTATCGATTAGTACGCCATCCATATCAAATAATACTGCTTTTATCATAAAAAACTCTCCAATGCTAATGTCATCATATTCGTAAATGACTGTTCTCTTTCTTTCGCACTTAATTCTTCTTTTGCTACAAATGAATCCGAAATCGTTAACAAGCAAGCTGCTTTCTTATGAAGTACATTCGCATTGTGGAACAAAGCAAAGCTTTCCATTTCCACCGCTAAACACCCATATTGTTGATATAGCGTTTCATAGTAAGGAGTAGGATCATTGCGATAGAAAACATCACTGGAATGAACACATCCTTCCACTAGTGCAAGATTTAATCGCTTTGCACATTGCTTGATTGTTTCGTTAATCGTAAGATCAGGATAATTGTGATCCAATTCATATCCATTTTGCACTTTCGCATAATTGCTTTCACTATAGGCTTGATTAACCAATACGATATCATTCACTTTTGCTTTTTCACAATACGAACCTGCACTACCAATACGAAGGATTACTTCTACTCCATACATCGCAAATAACTCATAGGAATAGATTCCAATACTTGGCATGCCCATTCCACTTCCCATCACCGAGATTCGTTTGCCTCGATAGGTACCAGTATAACCAAGCATATTTCTGACATGATTAAAACAGATGACATCTTCCAAATAATGATCTGCAATATATTTAGCACGCAATGGATCTCCAGGCATCAAAACAATAGGTGCGATCTCCAAAGGCGATGCTTCATTGTGTGGTGTTGCCATAAAAACTCCTCCTATTTATGTATTATACCTTAGGATAAACAAAAGGAGAAGAGGAAATCCTTCTTCTCCATAATCGACTTTATTTTGCTGCCTTCACCTTGATCCAAAGCTCAGACAATTTCTTCTTTAAAGTTTCATTATAAACAAATACTTCATCTTTCGCATAACCCGTTCGCGGTTGATAAGCACTACTTCCTGCATAATCTCCACTCTTTAACGCATTCATTACTTCATCAACACTAGAGGTATATCCTACTGTATAAGAATTATCATAAGCAACATCATATTCTAAGTTGTAGTTAATAAATTCTTCAGCTAACAATGGGCATGCTGCATTTTTAGGAATGACCATCGCATCGCTCCATAAATTGGTTCCTTCCATTGGTTCATAGTAGGCAATATTAGGATTTTCACTTTGAATATAAGCAGCATCTCCACTATAAACAATAGCTATGCTCTTCTCCCCATTGATCATACCATCAATGACTTCATCTGTAACAAAGACAGGGTCCATCGTGTTTTTCAAATCCAACAGCCATTCATAAGCTTCTTGAATCTCACTTTCCTTTTCCGTATTCATAGAATAACCGAGCGCTTTTAATGCAATCATAAAGGAATCACGTTCACTATCATAAAGATAGATCTGTCCTCTGTATTTTTGATCTTTTAATACTTGATATCCTTCTCTTTCCACATCTTTACTGCTCACCTTTGTCGTATCGTAAACAATGCCAACACTGCCCCAGAAATAAGGAATTGAGTAAGTGTGATTTGGGTCATAAGGTAATTTCAACACACCTGCCGTTAGACGATCTAGATTAGGAATATTTTTCTTGTTCAGTTTTCGTAATTGATCTTCTTGAATCAAACGTTCGATCATATAATCACTTGGTACTAAAATATCATAATTTTCCCCACCCAGCAATTTCGTATACATTTCTTCATTGGATGCAAATACGGAATAATTAACTTTAACATTATATTTTTCTTCAAAACCAGAAACCGTCTTTTCTCCGACATATTCGCCCCAGTTAAAAACATTTAAGGTATCACAACCATAGGTTGCAATCGGATCAAAATTGGATTTACTGCGATTTCGTAAAACATTTAATCCATACAAACACAAAGCCACACACAATACTCCAATCGTTGCTTTCACTGCTTTTGCTCTTGGAGAAGAGGTCGTCTTTTTCTTACGCAATGACAATAGATTGGTAATGATCAAAACGATTGTAATCGCCACAACGATTAAAGTAGACAATGCGTTGATGGTTGGATTAATTCGTTTTGACATAGTATAAACCATAATCGAAATATTATTGATTCCTTGCCCTGTTACAAAATAAGAAATCACAAAATCATCAAATGACATGGTAAACGCAGTTAATGCACCAGCGACGATTCCTGGCATCAACTGTGGTACGATGACTTTACGCAACGCATAGCTTGGCGTAGCCCCAAGATCCATTGCAGCTTCTGCCAAATTAGGATCTAATCTTCGTAAACGAGGCATCACACTCAGCATCACATAAGGAATACAAAAGGCAATATGAGCCAAAAGTAATGTTAATAATCCTTTCTCAATCTTCATTGAAGTAAACAGCAACATCAAACCAATGGCAGTTACGATTTCTGGATTCAAGATTGGCAGATTATTAATCTGTAATACAACTTCTCGTAATACCTTTTTCGACTTGGAAAGACCAATACTAGCTAACGTACCAACCACAGTGGAAACGATTGTCGCAATGATTGCTACCAATACCGTATAGTAAATGGATTCAATCATCGTATTGTTTTCCAACATTTTTTCATACCACTTTAGTGAGAAACCAGTAAATTTTGATAATGATTTTGATTTATTAAAAGAGAAGATCACCATATAGATGATTGGCAGATAAAAGAACAGTAAAATTAGCCCTAGATATAACTTACTTCCGATTCCCTTACTTTTCTTCATTACGAATCACCGCCTTCCTTGTCTACTTTCTTAGTTAAGTACATGGAAAGCATAATGACAATCGCCATGATCAAGGATATGGCACTACCAAAGTTCCAATCTCCTGTCGTAATAAAGTAATTTTCAATTAAGTTACCAACCAACAATTGGTTTCCTCCACCTAATAATTTTGGAATGAAGAAACTGGATACCGCAGGTAGGAAAACTAAAGTAATTCCTGAGATTACTCCTGGCAATGATAATGGTAAAATAACATGCAGAAAAGTTTGCAATTTATTTGCCCCTAAATCATTGCTTGCCTCAATCAAGCTTTTATCCAATTTTGCTAACGCCGCATGAATCTGCAAGATCATAAAAGGTATAAAGTTATAAACCATTCCTAAAATAACCGCAAATTCAGTATGAATCAATTTTATTTTACCGAATCCAAAATAGGCTAATAAATTATTAATCACTCCATTATCCGAAAGAATTCCAACCCACGCATAAGTTCTAACTAACATATTGATCCACATTGGAAGAGTGATCAATAGGATAAAAAAGGCACTGCTTTTCACATTCATCTTCGCAATCAAATAGGCAGCCGGATAGCCTAATAGAATACAAATAACGGTTGTCATTAACGCGATACGAAGCGAAGTGATCAAGACCGAAATAAACACATCATCTTGAAAAAAACGAATAAAATTATCAATGGTAAATTGCAGTGTTAATACATCATTTCCTTGTTTCGAGAAAGCATAAACTACAATCAACAACATCGGCACTACAATGAAAAGGGCAATCCACACCACATAAGGATGTACTAATTTATTGTATGTCTTCATTTTAGTAACCCTTCTTGCTCATGATGTGGATATCTTCTGGATCAAAATCAAGTCCCACTGTTTTTCCTTCTTTTGAACTTTCCGTTGTGTGAATCTTAAACTCTCTTCCTCGTGTCGAGAAAGTCACCGTATAAGATCCCGGTGTTAAATTTTCTGGATCAAATTCATAATCCACATTGGTAATTTCAATTTTTTCATCGTTTTCTAAATCCCATGCAACCGCATCTGCCCATGTCTTTAAATCCGTGTCCAAAGCAACACTCTCTTCGATTTCATCAATATTTTTAAAGAAATCAAAAGCCGCAATACCGACCCCACTCTTTGCATCTTCTAAATATTTCTGTTTGACAACGGTAATGGTTACCGTAATGCTAGTTCCGGCATGCGTAGAGAATGTCAGTGGATAAGTTCCTTCCTCTGCTTTGACGTCATATTCAATATTACGCAACGAAACATAATCTTCACTATCCTTTTCCCATGCCTGAGCATCCGCTCTAGCAATCACTTCATCGTCGTTCAGATTTTCTACATCAGCAATATCTAAATAAAAGCTATTGGCAGAAATGTATTCTTCTGCTGCTTCATTGTAAATTGGTTCTTTATTGGAAACATTCATCACGACTTCGACTTTACTTCCTTGTACGGTTTCCACAATGATTTCATTATGAACCCCTTTAAAGAGAATGGACTTCACTTTCCCATTCACTTTACCACGATTACGAGCCACAATATCAATATCTTCTGGACGAATGACAATATCAACATTTTCATTTTTCGCAAAACCACTATCGACACATTCGTATTTCTTATCATCAAAAGAAACCAAATAATCATCCAACATAACACCATCAATAATATTACTTTCTCCAATAAAGTTCGCAACATAAGCATTTTCTGGTTCATTATAAATATCCACAGGAGAACCAATCTGCTGAATTTCTCCTTCTTTCATAACAACGATTTTATCGGACATAGTCAAAGCTTCTTCTTGATCATGGGTTACATAGATAAAGGTAATTCCAACTTCCTGCTGAATCTTTTTTAATTCCAATTGCATTTCCTTACGTAGCTTTAAATCAAGAGCCCCCAGTGGTTCATCTAACAATAAGACTTTTGGCTCGTTGACAAGCGCTCTCGCTATTGCGATTCGCTGTTGCTGTCCACCGGATAGTTGATCGATTCTACGGTCTTCATAACCTTCCAGATTAACGAGCTTCAACATCTTCATCACTTTCTGACGAATCACATCATTGCTGATTTTCTTAATCTTTAATCCAAATGCAATATTATCGTATATACTCATATGTGGAAAAAGAGCATATTTTTGAAATACGGTATTTAATTCTCTTTTGTATGGAGGAAGATTACTAATTTCTTCTCCATCAAAAATGACTTCTCCCTCATCGGCTTCCAAGAATCCACCTAGGATACGCAACAGTGTTGTTTTCCCACAACCACTAGGCCCTAATAAGGTAACGAATTCATTTTCATAGATATCTAAGTTGATTCCTTTTAAAACTACCGTGTTGTCAAAACTCTTCACGATATTTTTAAACTGTATTAATTTTTTCATATAAGCCCCCTTGTTATATTTTAAAAATTTGGTGGTGTCATCACCCATAGAACACTCGCTGCTTCCTCTTTTTCATTCATCAGTTCGTGTTTATGATTTCCATTTAGGTAAAAGGTTTCCCCTTTCTTGATCACATAGCGCACTTTCCGCTGCACTAAGACAATTTCACCTTGCAATACATAACCAAATTCTTCCCCATCATATGGCATAATAATCTGTGAATGCGCATTTTTTTCTAACGTTAGAATCAAAGGTTCCATCGCACGTTTTTGTGCATCCGGTACGATCCAATGAATGGTTGCTCCATCTTTCTCGTTCAGATAGTAATCTTCTTTGTGAAACACAATTCTCTCTGCCTTTTCTTCTTGAAAAAAATCCGACAAATTACTGCCTAACGCTTCTAAAATATCATCTAGTGTATTAATGGATGGAGAAGTTAAATTACGCTCTAGCTGCGATAGAAAACCTTTGGTTAACTCACAGCGACTCGCTAATTCTTCTAAGGTTAAGTTCTTGCTCGTTCTTAATTCTTTAATCTTATGCCCTATATCCATAACATACCCCCTAACATGTTTAGTAATACTAAACTTTTGGTTTGTGTTTAGAAAACATTTTCATTATACTGTATTTCATAAAAATTACAATATCTATTTTTTCATTTTCTAAAAAAAAGAGCAGTGTTATGAACTACTCTTTTCCTTCTCTTTATCCAATATTACAAAGATGGCTTTGCTTTCCCGCATTCACTGCAGAATTTACCGCTATTTTTGCTTCCACATTCACAAGTCCATTCTTCTTGTACTCTTGGTTTTCCACACTCACTACAGAACTTTCCACTATTCTCATTCCCACATTCACATCGCCAAGTTGACTTTGTGGCTTGTTTTGGTTTGGTAAAGAAAGGGTTATCTTCCTGTACTTCGCTATTTTGGAATAAACTAGCGGCATTCATTCCCCCTGCTTGCTGAGCAAATCCCATTCCGATAAAACCATTCATCGCCCCGGCAGAATTAGAAGCTGCTTTTTCTAACGCTTGTGCCTGCGCTTCTGTTAATCGACCAGCAGCCACACGTTGATCGCTCATCATGATCGCATCGTCAATCTTTTCAATTCGTGCTCTTGAGGCATCATCTGGAGTAACCTTTTCAATTGCCACTGCTTCAATTTCTAATCCACGTTTTTCTCTCCATATTGGATCCAACACGTCATTCATGAAACCGGCAATTTCCATTTGTTTTTTTGGAAGATCATTAAACTGGTATCCTTCATCCGCACATTTAGCAATTGCACTATCCAATGCTGTGACAAACTCAGCTTGACATTGTGCCATTAAATCCGCTTTTGTATAGCTGTCTTTTACGTTGCCTGCAATCGCCGCATAGAAACGAATCATATCCGTTATTTTGAAAGAATACTGACCATAGTAGCGAATATAAATGCCTCGATACGTAGGATCCTTGTATGGCATTGGAGTTGCACTACCAAATTTATTATCCATGATTTCTTTTAAATTGACAAAATAGACCCGTTGATCTTTTGCCTCCGTTCCCCCATGAACAAAGCGTTTTCCAAATATTTTAAAGCTCTCTTTTAACCCTTTGAATCCACCATCAAACAAACTCGGCTCACTAGAGGAATCCCAGGTAAAACGTCCTGGCTCCATCGTAAATTCTACCACTGCACCATCCTCTACGATCAATAACCCTTGTCCTTCGTTTACCGCAAATCCACTGCCATTGGTAATGATATTTTCGTTTCCTTTGGTATTGCTTCCTCCATTGACAACTTTCTTTCCTTTTGTTAGTAATACATCATTGCTTAATGATTCACAATAATAATATTCTAGCCATTGATCCGCTAATGTTTTCTTCGCACCTGTTACTGCTGCTTTCCATAAACCCATATTGCTTTCCTCCTATTACCATGCGCTATACTTATTTAACACCCATCCATAATTACCATTGGTAATTACAGAATGGCAATACTCACATTCTCCACTACTTGTGACTTGTGTTGGAGCCCCACAGTTTGGACAGTTGGTTAGTCCCATTTCTTTTCCTACCTCTGTCTTAACTCCCTTACTGCGAATGAACTCTAGACAATAGGTTCGGTGAACATAATTTTTGTCACTGCCTTCAATAATTTTCCCTGTCGTATCATCACTCACATAATTCAACAAGCTCGCATACAACTTCACAACCAATACTTCATAAGCTCCATCTTCTTTAAACTGTGCAAGCGTTACATCACGGACATTTTGGCAATCCATGTGATCGGTTTTATTATGATCGATGTATTCCTGAATCTGCCGATGGTGAAGATTGAATAATGCATTGCTTTCCAATGGACGTACTCTTTGCCACTGTTTTGCTTCCCATGCTTCTTGTAATGTCAGCCATACCTCGGAAGCATAAGTTTTAAACTGATCGGCCGAAAAATCAGGATCCACCTGTTGAATATTACGTATTGCTTCTGCCTCATTGCAAATACGAGAAGGATTCGTATAAGGATGTGGCTCTGCATAGCCTCTGGTCGTGTTTCCATTTGTTCCCTGTTGGTGTCGAAGATAGATGAAAATAATAATCACAATAATGGTAATGATACTACCAAAAGGCGATCCACCACCCAAAAAAATGAAACTGCCAAAGCCCGATCCATCAAAGCTACCACCACCAGAAAAACCTCCGCCATCATTGCCACTAAAAGAGTTTCCCACATCGGCATGAGCCACACTCAAAAATAATAATGGTACAAGCAATAAACAAATCATCAACCAAAGTATTTGTTTCTTTTTCATAAACATTCTCCCTTATATCTAAAGAAAATTGTACTTGCTTTTCAAAGTCAGTGCAAGTCTCACTTCCCTCATTTTTTACTAAAATAAATTTCGATATTCTTTTGGTGACATTCCAACTTTTTTTTTGAATATCTTTGTAAAATAGCTTTGTGAACCAAATCCTACACTTGCCGCAACCTCTTTAAAAGAACAATTTTCACGAATCAATTGTTTTGCTTTCTTAATTCGAAAATCATTAACAATTTCCGTAAAGTTACGATTCTCTTCTTTCATAAATAGTTTACTGATATAAAAAGTAGTAACATGCAATTCCTGTGCTAAATCATCTAAACTAATTGGTTTATGATAATTTTTCTCAATGTATTTCATTGCCTTTTTCATCAAATGTGAGCTGTTTTGATACTTTACATTCGTTATTATTTTATCCAATTTTTGAAATAGTTGCATCATTATAATTTCGAGACTTTGATAATCCTTCCCCTCACCTTTTTGATACAACTCTTCGACTTCGACATGCAAATGGTATTGTTCTTCAATCTCTTTGCACAAGTGATTTAACATCATCGTGATGATCTGCTGCTGTTCCTCTTGATCAAAACGCATCATCTCAAAACAAAAATCACGAATATAATTTGATAATTGTTCACTTTTAAAATGGGTTACAAACCGATTTCCCCATCCCAAAGCAAACGTTAATAATTCCGCTTCCTTCGCATCGCGAAATACATTCATATCAATGGCATTTTGTACACTATTCAAACGATACAAAGCATCCTCATAAGACGTATAAAGCCCCATGATATCATCTTGATAGGCACCGATTGCACTATTGCATTCATCCAACCCAAATCGCTTCAACATTTCATTAAAAGAACTATTATGACTCGCTATTTCATCCATTAAAACAAATAGAATACAACGATTATTCAATGCCCCTAACAGACACTCTTTCCCTTCCTCTTCCAGCGCTTCTCGCAATTGTCTCATCGCTTCCATATAGTGCGTCACATCCTCAACCACCATACAAAAACCACCCCGGTAATGATAATCCGCAAGCTTCATCGTTTTCATAACGGTTGCTTCCTCTTTTCTCGATAGCAAGGCATAAAAACAATCACTTTCTAACAACGTTTTCATTTGCTTCATCTTCTCCGCTAATAAGCTATTCTCTTTCCATACCTCTCCATTTTGTTGATCCAATTTATGCACTGCATGCAAAAGAGATTGATAAACGCCTTCTTTTTCCGTTGGTTTTAATATAAAATCTTCCACTCCTAAACGAATGGAACGTTGCGCATATTTAAAATAATCATACGCGGTTAACACGATACAAATAGTATTTTTATTTTGCCGTCGAATCTTCTCGATCATATCAAGACCATTCATAATCGGCATATTGATATCACTTACTACAATGTCTGGATGAAACTTTTGAAATAGCTCCCATCACGATTCTCCATTATCCGCACTTTGTACCTCTTTAATTTTTAGATCAAATGAAGAAATCAGAGAACAGAGAAAATCACGTTCCATCTTTTCGTCTTCCACGACCATCACTTTATACATAAATGTCTCCTTTATTTTCTTAGGAAAGTTCAATTTCAATAATGACTTCAAAGCCACAATCAAGATCACTATTGATGGAAATAGTAACCCCCTTCTGATAAAACATCTGTAACCGTTTTATTGTATTATAAAGCCCTAAATGGGTACCACTTTCGCTCTGATAATCATTGATGATCAATCGCTCCAGATGAGTGCTGTCCATTCCCTTTCCATTATCACTAACACACAGATAAACCTTATGATTTGCACCACTAACGATAATTTCAACCTCTCCTCCTTTGATACTATCACATAGTCCATGTTTGATAGCATTCTCCACCAAAGGTTGCAAAATCATGCCTGGTATTGGAACATTCTTGATAGGCTCCATTTCCTCTAACGTCAACAGAAATTGAATGCGATCCCCGACCAATCGCTGTTGGATCTCAATGTAATTTTTCAACATTTCCACTTCACTTTGAATATCGCTAAGATGGTATTGTTTATCCAATCCATAGCGCAGCAATTGAGAAGTTTTGACCAAAAGATCCGCTGCATCCTCTGCCCCTTCCTGCAATGCCATCGTATGAATGACGTTCATCGTATTAAACAAAAAATGCGGATTGATTTGATTCTGCAACATTTTCAATTCACTTTGTGCCAATTGTTCATCCTTTTTTAAATTCTCATTTTTCATCAACAAAACTTGCTTTTCCAACCGTGCATTTTCTTGTGTCGCTTGAATATTAGCTTTTACAGAATGTGCCATAGCATCCAATGCATTACAAAGATTTTCCATTTCGCTACTGGAGGAAGAAATTTGTGAAAGATCGTATTCCCCTTGCTTTACCTTACTAATATTTTCCAACAAGACTTCGATTGGTCTAGTAATCGAAATAGTAAGTTGATGCGAATAATTCCAAACCCATAGAATCAATATAAGGAATACAAAAAAGGAAGCAAATATTGTCATGTTACGAATCAATTTTAAATTCTCTAACTGCGCATTAATATCTTGAACAATTAAATCATAATAACTAGTCGATGTTTTTTCAATCAAGGTTCCCGTCTCCAAAAAAGTATTGTAAGCATCTTGGTAGTTATTACTATCATGAAGATGCAAAAACAAATGAACGCAAACTTCTTCATAGTTATTCAACATATTTTCTAACATTTGAAAACGCCATGTATTTTCACTGCTGCTTGCCAATTTCAAATTGTTTAAATTTTTTTTGCCTTCTCCATGTAATATTCATATCGTTCTTTTGAATTATCAATTTCAGTATAAAAATAATCTTTGACGTGCAGTGTCATCAAATCAACATTTTCATAAAAATCTCCTAAATTATTTATTGAATTAACTGTCTCATTATAGCGATTGATGGAAAAAACAGTGATGAAATTATAAAGGATAATACAAATAACGATAACCCCTGTTATCATCATGTTATAGAAATGGACGCGCTGGTGAAAACTATAGCTCTTTGACGCTCTTCTCATTTTATTATTCATCCAAATTCTCCTTATTCACTAATGTAAGTTGTGGAGAGTACACTCTTTGTTTCGGAAGTTTCTTGTTTTCCAAATAGCGCATGATGATTTCCACACTTTCATAACCATAATCATAAAAGGATGTCGCTATTAGCCCATCAATCTTACCTTCTTTTACTAATCGCGTATTTTCTTCCGTTTCATCGACACCATAGATAAGCAACTGATTTCGAATCTGTAATTCGGCACTTGCTTCCATACAAGAGGCTGCAGATTCTGCTGCAAGTGCAAACGCAACATTGATTTCCTCATTTTCAGCCAACACTCGATGCCATTCTTTCTTTGCTCGAACCGGATCCGATTTTGATTCACTGATTGCAACGATTTCAAATCCTCCTGGATGAGACGCAAATACTTCTTTAATTTCACGAATTTGATCCTGCGCAATCGCAAAGCTTTGTTCCGCCACTTGAATCGCAATCTTTAGTGGTTTTTCCTTGCCATAACGCTTTTCCACATCGACTAACAACAATTGTGCTTGCGCATGAAAATCTTTTCCTATATAAGCAAGACGATCCGAAGTGCTAACATCACTATCCACCAATACCATCGGAATTCCCTCTTCTTTGGCTCGATTAATTAGTTCGGCACTCACGACTCCCTGCGTTATGATACCATCGGCATCTTGCAAGATGCCGGTCGCAATCACATTTGACATTTCTTCCGTATCAATTACCGTTGACCCTAGCCAATCACATTTTATATCATAATCATCACACGCTTGATCAAATCCTGCTTTTGCCTGCAACCAAATCGCATGTTCTTTTAATGGTGTTGCAAAGAGAAGATAAGTATAATCTTCCTCCATCGCTTTGGAATTATAACATCCTCCGCATAGCAAAAGACAAATCCATCCCATTATTATTTTTTTCATTATCGTTCCTCTAATATTTTTGTTCTTTTCTTTCTTTTATCTTATCTTTCTATCAAACTTTAGTCAATAAACAAAAAGGAATGTAGTCACATTCCTTTCGTTTCATTTTATACGCGATATAAAGAAGATCGCAATTTTGATAATGTGGTTGATTTCTCCTGCTTTCTTGCCATTAAAATATAGAATCCAACTTTGTTAGTATAAAAACCGATGCAATCCGATTGCTTTTTGGTTTCCATCTGATAAAGATTACCTCGAATATCAACGAAAAATAAATCTAAAACTTGATTTTGCATTTCCATCGGTACTGGAATTTCTATCCATAGTGATTTTTTTGCTTGCAAGCGAGAAAAAACAACTTCAAATGTCTTCGCTCCTTCCGCCTTTATTTTTGGCAAAAACGAAATACCTCAACTTGTCTTTGTAATATCCTTTACTTCGTAGTTCCTACACATAGAAATCCCTCCTTTTGTTATTTTAATAATAGAACGAAAACAATAAAAAAATCTTACACTTTCTTTAACAATCTTGTCCTTCTCAATCCACTGTTCTTTTCTTTGCCTTGCTGTTTCAATATTTCGTGGATCAAGTGAACCAGTTTCAAGACGTTTCTGTTGTTGGATATGTAACTGATTCTTCCTATGTTCCTGTTCTTCAGGTGGATTCTCGATACCATCATCCTGTAGTTTGCCTTGTTCTTTTTTTAGGTCATAGAAATAAGTCGTTGAACGATGTTTACAGCTCGGATGAAAAAGACCTCCTTCAATGGCTTCGCTCAATAAAAGGAGTTTCTTTTCCTCTGCTTCTTCTTTTGTTCCTCCTGACCAAACATCATCAACATATACTTTACCTTGCCAAGGTAGACATGTTTCAGAGCATCCTCCATACTTCGATATTCTTACAGCATGAACTCCATAAGTATTTCTTACATCTCCTTCTGATACGAGCATGGCACATTTTGTTGATGTTCTAAGGCACATTTCCGCATAGCTTGCTATATTTACACGCCTTCCATTTTTGTACTGTATACAATTGATTCCTGC